>WGNH01000004.1 GCA_016124665.1 Alphaproteobacteria bacterium | reverse complement strand
TTTCGCTGTCGTCATCCCAGTCACACTGGGTGTCGTGTTCCTCTTGCTACTTTTCAGCTTTGGACGGCTCAAAAGCGCACTCTTGATCATCGCCAACATCCCGTTGGCGCTGGTCGGTGGTATCGCGGCGCTGTGGCTAACGGGTCAGAACCTATCGGTTCCAGCTTCCGTTGGCTTTATTGCTCTCTTCGGCATTGCCCTAGGTAATGGCATGGTTTTGGTCTCATTCCTCGACCGCTTCGCAAAGGAACGCTCGGACGTTGACGTGTTCAGCGTTGAGGCCGCGGTTCGTCGTGCTCAGCCCGTCTTGATGACCGCGACGACTACGGGCCTAGGCTTGATGCCGTTGCTTTTTGCGTCCGGCATCGGCTCGGAGGTTCAACGACCTCTCGCAGCCGTTGTTATTGGCGGGTTGGTAACGTCGACCATTTTGACGTTGCTGGTTCTGCCAGCCGTCTACAAATGGTTTGCGCCACACCCACAAGGTCTTGGTCCCGACAACGTGAAAGCTAGCTGAAGGCATTTCTGGAAATGGCAGGATTGTCCGCCTGCCATTTCCACTGCCGAAGACGATACCCAATAACTGACGGCGTGTTTCACACCAAGTAGGCTGTTTCCATGTCAATTCTTAAGCAAAAATATTCCGATCTCACCGCGACCAGCCTGGGGAGAATTCGCGGCGGCCAGCTGCTAATGTTGCCAACTCTAATCGCTCTCGACCTTTTTCTGAAATATAAGATTGAGCGTACTCTCGCCGAAATCGGCGCGTCGATCCCGATATTCCCTGGTTTCAACATCACTTTGGGCCACAACCGAGGCGTTAGTTTTGGTATTCTGGATAGTGCGCATTGGGTTGCGCCCTATCTGCTTTCAAGTTTTGCCATCGTCTTGGTTGTTTTTGCTTTGAGCTGGACTGCCAGGCAAAACTCCAAACTTGTTCAGGCTGCCGGCGGTCTTTTTGCGGCTGGTGGTCTTGCCAACGCGATTGATAGGCTCGGCGATGGGGCCGTCACGGACTATCTGGACTTTGGATGGCAAGCAACGCGTTGGCCAACGTTTAATCTGGCTGACGTTTTCATATTCGCCGGCGTCGCGCTTTTATTTCTTGCTTGGAGATGGAGCACAAAAACATCAGAGCGTGACCGCTAGCTATTTACAGCACAGTATATGGCTTTGATCTGTGATCGGACTGGCATTTGGAATGGTCGAACAGGCTTGTGACGATCTCGCATGTTCCGACTTCACCGCCGGAGCAGCTATCGATCATGCGTTTTAATTCACGTTCTAGCACCCGTAGCTGCTCGATGCGCGATTGCGTATCAACGAGGTGACGCCGGGCAAGTTCGTCTGCTTTCGCGCAATCGGTTCCCGGGTTTTCTTGCAAATCAATCAGGTCGCGGATGGCCTTCACCGAGAATCCAAGATCGCGTGCGTGTCGTATGAAGCCCAGCAGATCCACCGCAACTTGCCCGTAAATGCGCCGGCCGCTCTCAACGCGGCGCGGTTCGGGCATCAATCCAACGCTCTCATAATACCGAATGGTCGTCACTTTGACGCCAGATAGTTTGGCTGCCTGGCCGATTGAGAATTCTTCTGTCATTTCTCTCTTGCTTCTACAGTCGCTGTAGAAATTAGACTCCATATCAAATATGGGAGTCAAGGAATTGAGTTGTTGCGAAAACGATAAAAAATTTGACGGCACCTCAAGCGCTTATCGCCGCGCGCTGTGGGCCGTGATCTTCATCAATCTTGTCATGTTCGTGGTCGAGATAACCGCCGGCTTTGCCTCGGGTTCCCAAGCCCTGAAAGCCGATGCGCTGGATTTCGCTGGCGACACGATGACGTACTCAATCAGCCTTCTGGTCATCGGCTCTGCCATTGCTGTTCGCGCGAGAGCCGCATTGTTCAAAGGCGGCCTTTTGTTCGCTATCGCAATTTCCGTTCTGGTGATGACGCTCATGCGTGCCTTGTCAGGAGAACCACCTGCTGCAGAAACCATGGGTGTTGTCGGCTTAATCGCACTTCTCGCGAACGCCGCCAGTGTACTCATCCTTCTTAAATGGAGAGACGGTGATGCGAATGTTCGCTCCGTCTGGCTGTGCTCGCGAAATGACGCCATTGGCAATGTTGGTGTGATGATTGCCGGCGGTCTTGTTGCTGTCACCGGGTCAGCATGGCCGGACCTGATATTGGCATTTGCGCTGGCCGGCATCTTCAGTCGGTCGGCATGGTCCATCTGCAAGCAGGCTCTTGAAGAGCTTCGTGAACACTCAGCCATTGCCCACACAGGAGACGCGTAATGTCACCCCTGCTCATCGGCGTTGTCGCGTATGTGATCTTAACAGCGGCGGCCTCGCTTCCGTTCATGCTTAAGGCCAAGGCCGAGTTTGAACACCAGGGCAAGTGGTCACCTCCAACCGCCGTCATGTCCGGCGTCATAATGCATGGTCATTTCATCGCGACGCTCGCGCTATCTTGGTTGGATCGCGGCAGCCTGTTTGCGCCATCCCCCATCATGGTCGCCATCGGAACAGTTTTGTTCTTCGGCGGCGCCGCTGTCATCCATCTGGGACGATACGCCTACGGATCGCAACAACGCGTCTATGGCTTACTTGAAGACGAGCTGATCCAGCACGGGATATACCGTCACACACGCAATCCACAGTATGTCGGCTATGCAGGCATGTTCCTCGGTGCGGCCATCGTTGCGGGCTCCGGACTGGCTTTGGTTTCCACACTCTTCTTTATGGCGATCATCCATGTGTTCATCATATGGGTTGAAGAGCCGCATATGCGCAGAACCTTCGGTGAGACCTTTGATGGGTATGCGCAAAAGGTGAGGCGCTATATCTGATCTCATGAAGTAGCTACACGATCTTGCAAGAAGAAGCTCCGCAATATCAGGCGCAGTTAGATTAACCAAACTGTTCGCTAGGCCCCGGTCCGGCAATGTTTCCGGTTGATCCAAGGGCTCTTATTGTCAGGACAAGTGCGTATTGATTGGGTGCAGCAATAGCGGCCGTAGCGGATCAAAGAAGTGCGATTTCGAACTAAGTTTCCTTTCCACCGCCATTATTCCTTATATTGATGTGATGGCCGTGGCCGGTCTCCGAATACGGCCAAATCGTGCGGACCGGGTCACGGCCAATTGCGTCATGACCCCCAAAATCCTGGCAAGCTGAAATCGGCATGACGGAGCCGCATAGCCCCATCCATCAGCGTGGCAGCCCGGCAACGTCAACCGGAACAGGATCAGCCGGGGGGCTGACCGGTGAAAGGACTTCGCCCGTTTCATGTGATGCGCGTGCTGTTTGCAGGTAAGTTCGCAGCGCTGTGGCTGCTGTTTGCGCCAGCTCAGCGATGCGGATACGCCCTGTCTGGTCTCCAAATTCCACAGTCAGGCCCGGCGCACTATAGGTTTCCGCAAACCAGGTTTTTGCGGTGGGAAGGCCGGGATTGTGATTCGGCCCGCGTTCGAAGGCGGGGCCGGGCCCGGGCCAGATGGCATCGATCCCGGCGATCCAGTGCCGTGCAAAATTCTGCGGGGAAAGGCCAAAATCGTCCGGCGGTGTGTAGAGCACATCACGGTAAGTGCTGTGGAAATCCAGCAGCAGAAAAGGGGTTTGCCCCTGGCTGACGCGCGCTTCGATCTCGGCCCGAACGGCCGCAGTTTCCGGCTGATTGAACGGGCCCCAGTCACGGTTGAGATCGGTCTGATTCAGATTGTGCCGCCAGTGTCCGCGTTCGATCCCGTCGGGATTGAGGTCGGGCACGATCAGCCACTCAAACCGGTCGAGTATTGCGTCTGGACTGGATGGATCAAAAAGTGTTTGAAGAAAGGCCCGCAGCGCCAGTACGCCGGTGACTTCCGGGGGATGCTGGCCACCCAGAATGACGATTAGCGGCGCGGACGGATCTGACGCACGGCGCGACAGCGCCTCGATCGGCTGGCCGTCCACGCTGTGGCCGATGGTGCGCCGGTCCAGGCCGGCGGAGGCGGCAAAGCCGGCCCGCCATTGTGCGCGCTGCCGGAGACCGAATACTTCCTGCGCGGCAATCCGTGAAGTGCCCGGCGCAATTGTGACATCGAGCGTGGCTGTGCGGCCCTCTTCCCCGACGCTGACAGATTCGGCGGGCAGCAATTCCCAGACATCCTCGCCGCGATCGATCCGGGGCGGATAGCGATGCGCGTGCAGAGCGTAGGCGAGTTCGACACGGACCTCGACGGGATTGGCCGTCTCGAGGTCGAAGGCATACCAGGGGCTTGGATTGATGGGCATGCTTTCCGGCGCGACGGTCAGCCGGAAAGCGGCCGGGCCAGTTCGCGTGCAGGTATGGGCAGGGGCGCCGGAAAACCCTTGAGTGAGCCGCACATCACCGCTCGTACAATCTGACGGAATCGAAGCACAGGCCGCCAGTGTGAAAAGAAGGCCGGAAAGCGTCAGGAGGTTCCGTGCCCTACGGCTGATCATGGATTGTCCCCCCGGACCGGGTCTGACTGGCGGGCGGCGCGGGCCTCCGCGATCACGGTGTCGACCAGTGCGGCATCCAGGCCCAGATAGGTGCCGGGATCGAGCAGGATATCCAGCTCCTCAGGAGCCAGGAGCGGGGACAGAACTGCATCACCCTCAATGGCTTCGCGCAAGGAGACTCCCGTTTCCGCCGCGGCGGCGAGGTCCCGCAAATGGTGTTCGGCCGCCTCGCGTCCCAGATCGTCCTGGACTGCGAAAACGATACGTTGGGTCAGGATCCAGCCCTGGCTGCGCTGAAGATTCTCGGCCATGCGGTCTTCATTGACCCGCAGCCGGGAGATGAGGCGGCTGGCATCGCCGAGCATTTCCTCGGTGGCGAGGGTCACTTCCCCGATTGCCTGGTTGGGGCGGGAGGTGTTGTCGCGTTCGAAGAAGTTCACCATATCATCCAGAACGATCTCGGCGAGGCGCGGAATCCGGCGGCTGTGCTGGATCAGGGCTTCCGACAGGGAGGGATTGACCTTGTGCGGCATTGTGCTGGATCCCACCGCGCCGTCAGGCCGTTGTTCAACCACCGAGCCGATATCGGTCATCTGCAGAAGAAAGATCTCCTGACCCAGCCGGCCATAGGTGCGGGCGATCATCGCCTGGACCAGCGCAAATTCCGCGAACACATCGCGGCTGGCATGCCAGTCGTCCGGATAGGGCGCAGGCAGGCCGAGCTCGACGGCCATGCGGGCTTCGACATTCAGCCCTTCCGGTCCCATGCCGAGATAGCTGCCAACAGCCCCCTTCATGCTGATTGACCGTTCGATACGTGTAAGCAGGCTGGCGAGCCGGTCAATATGGCGGCGGTTCTCGCCGATATAGCCGCTGAGTTTCTTGCCAAAGGTGATCGGCAGGGCGTGCTGGCCGAGTGTGCGCCCGATCATCGGCGTGTTCCGGTAACGTTCGGCAATCTCGAAGAGCTGGAGTTCGATATTCCGCAGGTCCGCGATCATCTCGAAAACCGCTTCGCGCATCTGCAGCATGGCCGCGCTGTCGTAAAGATCAACGGTGGTTGCGCCATAATGAAGATAGTTGGCGCTCTCCTCATCCAGTGACCGCCGGAAGACGTTGAGGAAGGCCACCATGCGATGGCGCACAATGGCGTATTCGGCATCAATCTCGGCTTCCGGTATGTTCTCCGGCACAGCGGCGGCCGTGATAGCATCGGCCGCTGATTGCGGGATCACACCATGGAAGGCCTGCGCGCGCGCCAGTGCCGCTTCCAGCCTGAGCACCTGGGCGTTCAGGGCTGATGCCGAGAAAATGGCGGCGACTTCGCTGTTGCGCGAAAGCGGAGCGGTCCGGGGCATGAAGGCGGGTTCCGGCCGGGGGGCGGGCGTTTCCGCTTCGGCTTCAGGCGGCGCAGGGGTCAGTGCATCGTCAGTCCGCGATTCCGAGCAGGCGATCGGCAGAAGTACCGCGATCAGGAGGAGAAGCCGTTTCACCCGGACGACACCGTGAAGCCGTAGAGCAGACCATGCAGATAGTCACTGGTCGCAGATTGCGGGTGTTCGGATATACGCCAGTCGTTGAAGCTGTTCGCCGCCGCCAGCGTGTATCCGTCATTCAGGAACATGACGCTAGCCAGGATTGCCTCGACCGTTGCCGTATCATGCCCGCGCGCCGTGCCATCGGCGATGGCGGCATGGTGGGCATCGCCCAGCCGGCGTGAAATATTGCGTAACCGCCCGCGATACCGGTTCTGCCGGGCCGGGGGCAGGGCCGACATCAGGCCCGGGCGGATGACCGGTGTCACGCCACTGGCCTGCATGTAGATCAGGTCAAACAGGGCCTGGCGGAGGAAGTCGAGCCCGGTGCGGTTTTCTTCTGCTGCGTCAAGCGCTGCCTCGACAGCATCGAGTGAGTGATCAAGACATTGTTCGAGGAAGCTCTCCTTGTCCGGGATATGGTAGTAGAATGCACCGCGCGTAACACCGAGAGAGGCTGCAATATCGGCCAGCGAGACGCCTTCGAAGCCATACCTGTTGAAATACCGGATCCCGGCCTTGAGAAAGGCTTCCCGCTTGATCTGGTTTCGTGCCTCGCGATCAAAAATCTGTGGCAATTCATCATGAGTATTGAATTGTGGCATAACTTTACCCGTCAGTGCGCCGTGCTGTGCCAGCCCGCCGCCCAGAATATCCAGCAATACTGCCGCCGCTGACCTGAATTCAGCCGCTGAATGATCGCTGGCACTGACTTTCAGCCAATCCAGCAAGGCAAAAAGACAGAATGTGACCGGCTCGCTCCGGCCCAACGCCCGATCTGAACTGTCTAGCCATTCCTGCACCATTCCATTGACGCGTCCCACGGCGGCACTGAGCCGCGAGACAATGCGCGCCTGCATGTCTCCGGGCAGTGAATCAAGCTCCTGGAGTTGGGCCGGGTGGCTGCGTTGCCCTTCCAGCACCTCAATGAGCTGGTCCGCATAGGCCTGAAACAGGCAGATAATTTTGTGATCCGGAGAGACATCTGTATCTTCAGCCCGGACAATGGCTTCTTCCAGAAATTCGGCCGCCGTCAGGAATACGGCTTCAGCCAGTTTGTCCTTGGACGGGTAGTAATAGGCAATGCTGGTCTTGGTCAGGCCAAGATCGGCTGCAATATCCTCCAGGCGTGTGCCCTGGACACCGTGCGTGCTGAATCGTTGGGCGGCGGCGGCGCGAATTGCAGCGGTTTTCCGGGCGCGTTCCTGACGCCGCGAAAAAGGCGATTCGTGATCGGGGAAGCTGGGCCTGAGAACGGTCATGCTGATATTCACCAATTACTTAACTGCCGGGACGGACCTGTTCCGGCCAAGGCATAATGGGCACCTGCAGTCTCAATTCCAAGCTTACTGACCGTATTGAATTTGAACGGAGTGTATCTTTTTTGTTGACACTGTCCAGACACGTTGCTTTCGTCTCCCTTAATAAAATGACGGGGAGAGTCACAATGTCCTATCGGGCCATCTTGAATTCAGGAATTGCACTTGGCGTGCTGGCGCTTGGCGGGAGCGCATTTGCACAAGACGCGCCAGTGGAACAGACGCCGGATGCCCGGCCGGCACAAACCGAAGAAGCCGATGTCATCGTGGTAACGGGGACCAATATCCAAGGCGCACGGATCAACGAATCCCTTCCGGTGACCATTATCGGCCAGAATGAACTGGACGCGATTGGCGGTGTGGATGGAGAGGACCTGATCCGTTCCCTGCCGTCACAGGGCGGTGTGCAGTTCCGGACCGACAACAACACCACCAACAACAATGCCCGGGGCGATGTTGCCTCCATCAATCTGCGGTCGATCGGTTCCAGCGGAACGCTCGTGCTTCTGAACGGACGCCGCGTCGTCAATCACCCGTCAACGCAGGCGGAATTATCGACGCCGGTGACGACCATAAATGTCAATGCGCTGCCGGTTGCAGGCATTTCGCGCGTGGAAGTCCTGAATGACGGTGCCTCGGCCATTTATGGCTCGGATGCTGTGGCAGGCGTGTTCAACACCATTCTCAGCGACAATGTCGAAGGCCTCTATCTGCGCGGACGCCATCTCTATGCCACTGGAAGCGGGCTGAATGAGCAGACGCTGACAATGCGGGCGGGCGAAGATTACAATAACGGGCGGACCAATATCACGGTTTCGGCCGAATATTCGCTACGTGATGGCATGTTTGCCTCGGAGCATCCGCTTTCGGCCAGCGAAGACACGCGCCCCTTTCTGATCGGCACCAGTTTTGAAGGCGATATTTCGTTCGACAACCGGGCCACGCAGACCCCCTGGGGGCAATGGACCTTGCGGACGACGTCGGGGACTCGTGTCCGGCAGAACGGTACAACTCTGACCACCGCCTCCGGCGTGTTTCATATCCAGCCGGACAGTTTTGCCGGCTGCCGCGCCAACACCGCTGGGGCCCTGTCCGTAGCAAACATCTGCATTGATGATGGCAGCCAGGACCGTGATCTGCGGTTCGATGGCGCATCAGAACGCTCCATCATTTCTGATCGCGAGCGGGTCAATCTGTTCGGCTTCCTCAATCACGACATGTCAAACGGCATCCGGCTCTACAGCGAGTTCGGCTATTATTACGCCGAGACACAATCGACGAATGAGCCGCGGAACGGGATCGGTGCGACCGAAATCTCCATTCCGGCGAACTATTACTATAACCCTTTCGGACCGGTGACTTTCTCTGACGGAACGCCCAATCCGAACCGTTTGCCCGGCCTGACCAATGTCCCTGTTGGTGGTTTGCCAGTCTTTACAGATGGCGGGCGCTACCGGTTTGTCGATGTCGGTTTCCGAGATATCGAGGTCGTTAACACACAATGGCGTATCCTGACGGGTGCAAGGGGCGAATTCGGATCGTCCGGATGGGATTGGGATACGGCCCTGCTCTACAACCGCGCCTATGCGGAAGACACGGTGAACAATTCGATTTCCCGGACACTGTTCCAGCAGGCGCTCTTTAACGAGACGCCTAATGTCTACAACATCTTCAATGGCGGCGATCCGAACAATCCGTCTATCGGCGATGCGACGCCCAATTCCCGCGATCTCATCGAACCCTTCCTGGTCGATGTGGTCCGCAAAAGCACTTCAGAGCTCAGCCTGATCGACTTCAGGGCCAGCAATGGCAGTGTCTTTTCCATTCCAGGCGGCGAAATCGGGATTGCTGCCGGTGCGGAATACCGCAACGAAGCCTATGAAGAGGATCGCGATGACCGGGTTGATGGCACGATCACTTTCACCGATCTCGTAACGGGCGAAGTGAGCCAGACGGACATATTCGGTACGAGTCCGACGCCGGATTCGAGCGGATCCCGTGATGTATTTGCCGGCTTTGTCGAAGCTTCAGTCCCGCTTGTCAGCCCGGACATGAATATTCCGCTGATCGATACATTCGATGTCCAGATTGCAGCCCGTGCCGAACACTATTCCGATTTCGGCAGCAGCGGTCTTAATCCGCGTGTGGCTGCCGCCTGGACGCCCTTCGAGGGTTTGATGTTCCGCGGCGCGTATTCGGAAGGCTTCCGCGCTCCCAACCTGCTGGTTGTCAACGAAGCAGTCGACCGGTCCAATGCGCGCGAGGACAGCTATTTCTGTGAAGCCGGTGTCCGGAACGGAACCTTTGCTGACTTCGCAGCATGTACGGGTTTCTCCGTCGGACGAACGGAACGCCGGTCCGTTGCTGATGATATCGGTCCGGAAGACGATATCAACGTCACCTATGGCTTTGTCTTCGAGCCGCGCGGGCTGGAGGGACCGCTGAGCATCCTGAATGCCCTCACGATCACGGTCGACCGCTGGGAAATCCAGCGGCGCGGTGTTGTCGGTGTGTTCGGCGCGGAAAATCATGTGAACCTGGACTACCTCCTGCGTGTGCAGGGCGGATCCAACCCGAATGTCGTCCGCGCGGCACCGAATCAGGACCAGATCAATTTCTTCAATGCAGCCGGTCTGACACCGGCAGGCGATATCCTGTTTATCCGCGATACATACGACAACAATGAAGATATCGATGTCGAAGGGATTGATTACGGCATCTATTATGAAATCGAGGACACGCCGCTTGGCGATTTCGATCTGAGCGTGAATGCGTCCTATCTCGATACTTACTTCATTGCGTTATCGCCGGGTGCCGAGCAGATCAGGGCCGGCGTGAATGGCGGTATCATTTCCAACGAAGTCACGGTGTCCCAGGAAGGCAATATCATCCGCCAGGACGGTCAGCCGGAATGGCGCGTTGCCGGCACGCTGACCTGGCGTCATCCGAGCGGCTTCGGTGGGGGTGTGCGCGCAGACTATACCAGCGATTTCATTGATACCGGTGCCGGCCTGAACCCGAATGGCGACCCGTTTATCGTCGATTCCTGGACTCAGGTGAATGCCTATATGGAGTATGACATCGACAGCAATGGGCCGTTTGACGGGCTGCGCATCCGCGTCGGATCGAATAACATTTTCGATGAAGATCCTCCGCTGGCCGATGAAACCAATGGTTATGATGCGGCCTATCACAGCATTCGTGGACGTCAGATCTATTTCGACATCCGCAAATTCTTCTAGTCAGTGGTCAAGGGGGCGCCGTTGATTGGCGGCGTCCCGACACTCTTATGCTGCGCGCTCTCGCTGTTCTTCTTTTCGCCATGGCCGCCCGGTCCGGGCCGGTACTGGCCGATGACTGGCAATCGGGCCGTTTCGTATTTTCGGAATGGTCCGGTCCGCCCATTACCGTCCACTATATCGAGCCACCGGCGGATCGCATGGCGGATGCACCCGTGGTCATTGTCCTGCATGGAGTCAACCGGAATGCGGATGATTATGCGGCCAACTGGCGCGAGCTTGCCCGCACATACGGTTTGCGGATCTACGCGCCCGAGTTTTCCGCCCGCGCCTTTCCCGGTGCGGCGCTGTATAATCTGGGCGGGATCGGCACGGACGGCCCCTATGCCTACACCGTTATCGAGCCGCTTTTCTCGTCGATAGCCGCGCGAGGCGGTGAGACCGAGGGCTATTATCTTTTCAGCCATTCCGCAGGAGCGCAGTTCGTTCACCGGGCTATCCTGTTCGAGGACTTGCCGCGTCTCTTCACTGCCTTTTCCGCGAATGCCGGCTGGTACACCCTGCCGGACCTGCAAACGCCCTGGCCGTATGGCCTGGGCGGCTCTCCGGCAGATGCAGACCGTTTGCGCCGCTGGCTATTCCAGCCGCTGGTACTGCTCCTGGGTGACCAGGACACCAATCCCGGCGATCCCAATCTCCGGCAGTCGCCGGAAGCCGCGGCGCAGGGGCCGCATCGTTATGCGCGCGGAGCCTTTTTCATGAGAGAAGCGCAGGCGCGAGCACAATCATACGATATGCGGCTTGCCTGGACAGCTCATATTGTCCCCGGGGTTGCGCACGACAATGCCGGCATGGCGCAAGCGGCCGCCCGTCTGATTGCCCTGGAGAGCGCCCAGCGGTCAGGCCGGGGCGAATGAGGTGGCATTCAACCGCGCGGCCATTATTTGATCCGGTCTCCCGTCCGGCGCACCATCCTGTGAGGGCGGGCATGCGTGGTGCGTCTCTGCTTTGCAGACTGCAGACATCCCGAAACCATATGTATCAGAACAGGCGATTTTCATGACAGCACAAGAGACCGCAGGCCCGGCTTTGTATCAGCGTATTGGTCTTCTCCTTGGCCCTCTTGTAGCGCTGCTCGTTGCTTTTACCTTTACGCCCGAGGGCTTGTCCCGCGAGGGCGTAATTGTCGCCGCTGTCGGAACATGGATGGCAATCTGGTGGGCGACAGAAGCCATCCCGGTTGCGGTCACGGCATTCCTGCCCCTGGTGGCTTTGCCCTTGCTGGACGTTGTTTCGACGCGCGAAATCGCCGCACCCTATGCCAATCCGATCATCTATCTTTTCTTCGGGGGATTCGTGGTCGCGCTGGCAATCGAACGATGCGGCCTTCATCGCCGCATTGCCTTGGCCGTATTCGCGCTTGCCGGAGCGGATTCACGCTCCCTTGTGGCGGGTTTCATGATGGCCGCGGCCTTCGTCAGCATGTGGATCTCCAACACATCGACGACACTGATGCTGCTTCCGATCGCCATGTCGGTGGTAACCGTGATCAGCGAAACCATGCCATCGCTGGATGCGCGCCAGAGAAGCAATTTCGGAACGGCCTTGCTGCTGGGCCTTGCCTATGGTGCGACGCTGGGCGGTCTTGCAACACTTGTCGGGACGCCGCCGAATGCCTTCATGGCCGGTTTCATGGCTGACAATTACGATGTCCAGATCGATTTTGCCCGCTGGATGCTGGTCGGCTTGCCGGTTTCGCTGGTTATGCTTCCCATCGCCTGGCTTGTGCTGACGCGCCTTGTTTTTCCGATCAATTTCCGTGCCTCGGACGAGGCTGTCCGGCACATATTGTCCATGCGTGCCGGGCTTGGACGGATGAGCAAGGCGGAGGTGCGGACCGCGCTGCTGTTCGGATTTCTCGTGGCCGGCTGGCTTTCACGGGGATGGCTGGATGGCCTGCCCTTTATTGGAGAGATTACCGACACCGGTGTCGCCATGGCGGCGGCTGTGGCGGCTTTCCTTATCCCGTCAGGGAAGAAGGGCGAGGCATTGATGACGTGGGAGACTGTGACCAAGCTGCCCTGGGGGGTGTTGGTGCTCTTTGGAGGCGGTCTTGCCCTGGCTTCGGCGGTGTCAGCCTCGGGTCTGGCTCTGTGGCTCGGACAGCAACTCGTCGCGGTCGGCGGGCTGAATGCGATCCTTCTGATTGTTGCCGCCACGGCCCTGGTTATTTTCATCACCGAGCTGACCAGCAATCTGGCAACGACGGCAACGTTTCTTCCGGTGATTGCGGCGATCGGAGTGGAAACCGGTCAGGACCCGCTCGTCTATGTCATTCCGGTCACGCTTGCGGCGAGTTGTGCCTTCATGCTCCCGGTCGCCACGCCACCCAATGCCGTGGTGTTCAGTTCCGGCATGGTCGCTATCCCGTCGATGGTCCGGGCGGGCCTGATCCTGAATATTGTCGCGGTGGCGGTATTGAGCGTGGTCGCCCTGCTGGTTGCGCCGCGGGTTTTCTGAAGCGGGTTGATGGTGGCCAGGCTGAAACGGGAGGTGGCTCAACAACCGGTCCGGAACCAGTTACTTGTTAAGACCTCGCCTTTGACGGACAGAATCAGCTGGTTCAACTCAGCCTGCAGCCTTGAGTGTGCACTGCCAGGTGGTGGTCCGTTTAGGGGCGCACGCAAACAGCGCTCGCTCCTGCACCTCCCTGCAACAGGCCGGGCCCGCCCTTAAAAGCCGGCTGGTGCAGTGACCACTACTCTTCGCCGGTATCCGCCTCGTCCTCACCCGGAATGATGAAGTGCCGGTCGCTGAGGCGGAAGGCCGCTTCAGGCATGTCATCGCCACCGTCCGACAGGTCAAGCTGATAACGTTGTCCGCGGCATTCGCCGGGCGCAGACGGAATGGATGTATTCAACACCATTAGTCCGGCATGTTCCCATTCGGCCGGGTCAACGGTGCCGGATTGACCGAGGGAGATGACCTGGATTTCACCACCGCGCTGGCCGAGAACAAAGAGTTCAATATTGTCGGCGCGGCTGACCGAGAGGGTGGCCGGCCCGTCCAGATCGAGCGCAAAGTAATTGACGCCCAGCTCTTCCACACTGCCTTTCCCTGAAGTCCGGCCAGAAGTGCCGAGCGTGCCCGAAATCTCCACGGTGCGGTTGAAAACCGGTGCCAGATCATAGTCCAGCGCATAATTCCGGGCCCGCCAGCGGGTGATGGCCTCAACCAGGTGCGAACCGTCATCGCGCAGGGCTGCATTCATGACCTCCAGCCCGTCCATGTGCGCGGCGTTTTCCCAGAAGCGGACGATCATCCCGTTGCCATGACTGTCGGCAATGGATTGCAGCAAGGTCCATTGGCCGTAATCCAGCCCTTCGCCCGACGTGCTCCAGCACCGGCCGGGCCGGGCAAAGTCGGCTGACACATAGTCGGTGGCGTCCTGATCCTCGCCAACGGTAACGGTCTCGATCCAGGAAGCGGTGGATTCATAGAGCCAGTTCAGCTCTTCGACCGAGTCATACCCGTACTGGACAATGTGATTCAGCTCGTGCGTCGCGGTGGCGCGGATCAGGCTGGACGGGCTGGCATCGCCAAGGCCGACAAAATCATTATCAATGACGAAAACAGCGCGTGACGCCGCTTCCTCCCGGACACTTGGCGTATAGGGGTTGTCGAACACAGTCTCGACCGGGCGCGCAAAGCCCAGCGCCCCGCCGACTTCCGATACATAGGCGCGGTAAAGCCCCTCCTCATCGCGGATAGGCTCGGCAAAGCCCAGGGTCCGCTGCGCATCGAGGTTTTCCTGAAGGGCTGCGCCGACTTCGCGCGCATAGGCTTCGGAGGAGGCATCGCTTCCCTCGAGCGTGTAATAGACGACGAAATCATCAGTGCGGATCGACAGGCGCTCACCGCTCAACGAGATGTTTTCTCGCAGCGCCCGCAACTCGTCGACGATGCCGGCATCGACCAGCGACATCACGAGGCTGTATTCGCCGGTGCTGTTGCCGCCGCGATAGCGCTCCATGACCACCGTGTATTCAGCGGTCTCGTCCACCGTCAGCGCGATGGCTGAATTCAACGATCCGTCGCCGCGGTCATCATTCAGCGATACCGGCTCGCCGTCGGGGCCCAGAACGCGCAGCACCGGGTCGAGATCTCCCGACAATGAGTCTGCCAGGACGAGCAGGGTCTGACCGTCTTCGAGCGCGACAGGGTATTCCCGCGACGGTTGATTATCGTCGATCACACCGGAATGACGGGCGATCTCTGTCCCTTCGATCGCCGTAAAATCATAGGGAATTTCCGCGTTCGGATCGATTGCAACCGATACCAGAACATCGCCGGTTTCGGTGCCTGAATAAGACCCGACCACGATATCATAACGGCCTGCCGCAGCGATCTGCAGGATGATCTGGGAGTTCAGCGTGCCGCCGGCCCGGCTGTCATCATTCTGCGCGATGATGCTGCCCGATGGCGAACGCAGCTCCAGTGTGGTGTCGAGCCCGGGGCTCACCGCATAGGTATTGGCCACGATAATGTCGCCTTCAGCGAAATCCGCACTGACGGACCGCGTCGGATTTGCATTGTCGAGCGTGACAACGTCCTGGACCCGGATTTCGGCCGCGTCCGACAGGCCGAAATCCACGCCCTCGCTTACCACCAGTTCGAACGCGCCGGAGGCGCCGCCATATCCGGTGACCGATGCCGTGTAGATGCCCGGTTGCGGCGGCTGGAAAATGATCTGCGACTGCAGGCCGCCGCCGGAATAATCGTCATTCTCGGCCAGCGTGCGGCCATCGGCGCCGGTGACCCTGAGCACGGTGTCGAAATTGGTGTCCGAGCGGGTTGTCAGCGTGACCAGCTGGCCGCCGGTCAGATCGATCTGGAAATCGGCGCTGGGCTGATCCTCGCTGACGGTGCCGGGGCGAACATCCTCTGCAGCCGTTTGAGCCATTGCCGACGCTGTCGCGCAGGCCAGAATAAGTGGGAGAAACCCGTACCGCATGAACGCCCCTTTGCCTGGAAAATACCATACCCTGTCCGAAAACCGGTTTAGCCATGGCTGGCGGCGGCGGCAAGGGCGGGGTGCCTACCGCAGCCGCTGATTCTACAATCGCAGGCGTTCAGTGTGCGTCCGCCTGTTGGGAGGCCGTAGTTGCGTTTTCCAGACAAGTGCGCAGGGCGGTCGTGATCATGCGGGCCTGATCCTGAATATTGTCGCGGTGGCGGTATTGAGCGTGGTCGCCTTGCTGGTTGCGCCGCGGGTTTTCTGAGCCGGCTTTTACAGGAAATCTGCCACCGCCGGGGATTAGAGCTGGCGGGTTGCGGCTCAGGCGATGGCCGCTGCGCCGGATCTATTCCTCACCCCGCGTACGCCGCCGGAGAATGATGATTGCGCCGGCAGCCGCGCTTGCGAGCGCCAGCCCCAGAATCAGCCAGATGATCCGGCCCTGACCACTCGAACCGAACCCTTCGCCCCGGACGACTTGCCCGAGCTCGGCAGCCACGCGGTCCGCTTCATCGGCCGCCCGCACGTCCATGCCCAGCGCTTCGCCAACCAGATCAAGCTGATAAAAGGACGGATTGTCGGTTTCCACGCTGAGCGTGATCAGCCTGCCGGATATTTCTGTGACCGGCTCGATCCGCCGGATTTCAAGTGTCTTGAAGCCGTCCGGCTGCTGTTCGGCCCAGGGCGAGGAATCGGTGACGCCCACAAAGACCGGCCCCCTGTCCACGCGGACATATCGCATACCATTCCACCCCCCCGTCCCCGGCGGGCTGATGTAAAGCTCACGACCGGCCGCATCGACAACGCGGATCCGGGGGCCGTCATAAGTCCCGCGATTGCCCAGAAGCTGGACGCCAAGGATTCCGCTGCCGCCCGGATCGACCCGGAACCAGTCCCAGTCGCCGTGCGACAGGCGGACAACGCGGTGGAAGGGCAGATCAGCCTGCCATGCCGTATCCGGTGTATCGTTCGGCTCGAACGCGTCATTTGGTGGCAGGAATTGCGGCCGGACCTGTATGACGGTTTCACTTTCCCCAACCGGCCCGCCGGAGACAACCAGATCGTGGCGGCCAGAAGGCAGAACGAGCCGTTGTGACGGAGCCCTGTCTGCTTCTGCGCCCGGCGTGATGAATACCGTAGTCACCGCCTCCGGCCCCGCGAAGACGGGAAGCTGAACCTCTGAAGGGTGGTCCAGATCAATCCGGACACGGGTCTCACCTGCGTCGTTCAGCCGTAAAATCGCCACTTCGCCGGCTTCCAGCCTTTGCTGGGCCGCGGCTGAGACGGAAAGCAGGAGGGCAGCGGCGAGCGCTGGCAACAGGGTCCGCATCATCCTTCCTCCGGCTCCGCCGCGCGAACCGCCTGCTCGATCTCCCGCCGTGCCGTGGGAAGATCAACAAGGCCTGCGGCGGCCGCGTTGGCAATGCCCCTTACCCGCAACAGATCGGCTTCGCCGCGTGAGCTGCGGCCTATCAGCGTCTGGCTCTCGCTGGGCTGGCTGTTAATCCCCCAACGCAAGCCCGAGCTTCGCGTGCGTCCGTAATAAACACCGTATTCGCGGGTCTCGAACGAGGCGATGCAGCGCCCGTCCGGCAAGGCGCGTTCGAGATAGACACGTTCCACCAGTGTGATCCGGTCGAGATGCCGGCCGCCATCCCTGACCTCGACCGAATAGCCGGTTCCGGTGGTCGCCCTGCAATCAAAGGCGCGCTCCGGCGCGGGGGCCTGTTCCGGTTCCGGTGGAGAGCGATCCGGTGCCCTGTGACGGCTCAACACGGCCTCAAGATTCCGGATCGCGCCGGCGACATTTCCATCGCAGGTTTCAGCGCCATCCGTGAAACTGGCATAGCGCCATTCGGCCGCGCGCGGATCAGCCTGAGACAGGAATATGGCGCGCGCCTGATCATGCGCGGCCGCCAGCGGTGTGCCGGAAAGCGGTGTGATCGATGTCAGGAAGCTGCGGATCGAGTCGGCATCCCGGGTGAAGGTGCGGGTGCTGAAAGACCCGCAATCCTGGAAGGCCACGGCGGCAAATTCGATGACCTCGTCTTCCGGCAGGGATTCGAATGTCTGATTGATGCCGGATCGCGCATTCGCCATCCGGCCGCTTTCTCCCATCGAGCCGGACGCGTCTAGAATAACGAGAAGTGAAAGAGCTGGCGGTTCGCCGAGCCGGTGCCAGAGGTCTGGCCCGCCATCTGAGCCGTCCGGTCCGCCGCGGCGTTGGTCCAGGCTTGTCCAGTAAATCCTGTTTGACCACTGATCCGGCGGGGCAATGGCCGCCGGTGTGGCCGGATCAGCGTCAAGCGCCTGACCGGTCAGCGTCACTGTTATCTGGATATCGCCGTTGGCGTCCTGAAGTGACGCTGCCTCTTCCAGATCGAAGCGTGCGCGCCAGCGCCGCCCCTCCCCGCTGACGTCTGCGTCTGCTCCTCCGACGCGAATTGCCGGCGCGGCATCCAGTTCAGTGGAAAATTCGAGACGCATCTGACCCGTGCCGCTGGCGGGCGCTGCGCGGGCTTCCGCCACATCCAGAGTCCGCGCCTCCGGGTCCAGTGCAGCCAGGGTGAGATTGCGCGCGTCTTCATAATCCGGCCCATCCGTCCAGACTGCGCTGTAGATATTCCGGCCGGCGCCTCGCACCTCGATGGATTCCAGAACCACCGGAATCCGGTCATACAACAGAACGGTTTCGCGGTCCGGCTCGGAACCGGGACGTTCCGGGTCACCATCGGTCCATGCGCCGCGTTCTGACTGCACATAGACCTCCAGTGTCTGCGCGCCGCGCAAGGCATTGAAGGCATCCCCGTCCGGAATCGCGCGTTCGCCGCGCCAATGGCGGCGGCTGTTCCACTGGCCTTCCAGAGGTTCGCCGCCAAGGCTGATAATCTGTCCGTCGGCATCACGGTCAATGTCTTCATCAAAGGTCAGTTCAATGACCAGCCGCGCCCCGGGCCCGACGGGCCGAAAGGCTGTTTCAGTCTCCTCCTGCGAGTCTTCCGCGGCGGGATCGAACAACCAGCCGGCATCGTCGTCCAGGCTGGCGGTGGGGGCGGGCCGCTGCATGAAATAGACGGGCTGATCTTCGCCGCGTGCAGTGATTTCGACCTGCACCAGGCGTGGCGGCCTTACCTCCCGCCGGATCACGAACCGCCCGGCGCTGGCCTGCCCGGGGTCTTCCGCGGCTTCAGTGGATCGCGTGATGAAAACATAGCTGTCGCTGAAACGCTCCACGCTTGCCGCCGACTCGCGAAAGGCCAGCTGGCCGAATTCCGTTTCCACGCGGAAACGGATGCGGGTATCGGTCCAGGACAGGATATCGCTGATCGGGATGGCGGAGCCGGGCGTCAGGCCGATCGCCAGCTGACCCTGTGTGCTGCCAAAATGCTGCCCGCGGATTTCGAGTGTGTCGCGGGTGTTCTCGATGACGGTCACCACACCTGCTGCACGGAGGTCCTCTTCTTCCTGCGCGTCGATCACCGGAGTCCGGTCGCACCAGTTGGCGACTGACTGGTAAGACAGCCGGGCGTCATCCATCGCGAAAGCGCGGGATTCGTCTGCTGCGAAATTCCAGGGAACATAGCCGGGATGCAGAATGTCGATCCGGTCGCCCCCGAAGCGTGGCGCGGACCAGGCTGTGGAAGCCAGACGGCAGAGGGGTTCGGTACGCTCCCGCGACCCGTTGAGCATGACGGACGAATATTCTTCCACGTCCGGACTGTCGCCGCGTGTCTCCTCATAAAGCCGCTGGGCCAGCATCCGGCAGGTTGCGCGTTCTGCCTCCTCTGACGAGCCGCGGAGCGACTGAAGCAGCTCTTCGGATCGCCTGCAGAAATAGTCGGCGTGGGCCCGATTGTAGAAACCGAATACGGTTTCCGCGTCGCGTCCGCGCGGATCGGAATCCGGCAGGCTGGTCAGATCCGCGGGTTCGAAATAGCTGGCGATCGGATAGGTGTCGCCGGTCGGAATGTTTGACAGAGTACCGAGTCCGCCCTGGGCGAGGTCAATCCCGTTGGCATCGCGGAAGGCTGCCAGCCGCGCCTGCACATAGATACGGGTCAGCGAAAGCGTGTCATTGCGCGTGTAGACGAGGCCCCGCAGCTCCTGCGGCAGCGCATTGCGCGATCCCCGGCCGGAGGCCTCGGCGGCATAGGTTCCGATCCGCACAAGTGCCTGGGACAGGGTAGCGATGCCGCCGGCCGCTATGAATTCCGGCCCCATGCCTGCCACCATGGATTCATTGGTCGCCCACATGTCGAAACAATGGATGCCGAGCGATTCGCCGGAGGCCGGGCTGAGCGCGACATCATCAATACCGTACCCGCTTGTGTTCTGCCCGAAGGCGGCGATCACTTCGCGATAGCCGGCTGTCGAACAGGCCAGCAATTCGCGCCGCTGACGCTGAACCGGCAGAGCGGTTTCCGAATTGTATTCCAGCAGATGACCGGCGGCATCGAGGCGCGCGGCATAGCGCAGGCGCATCATGTCCCAGGCGCGGTAATCACCGACACCGGGATGGGTTTCCTCCTCATTGGCATGGCGCCAGACCGGAATGTAGATGGATGCGGCCGGCGGTTCGGTGTCCTCATCGACCAGTCCCACAGCCTGCCCCAGCGAGATCAGTGCCCGCGCCGTGAGATTGGTGAGGGTGGATGTCACCCCGACTTCCGGCGAGGACAGCGCGTCGGGAATGTGGGTTACGGATTGATGGCCGTGAATGATACCGGTGAATCCGCCCGCCAAAAGCGCCCGGGTCGGATCCCAGCCAATACCATTGGCGTTGTATTCCGGAGAGCCCCAGCGTTCGAACATATGCCCCATCGCCCACCGGTCCTGGAGAAAATGCTGGGCGTAGGCTTCGTAAGCCAGCGCCTGATGCTCGGCTTCCCGGATCACATCACGATAGGCTTCGAGATTGGCCGGATCTTCCGAAATCCGGCTCCGCAGTCTGCTGGCGCGCGCGGCGAGGGACAGCGCCGTCTGATGCAGCCGCAGATAGGATCGCGTCGCCTGGGAGCCGAAATGGGAGGCGTTGAAACCGCCGCCCTGCCAGTAGGTGTAATTGTGACAATCACCGGGCACACCGCCGGGCATGGCTCCGCCCGGTGCCGGCGGGCAGTCCGTATTGCGGTTGATCCAGTCATAGATTGTATAGCTGAAATCCGGAATGCCGGCGAAATTGGCCGGACCCGGCAGGCGGCGTTGGGGCAGGCCCATCACATCATCAGGATCCCAGGAGGATCCTGGCCGTTCGCCGATTTCGGGCCGGAAATAGCCGGTCGCCAAATCCCGGACGATCAGGTCATTGTCGGCCGAGAAATTCCATGGCGAGCCGGGGGCCGCACGGTCCAGCGCTGTCTGCGCCAGCCAGGCATGTTCGTTTTCCCGGCAATTATCCAGCGTGCTGCCATGGCAATAATAGATGGCGTGCCATTTGTCGCGATCGGCGACATGGCCCGCGAACTCACCGACCCGTGCCGCATCCTTCGTGTCATGTGCGCTGGCAACGACGGCAATACCGATCACTGCGGCCATGCGAGCGGCGCGGAAGGAATAAGCTTTCAGCCGGGCTAGTCGTCCTGTTGCGGTGCGCACCATGCATCCTCCGCTACGAAAATCCGCTCGAACGCATTGACGGCGGCGTCCAGATCTCCGCCCGCCTGTCCGGCATATCGATCGAGACAGGCCTGCGGGCATTCGGCCCCGGCCACGCAGGCGCGCAACCGGCTGGCCCGCTCTGCCGTGCTGGCATCATCCGGCGGTCCGAGACAGGCAAAAACGGTGTCCATGCAACGCCCCCATTGGGCGATGGGGTCATCCAGATCCGGGAATGTTACCAGTGAAATCGTTGGGCCTGTCCCGTCCGATCCATGCCCGGCCGGGACGGGCGGCAGGAGTATATCGCATTCGGCCGTTTCCGGATCACAGCCCGGATCTGCCGTGTAGGTGGCTTCCGCCCAGAGATCATCCGGCGGGGCATTGGCGTGCTCAAAATACAGGAAAAGCCCGGCCATGACCGCACTGACAGCCAGCAGAAAGGCCAGACCGGCAAGGACGGGAAGACGCCAGTCTTTGCGGCCACCGGCTGCGGTGCCGTTTGTTTCTGGCGTCTCTTCCCTTGTCTTCATTTGCGCTCCGGGCAATGGAGGCAGATGCCCTGTACGTCAACCTAGCAGGAAAATGCGGCTTTGACAGTAAACCATTTTCCGAAGGCTTTGTTCCAGGGACAAGAGGCTGTGTGGATGCCGTACCGGGATTGGCTTGTCCGGGATATCCAGGACAATCGAGCGCGAGCCGGACTTTCCCTCAGGCCTGAGCGGCGGCATCGGCGCTCGCCCATGCCCACTGGAAATTATAGCCGCCCAGCCAGCCGGTGACATCGACGCATTCGCCGATGAAATAGAGCCCCGGAACCCGCCGGCTTTCCATGGTCTTCGATGACAGCTCCTGCGTGTCGATGCCGCCTGCGGTAACCTCGGCGGTACGCCAGCCTTCAGTGCCTGCGGGTTTGATCGTCCAGTCTGACAGGCGTGCTACAATGTCTTCAATGGCGGTATGGGACAGGTTAGCGAGGCGCGGAATGCCGGGAATATCTCCGCGTGCTGTCAGCAGGGCGACGAGGCGGTTGGGCAAAAGGGTTTCCAGGGCGCTGGCCAGGGATTTCTTCGGGTGCTCTGCCTTGAAGGCGGTCAGGGCCGCGGCGGCATCCCGGCCGGCGAGAAGGTCCAGGGAGAGCGCTTCGCCTTCCGACCAGTAGGACGAGATCTGCAATATGGCCGGACCGGACAGGCCGCGATGAGTGAAGAGCAGGGCTTCCTCGAAAGCGGCGCAGTCATTGCGCGCCTGCACCGGACAGGCAAGGCCGGCGATGGACGCAAAATCGCTCTTGTCGCGTCCTTCAAAAACGAAAGGAACGAGGGCCGGACGTGGGGCAATGACGTTATGGCCGAACTGGCGGGCGACATCATAGGCAAAACCGGTTGCGCCCATTTTGGGTATGGAGAGTCCGCCACTGGCGATCACCAGCCGGCCGGTCTCGAACACGGCGCCCGCTGTGCTGACGCGGAAACCGTTACCGGTCCGGGTGACATCCTGGACAGACGTGCCCAGGCGCAATTTTCCGCCGGCGCCGTGGAGCTCACCGAGCAGCATGTCGATGATCGCGCCCGAACGGCCATCGCAGAAGAGCTGGCCCAGCGTCTTTTCATGCCAGGTGATATTGTGCCGCGCGAGCCGGGCAATGAAATCCTGCGGGGTGAAGCGCGCCAGAGCTGACTTGGCGAAATGCGGATTGGCAGAAATGAAATTCCCGGGGCCGGTGTGAATGTTGGTGAAGTTGCACCGTCCGCCACCCGATATCCGGACTTTCTCGGCGGGGCGGGTGGCATGATCAATGACCAGAACCCGCAATCCGGCTTCACCCGCACGTGCGCCATAGAACAGGCCTGCCGCGCCGGCCCCGATTACCAAGGCATCATAATGGTTTTCTGAATCTGCGGCGATAGACATGGACCTTGCTGTCGAGGGCCGGGCGCGCCGCGTCAAGAGCGCATTGCCAGTTTCCAGGTTGCCGGGCGCTTCAATATTCCGGGTCTGCCGGCGCATCCGGCTTTCTGTTTGCCAATATTTCCACCCTGGCGTTAACTGGGGCGGGAGGATTGCGACATGACGGGCTGGATATTGCTGGGCACCATGCTGGCGCTTCAAGCGGCAGAAAACGCAGACGCCGGGGCGGAGAGGGATCCCTGCCCGTCTGTAACACATGGGCCAGCGGTAGAGCTGACTGATCTGCGTCCGGTCGAGCTGGATCTTGAGGGCAGCGATGCCTTCGAGGGAGATATCCCCACGGTCGACATCGCCGATCCGTGCGGGCTGCGGTTTACCGACCTCAGCGGGGTCTGGACGTTCAACGGCTATCAGGCCGCAGCCTATCACGATTTGCGAACGGGCCGTTTCCGCATGCGGTTGACCCACGTGCCTTATGACAGCGCCTATTTTGAAACCTGGGAGCTACGCTTCGGATACCCTGTTCTGGACGGTGTGATCGGTCCGGACGCCGAAGAGATAGCGCTGAGCTTGAATGACATTCATACGCCCAATGTCCGAAACACATGTCCTGAACAATACCAGCAAGAAGTGGAGTATCTGACAGTCGCCCTGGATTACGACCTGCAGGGGCGACCCAGATTGACGGTCACCCGGCCTCGTTCGACCATAGACGAGGCCTGCGTCGAAACCCTGGACCGGTTCGTCACCGACACGATCGTTCGAACGGGTGTGGAGAGAGCACCATGACCCGCCAGACACGCAATCGCGCGTCCATCGCCGCCGCCGTTTCGGGGGTGGTTATTCTGCTGCTGTTTCTACTCTGGCCGCGCGGCGAGCAGACCGATCCCGAACAGCTGACCCTGCTGGACCTGTTGCGCGCGGCGGAAGCTGAAGCGGCCTGGCCGGGACTCGATGTGGGGACCGCAGCGGCCGAGCTGAGCACACCCGAGGCTGCGGCCTCCTTCCTGCGAAATCATGTGGTGTTGCAGGATTATGCCGGGCGTTTTGCCGAGGCCGGCGATGTTCTGCTCACGCGCGGTGCCAATGCCGAGGATCAGGCTGCCCTCCTGCAGGCGCTGGTCGAGGCCCAGGGTTATCCCACGCGTCTGATGGAGGCGGACTGGCCGGAAGCGCCCTTCGACCGGCTCGGCCGCCCGAGCCGGGTGCGGCCGGCCCATCTCGCGGTACAGTCCTATCTGGGGCTGGAGCCCTCCGAAGATGCAGCGCAGCGCCTTCAGGAAGCCCGCGCCCGGATCATCGGGTTGCGGCAAGAGGTGGATGCGGCCCATGCGCTCCTCGCTACAGAGATCACGCTCGCCGGTCCCGGCGAGGCGGTACGCCCGGACCGCCGCATGATCGTGGACTATCAGGATGCGTCGGGAAACTGGAACGCGCTCGATCCGGTTTTTGATGCGCCGGCCGGCCAGACCCGGCCTGCCTCGGCCCGCCCGCTGGAGCCTGTGACCGCCCATCTGGACCTTGTTACAGCCGGGGGTGTCCGCCAGCGCCTGATCGACTTCCCGCTCGATGCATCGCAGCAGGCTCATCTCAGCTTCGCTCCTGCGAGCGGTTATGAGGCCTTCCTGCTGGGCCCGCCCGACCCGACAACTATCGCGCTGTGGCGGCCGGTCTTCCAGCAGGGCGGCCGCGCCGTAGCCGGCGCGCCATTCACGCCGGCCGGCCGGGCGGCACCTCTGCCTGGCGATTCCGGTATGGACGTTCCCGCTCCCGCAATGAGTACAGCGGAGATCACCGATATCGATCTGACGGCCTGGCCGGAAGTCGCTATTACCGTCCGCACCGATGCGCCGCAGAATGCCTCCTGGCGCGCCTCCCATATCCAGCTGTCGGAAGCTAATCGACCGCGCCGGGCGCGGATCGAAGCGTTACCGGCCCTGCCGCGGGATATTGCCATTGTGACCGATGTCTCTCCCTCGATGGTGCGGGGGGGCCGTATCTTCGTGGCTGGAGCGGTTGGCCGTGCCCTGATTGAGCGTACGGCGAGGCCGCAACAGGTCGCGGCGGCAACTGCAGCCGCAACACCGTTGCAGCAGCGCCGCCGCAGCATCTTCTTTCAGCCTCAGGATGCGATCGACGATTTTGAATCCGGATTAACGATCCGGCCCGGGGACGATCTTGTGCCGGCGATTAGCCTGGCTGCAGAATCCTTCAACGGGCCGATTGATGTTGTCGTCATAACGGATGGCGAGGTGACAGAAGAACAGCTCGAGGCCGTGGATGCTCTCCGGGATGGCGACCGGCTGCGCATCCATGCGGTGGTGCCTGCGCTGCAGGCGCAGCGTTTTCAGCCGGTTACCGACAGCGTCTTCATTTTGCCGGACAACGAGGCGGGCGCAGCCGATCTGGGGCGGGCGATCGCGGAGATGGCCGGGTCGCATCTCAGGATCAGTTTTGTTGCCGAGCCTGGCGATGTTGGGGAGACGCGCGAGCTTTCTCTTGGTTTTGCCGGAAGTGATGTGACCGCGCAGACCAGGTACGACATTCCGGCCAATTCTGCCGGTTCGTCCCGTCTGGAACTGACTCTGACCCGTGCGGGTGCTCCGCTTGGCGAAGCGCGAACGCTCGCGCAGCTCGGTGGTCCGGATGCCGGCTGGCGGCTCTTGGCGGAACACGTGTTGTTCGTCAGCGGTGGACGTTTCGACGTGGATGCCATGGTGCGGGCCTTCTACGGGCGTGAGCGCTTTATTTTCGAGATGGGGCTGGACGACCCGGCGGCGGCTGCGCCGCCGGGTGTGGATTTCATGTATCTGACGGCCGCCCAGCAGGTGACGGGGCTGACAGAGCAGGGCGCGGGTTCGCCGATCACGGGCGACCGCCTGCAGGCCCTCCTGCTGACCGCCGGTCCCGGTGTACGCGGGGAAGATTTCGCCATGACAACCCGGCTCGACCTGCTGTCGGATGGCGGCCTCGGCGATGCGGGCGGAGCACGGGCGGGTCTGGCCATTGGTGCGGCAGAAGCGGCCGTCCTGGGCGGGGGCAGTGTGAACACCCGGCTGATCGAGGGTGATCGCGAAGTTGTCGATCCGCGCACACCCATACCCGAGACTTGGCCCGATGAAGCGGCGCGCGCTCTTCGCGGAACCCGGCGCACTGTCATGGCGACGTCTGATGGCATTGCCGGGTGGCTGGCCGAGCCAGATGGCCGGGTTTCGGTGCGGCTGTTCCAACCTGCAGCCAAAGGCGCGTCCGTGGAAGAGATCGTGCAGACATTCGACCGGATTCGCACGGGCCTTGGTATTTCCGGTGCGGTCGCGAGCGGACTGTTATCGCCCTATAATGTGCCCGGTGCCAAAGTCGGTGCGCTGACCGCCATTCTGGATTTCGATGTTCGCCTGTTCTGCGCGTCATCGGTGATGATGGGATTCGTCAATGAAGCCATCGAACGCGGATCGGACGGTGATGAGGATTGGGAGGGATATGCCCAGCGCCGCTGCGAGATCGATCTGGACAGTCCCCTGTATGACCTGGCCGGGAGCGTGGCGAGCAGTGCGACGCAAGGCTGGTATGGTGATCGCTATACTGATGCCGCCAAGGCCGTTGGCGGTCCGGCGGTCACGCATTGGCGCGAAGTGCTGATCAATAGTGAAGCCGGAATTCTGATCAGCCAGCTCGTTGATCTGGCCTCTACCGCAGAGGCGCTCCAGCAGCGCCGTCCCGATCCGCTGCCCGGACGGGCTGCCGCTCTGGCCCAGGCCGCACGGATGTCTGAATCACGTCCCTGACGAAAGGCCAGACGGGATATTCAAGCGCGCGTGACCGCCGCCGGCAATAATGGCTGCCGCCGGCACCCCCGTTCAAGGTATGCCCGGTCCGCTTTGCCCCTCATCTTGACGCCGGATTTTGCCGGTGGCCGGTCCGGGCGGCTGCGTTATAGTGGCGGTGACGAAAACCGGGGCGGATGATAGTGCGCAAGGCAGGCAGGGCAGGACAGACGCGGCAGGGCATTCCTTCTGCAGTATTGTTTGGTGTGCTGGCAGGGACCATCATTGTGGCAACGGCCGCGGCCGTGCTCGCCCCACTCAACCCGTTCATGCAGGGGCCAGAGGCTTTGCTGGCGCTTGATGTCCGGATCTGGCCCTGTCTGATCACCGGGCTGACCGCAGCCCTGCTGTCGGCCTGGATCCTGATCCTGCGGCCTGATGACTGGACGGTCCGGATTTTTGCGGCCGGAGGGCTTGCAACCTATCTGTTCTGTATGGGCGCGGCCGGATTTTTCCTGCCGCTGGATTTCAACCCGGCGACGATTTCCACCTTGGCCATGGTGAATTCTCTGGGCGCAACCGCTTTCGGCCTGGCGATGATCGCCCTGTTCTCACTCTACCCCAGGCGCTTGCCGGGGGCCGCCGCCATAATCGCCTCAAGCCTTGTGATTTTCGGCGGATGGGCGCTGCTGTCGGTGTTCGGGCCGCTGGATGCCTTTATCCAGGTGCACAGGGTCACGCTCGCCGAAATGGTTCTCATTATCGTGCTGACCCTGGTCCAGATTCTTGCAACACGGAAAGATCCGGTCCGGCGTGCCATCGCCGTGTGGCTGGGGGCTTGTGTCGGCTTTGGCGCCGGCGGATTCATCGCACTGGTTGCGGCCCCATCAGCCTTCGGCCTGAACCCTTTCATTCCCAACCAGTTCGGATTCCTGTTCTTCATTCTGGTATATGCCGGGCTTGCAGTGGGTCTTTTGCGGTACCGGGTTTTCGGCCTTGGCCGCTGGGCGTTCCAGATCCTTTTCAATGTTGCCGCCGCGCTCTCGGTTCTGGTTCTGGATGCCGTTCTGATCCTTACGCTGTCGCTTGATCCGGGGCGGGCCATCGGCGTATCGCTTTTTCTGGTCGCGCTGGCGTATCTTCCCGCCAGGGGCTGGGTCTGGCACCGCTTCTCAAGCCGGGCCCGGCCGGACGAGGCCCGATTGTTCCGGGCGGTGATCGATGTCGCGCTGCAGCCGACGGGTGACCAGCGCGAAGCCGCCTGGCGCATGCTGTTGCGGGACATGTTCGCGCCGCTGGAAGTCGTGCCGCTCGGTGAGAAGGATGTTTCGCCCGGCACGGAGAAGGATGGCCGCACCATGCGCGTGCCGGGTCCGGAAGGGTTCGCTGACCTCATTCTTCATGACCGCGATCAGGGCCGCTCGCTGTTCTCACCGGAAGATGTCGAAACCGCCCGCGAACTCGCCGCGCTTGTGGAGTATCTCGGCGAGAGCCGGACGGCCTATGATCGCGGCGCGGCCTTTGAACGCTCCCGGATTGCACGTGATATTCATGACAATATCGGTGCCCAGCTGCTGACGGCCCTGCATGCGCCGCCCGGGAACCGCAAAAACGAGCTGATCCGCGCGACGATCGGCGATCTGCGTGATGTCATCCGCAATGCCGAAGGCGAGCCGGTCGGTCTGGACGCCATGCTCGCCGATCTGAGAGCCGAGACGGCGGATCGCGTCGAAATGGTGGATGTGACACTGGACTGGCGGGCGGACTTTATCCGTACCGATCCACCGCGCCGGGCCAGCGTCCAGGTACTCCGCGCGGTGGTTCGCGAGTCGGTCAGCAATACGCTGCGTCATGCCGGGGCGACGCGGATTTCCGTCAAGGTGGGAACGGCGGGCGATCAGATCCGTCTGGAGGTCGCGGATGACGGGCGCGGCTTTGATACCCGGCCGATGAAAGAGGGGCGTGGTCTCGCGAACATGAAAACCCGGGTCGGGGCGCTCGGCGGGTCGTTTTCCATTACATCCGGGCCGGCGGGAACCCGGGTCGAGGCCGCCTTCCGCGCCTTCGAGCCGGTGCCGGATAGGCCAGTGTCCTAAAGTCCCAGGCGGGCGGCATGCCAGGCGGCTTCCGCGCGCGACGAGATGTCGAGTTTCCGGTAAACAGACTTGATGTGGGCGGCGACGGTGTGCTCGCTGATACCGAGCGCGGCCGCGGCTTCATGGTTTCGCAGACCGCGTCCGATCTGTGCGAGCACGTCGCGCTCGCGGCTGGTCAATTCCGCATCCGGTGCCGCCGGGCCGGTCTTGCGGAAGTGATCCATGATGCGGCGTGCAATCGACGGTGACAGCGCGGGCAGCCCGTCGAGAATCTGGCGAATATGGCGGGCCAGAAGATCACCCGGCTGGTCTTTCAGCAAATAACCATCTGCGCCGGCCGCGAGTGCCCCGACTATGGAGGCATCATCGCCCAGTATGGTCGCGACAACACAGAGTGTTCCCGGGCTTTCTGCCTTGATCGCCCGAAGCACATCAAAGCCCGACCCGTCCGGCAAGCCAAGATCCACAAGTGCGAGATCGTAGGGCTCGCGGCCCAGGCGGGCGCGGGCAGACCGAGTGTCGGCGGCGGTTTCGATCCGTGCGTCCGGACAGGCGCTGATCATGACGTCAGACAGCCAAGCGCGTACATCCGCAATGTCCTCGACGATCAATACGCGCGTCATCGCTTCTGTTTTCCTCTCCGATCCGGCCCGAAGTCTGGCGGAGCCGGCCACCGGGCTGCGGTTTTGCCATATGCCCATGCTTTCCGGAGGAAGATTATCACCGGCCTGACGGACCCGCCAGAATCAGACTGTCAGGGGCAAAGACCGCCAAGACGACCAAAAGGATGATGCTGACAGCTCCGAAAATCAGATCGGGGAGATGGTTGCAGATCGTGTTCATGGCCTCGCTCCATAGAGGGCGCCTGCCGGTACCGTCCCGGCTGCACCCGGCAACAGGTGAGGAGCATGGTCCGGATTGACCGACTTTGCTCTCCCCCGATCAGGGGATAACAAGCCTGCGGCACCGGACCCTCAGACGCTGACGGAATGACGGACCGCTGTGCCCTGAGGCAAGCGGTCATCGAAGCGGGCGGCCACGATCCGGGCCAGCAGGCGGCAGTCTTCGGCCAGAGCGATGTGCGAGCCGTCCCTGCGGATGATGCCGTCGGCTTCGAGATCCGCCATTGCCGGAAGGTCCAACCGGGCTTCAAAGCAGGCTGCCACAGCCTCGACATCGACTTCCAGTTCGCACATCAACCGCTCAATGATCTCCCCGCGCAGCCGGTCTTCTGCGGTCAGGGCGATGCCGCGCGCCGTGGCGGGCCTGCCGGCCCCGATCGCTTCTGACCAGGCTCTCACATCCGGTGTATTCTGGGCGTAGCCGGCGTCGAGCTTGCTGATCGCCGAGGCCCCGAGACCAATCAGGAAGCCGGCCTGATCCGTGGTATAGCCCTGGAAGTTGCGCCGCACTTTCCCATCCCTGGCCAGCCGGTCCATCTCATCCCCATCGCGTACATAGTGGTCGATCCCGACCGGCCGGTATCCGGCCGGCTCTGCCGCCGCAGCGATTGCCATGGCCTGTTCGACCCGCGCTTCGGGTCCGGGCAGATCGTCTGTCCGGATCAGTTTCTGATGGCGCTTCATGTGGGGGACGTGCGCATAGCCGAATACGGACAGGCGGTCGGGCTTCAGCGTCAGGGCGGCCTCCAGCGTTTCGAGACAGCTGTTGAGCGTCTGTCCGGGAAGCCCGTAGAGAAGGTCGAAACTGATATTGGCGATCCCGGCCGACCGGAGATGGTTGACGGTGTCTGCGACCACCGGCAGGGGCTGGATGCGGTTGATCTTTGCCTGAACGCCGGGATCGAGCGTCTGGACGCCGATGCTGGCGCGGTTGATGCCGTTCGCCGCCAGGTGCCCGGCCATGGCGCGGGTGAAGATGCGCGGGTCGATTTCTATGGCGATCTCGGCGGATTCCGCCACACTGAAATGTTCGCGCAGCCGGACCATCACCGCTGTGAACTGGTCCTGTGTCAGAATGGTGGGCGTTCCGCCGCCAAAATGGATATGGTTTACGCACGGCTTGCGGGGCAGAAGGCTGGCGGTCAGATCGATTTCCCGGAGCAGGGTTTTCACATAGGCGGCGACGGGTTCATCGCGCTGTGTTGCCCGTGTGGAGCATCCGCAATACCAGCACATTTCCCGGCAATAGGGGATATGCAGATAGAGCGAAGCGGACTGTTCCGGATCCTGTGTGCCGAGCCAGGCCGCATAGACATCAGCATTCACACCGTCATGGAAATGTGGCGCCGTCGGATAGCTGGTGTAGCGGGGCGTGTTTCGCCCGGCATAGGCGAGCTGGGTGGATGAAAGTGTCATGAAAGCGTCCCGGGGTGTGCGGATATGCGCATTGACAATAATCAATTCTTGTCCGGATAACGCATATCAGAAGGCGGCCGTATCAGAAGGTGGCATGGTGCCGCAGGCGGCCTCCACAGATGCGGCGGAGGGATGTTTTTATGGACTATGACGTGATTGTTATCGGCGCTGGCCCGGCAGGCTGCACTTTCGCAGCCGGTCTCCGCCAGTCGGGGCTGCGGATTGCGATGATTGAAAAACAGGACCGGGCAGCGCTCGACTCTCCGCAATATGACGGTCGTGAAATTGCCCTGTCGCAGCGAACGATCGACATTATGGACCGCTACGGGATCTGGCAGCGGATTGCCGGCAGCGAGGTATCTCCGATCCGGGCCGCGCGGGTGCTCGATGGTCATGCACCGGCCTCTCTCGACTTCGATCAAAGGCCACGCAACCGGCAGCCTATTGGCCGTCTTGTGTCCAATCATGTCATCCGCAGAGCTGCCTTTGCGGCGGCTCGGCAGACACCGGACCTGACGTTGATGGACGGGTGCCCGGTGGTGGATGTGACCCCCGGGGCCGTGCGCAGTCTAGTGCATCTGGAAGATGGACGCTGCCTTTCTGCCGCGCTTGTGGTGGCGGCGGACACACGGTTTTCACCCGCCCGCAGACAATGCGGTATTGCCGCTTCCATGCATGATTTCGGTCAGACCATGATTGTCGCACGGATGACGCACACGCGCAGCCACGACCAGGTTTCGTGGGAGTGCTTCTTTTATGGAGCGACCCTGGCCATACTGCCACTGAACGGTCAGGCCTCGTCGATCGTCCTGACCCTGCCGCATCATCTTGCTCGCGAATGGATGAACATGTCTGCGAATGATTATGCCCGGTCCATTGGTGAAAAGCTTGGTGGCCTGCTGGGCGATATGACGCTGGACAGCGAGCGGACGGCCTATCCGCTTGTCGGGGTGTATGCCAACCGTTTCGCCGGAGACGGATTTGCCCTCGTCGGTGATGCTGCGGTCGGCATGCATCCGGTGACGGCCCATGGTTATAATTTCTGTGTTACGGGCGCGGAAGCTCTGGCCCGGCGGGTGACAAGCGCGGCCCGGAATGGCCGTGATTTCCGGGCCCGCAAGCTGTTACTGGCGTATGAAGCCGAACACCGTTTGAGGACGCGCCCGCTATACGAAGCGACGCAAAAACTGGTGCAGCTTTATACAGCGGAAACAGCGGTGACGAAGCTGGCCCGGAAGCTGGTTCTGGAGGCCGGGAAGCGTTTTCCGCCGGCCAGGATGGCGATCACCTCGATGTTGAGCCGTCCGGCGATCTGAAAATCCGGCGGACAGGGCAGGCGGGCCAGCCGTCTGGAGATGTTCAGCCTCAGCTTTGATTTACGGGAGCAAATTGCTGCGGCTTCCTGAAGGAGAAAATCGTGTCCACACGAAATACCTGGAATGAAAGCGCCTATTTTCTCGGACCCAAATCCGAGAATGCCGCCTGGTTCCGCGCGGAATTCCAGTCCATTCTTGACCAGTGGTTCAACTGGCGGCGGGCGCTGTTCGGCTCGGATCCTTCGCCGATTCCACAGGACATGCGGGTGACGGCCGGTTTTCTGGCCGAGCGGGAGCTCATTTCGCAGAAAGTGCACGAGCTCGGCGTTCTGATGACCGGTGAAGTGCCGAAATACACGCCCCGCTATATCGGCCACATGGTGTCCGAGTTGTCGATACCGGCGCTGTTGGGGCATTTTGCGACCCTGCTTCACAATCCCAACAACACGTCACGCGATGTGTCGCGGGTCAGCGGCGGGGTCGAAGACGAGGCCATTGCCATGCTGGCCTCGATGATCGGATTTGATCCGTCACAGGCCCAGGGGCATTTCACCAGCGGCGGAACGCTGGCGAATTTCGAGAGCGTGTGGCGCGCCCGCTACCGGATGGACCATTTCCTGGCCATGGGGCTGTGTGTTGCGGAGACAACGGGACAGCCCCTCGATCCGGCCGGGGCGGCGCATATGGGATGGGAAAAATACACGCAACTCGCCGCCGCGCATTCGATTGCGGAATCCGACCTTCGCGCCGCCAGCAGTGTTCTGGGCAATCCGTTCGAAATTGCGGCGCGCGTCGGTGCCGCAGCGGGGCGCGAATGGCGGGGCCCGGTGCTGCTGGTTCCAGGCAACAAGCATTTTTCATGGCTCAAAGCGGCCAATGTGTTCGGGCTGGGCGAAGAGGCCTTCTGGCCGATTGCGCTGGATGCGCAGGGACGGCTCAGCATCCCGGCCCTGAGGGCAGCCATTCACCGGGCGCACGCAGCAGGACGGCCCGTGCTCGCCGTGGTGAGTGTCGCCGGGACAACGGAAGCCGGCGAGATTGACCCGGTTGATGCGGTCTGCGACGAGCTGGAGGGCTGGAGGGTATCCGGTGTGGATATCTGGCACCATGTCGATGCGGCCTGGGGCGGGTTTCTGTGCGCGATGCTCGGGGGCGAGGGAGAGCCTGTGCTTGAGACACATGGCCGCCGTGCGCTGGCCGCAATCCGGCGTGTCAATTCGGTGACCCTGGATCCCCACAAGCTGGGCTATGTGCCCTATGCCTGCGGAGCCTTTCTCGTCCGCGACAGGTCCAATTATGCCAATTCGACCTTTGCCGCGCCCTATATTGACCGTGCGGCGTCCAATGACCGGTGGATGATGACGCTGGAAGGGTCACGCAGCGGCGTCGGAGCGGCGGCCATCTGGCTCACCGGGAAAACGCTGACATTCGGGCCGGACCGCTTTGGCGGGATCATGGCGGGCACGATTGAAAGCCGCCGGTTTTTCTCGGAAGCCCTGGAAGCGGGCGAGGAGCTGGTCCGTATCCTCGAGCCGGCTGATTCCAACATTCTGTGTTTCTCTCTCGCCCGGCACGGCGAACGCCTGAGCGATTCCAACGCCCGAACCGCAAAAGCGTTCCAGGGTTTCGCTGCCGATCCCGAGTTCTCGGTTTCAAAAACGGTTCTGTCGCGGGAAAATTACGGCGAATTGATTAACGCGCATGTCGGCCGGTACGGGGGGGAATGCGACACGGATTCGCTGGTGCTCCTGCGCTGTGTTTTCATGAACCCGTTCTGGCGCAACAAAAAAATCCGGGCCACTCTGATGCCGCAATTCATAGCCCGGCTCCAGGTCCATATAAATTGATAAATGTCAAGTCATTCCGGGTGCGTCCTGGAGCCGCGCGGCAAGCCGCCGCGATGACGGCTTTAGCCAAAAGGCACAATATGTAGCCTGTTTTGAAACCAGCACCACAATATGTCGTGCAATTGAGGGCGGGCAAATGGATTCGGCGCAAGCGGACTGGCAGAGATCAATCGAGGATTCCGTGATCCCCCTGCAGAAAATCTCCACCGATATCTGGGACATGAAATACCGCTTCAATAGTGCGGATCATGCGCGTTCCGACGAGACGATCGAAGATACATGGGACCGGATTGCCCGGGCGCTATCGCGCTGCGAAGGCAAGAAGGCCGGTCATTGGCAACGGCACTTCCGGCACGCGCTGGATGATTTCCGCTTCCTTCCTGCCGGACGCATCCTGTCCGGTGCCGGAACCGGCCGCAATGTGACGCTGTTCAACTGCTTCGTCATGGGGACCATCCCCGACAGTCTGAGCGGCATTTTCGACATGCTCAAGGAAGCCGCTCTGACCATGCAGCAGGGCGGCGGGATCGGCTATGACTTCTCGACAATCCGGCCGAAAGGCAGCCGGGTGGCCGGTGTGGATGCCGATGCCAGCGGTCCTTTGAGCTTTATGGACGTCTGGGACGCGATGTGCCGGACGATCATGAGTGCCGGCTCACGCCGCGGTGCCATGATGGGGGTGATGCGGGATCATCATCCCGACATCCTGTCCTTTATCGAGGCCAAGCGCGACCGCGACCGCCTGCGGATGTTCAATCTCTCCGTCCTTGTCAGCGATGCCCTGATCGACGCCGTTGACGAGGATGCAGACTGGCCGCTTCACTTTGATGGCACGGTTTATGACGCCATCCGCGCGCGTGATCTGTGGGATTCGATCATGCGGGCGACCTATGATTTCGCGGAACCGGGCGTGATCTTCATCGACCGCATCAACCGGTCAAACAATCTTGCCTGGCTGGAAGAGATTGCGGCGACAAACCCCTGTGGCGAACAGCCCTTGCCGCCCTATGGCGCCTGCCTGCTGGGGTCGGTCAATCTGGGCCGCTTCATTGCCGAGCCATTCAGCCCATCCGCCCATCTCGATCTGGATGCCGTCAGGTCCTGCGTGGCGACGGCCGTGCGGATGATGGACAATGTCATCGATGTCAGCAATTTTCCGCTCCGCAAACAGAAAGAGGAAGCCGTCAACAAGCGGCGGCTCGGGCTCGGCGTGACCGGGCTGGGCGACGCCCTGATCATGAGCGGAATCCGCTACGGGTCACCGGAAGCTGTGGAGGCGGTCGGGGCGTGGCTGGGCGCGATCACGAACGAGGCTTACCGCACCAGCGCGACGCTGGCGTCGGAAAAGGGAGCCTTCCCTCTTTATGAAGCCGAACACTACCTCAAGTCACCGATGGTCCAGGCGCTGGATGCAGATGTGCAGGCGCTGATCGCCGAGCACGGTATCCGCAACAGCCATCTGACATCGATCGCGCCCACCGGGACAATCTCATTGTTGGCGAACAATACCAGTGGCGGCGTTGAACCGGTGTTTGGCTACACGTTCAGCCGGAGGGTCCGGCAGACAGACGGAACCCATGTTGACGAGGAAGTCCAGGACTATGCCTATCTGGTCTTCCGCGAGATGTTCGGCAGCGACGCCGAACTGCCGGACTATTTTGTGGAAGCCGATGGCCTCACCCCGCGCGAACACGTCATCATGCAGGCCGCGGCGCAAGAATGGATCGACAGCTCGATCAGCAAGACCATCAATCTGCCGCACGACATCGATTTCGACGCGTTCAAGGATGTCTACCGTCTGGCTTATGATCAGGGCTGCAAGGGTTGCACCACCTACCGGCCGAATGACACGACGGGTGCGGTTCTGTCCAAGCCGGCCCCACCGCCGGCGGAGGAGAAAACCGTTGCTGCGGAGGAGTCCGCCGCTGTCGCCCCCCGGCCCGAGGAATTGCCCGGACAGACTTACAAGATCCGCTGGCCGCACAGCGAACATGCCATCTATGTGACCATAAACGACATTGTGGAGGAGGGCGTTGATGATGCGGGTGAACCGGTCCGGCTGCGCCGCCCCTTCGAGATTTTCATCAACTCGAAAAACATGGATCACTACGCTTGGACACTGGCGCTGACGCGGATGATCTCGGCCGTCTTCCGCCGTGGCGGAAATGTGAAATTCGTCGCCGAGGAACTCGGAGCGGTCTTCGATCCGCACGGCGGTGCCTTTGTCAATGGCCGCTATGCTCCAAGTCTTCTGGCAGTGATTGGCGGTGTCATCGAGCGCCATCTCAACGCGCTGGCAGACGGCGGTCCAGAGGTGAAAATCCTGCCAGACGAGGACCGGATCACCGCCAGCCGGGCCGAGGTGGCGGAGATCACATCACCGCCCTCGGGATTGATGTGCCCCAAATGTCATCAACCGTCGATCGTGAAGCTGGAAGGCTGCAACACCTGCACCAGCTGCGGTTTTTCGAAATGCAGCTGACCGCCATAAAACGGGGCGGGTTTCGCAAGAAGGGGTGGAATCTCCGGCGTGGCAATGCGTCTCATATGCAGAAGACCACTCACTGCTAGACTTGAAAAATATCAATTAGCGGGACGCTTCTGTCATGACCGAATCTCTGGATCGCGGCGCAAAACGCCGCTCCGCGCCGCCCATTCTGCAGAATGCCTTCCGCCCGTTTTTCCTCGGCGGGGCAATCTGGGCCGCCTTGCTCGTGCCGCTGTGGATAACAGAATATCTCGGCTGGACCGGCTTCCTGCACGGCATGACCGGTCATGCGCATGAAATGCTTTATGGTTTTCTGGCTGCCATCATTTGCGGATTTGCGCTCACGGCGATTCCGAACTGGACGGGACGGGCACCCGTCGCGGGGGCCGGGCTGGCAGGGCTCTTTGCGTTATGGCTGGTTGGGCGGATCGCCTATCTGGCGGATGGCGGGTCATGGATCGGCTGGCTGGATCATGCCTTTCTGCCAGTCCTGTCCTCAGTCGTCATTCGTGAAATCCTCGCCGGGAAGAATTGGCGCAACCTGCCGGTCGCATTGCTGATCGGCCTGTTCACCCTGTCCCATCTGGCCTTTCATTTTCCGGAATTCAGCGGCGCGGCCATTCGGGCGACGTTTGCGGTGACCCTCCTGCTCATCACCCTGATTGGCGGCCGGATCGTGCCGAGCTTCACGCGCAACTGGCTGTCCCAACACCAACCGGCAGCGGTGGAAGGGCTCGCCCCTCCCATGCAGAGGTTTGACAAGCTGATGATCGGCCTGACGGCCATTGCCGTGGCCGGCTGGACAGTCTTTCCCTACGCTGTCCCCACCGGGCCGGTGATGATGGCGGCCGGTGCCGGACAGTTTGCGCGGCTGGCCCGCTGGCAAGGTATCCGGACGCTCAGCGAGCCGCTGGTGTGGTCGCTCCATGCCGGCTTTCTCTGGCTGCCGGTGTCGCTGGCGCTGACCGGGGCCAGTATCGTCCTGCCCGGACATGTACCGGCCGCGGCGGGACTTCACGCCATTGCGGCGGGATTGATCGGAAGCATGACGCTGGCAGTGATGACGCGTGCCAGCCTGGGCCATACGGGCCGCCCGAGGACGGCAGGCCGGCTGACCACACTGATCTACGGGCTGGTCCATGCGGGGGCTGTGCTGCGCGTGATCTCGGCGTTTCAGGCCAATGAACCCGTGCTGCTGATGTCTGCTTCTGTTTTGTGGAGCGGTGCCTTTGCGTTGTTTGCAGCCGGATATGCCCCCATGTTGTGGGGCGCAAAGCCTCCGGTCCGGGCCTCTGCCTAAGGCTCTGGAGCGCGGTTTCCGGCTTCTATTCTGGCTCTGGCAGACTTTCGCCCAGCGACGACAGATACTGCCGGTTTACGCAGAATTCAGGCGGCAGATCCGCTTTGTCATTCTGCAGCAAACGCCGGCAGGTATTCGGTTTTTCGCACAAGGCACAGCGGATTTTCAGGCGGCGGATCAGTTGCTCGTCAAGCAAGCCCTTATGCTGCGCATCCGCCAGGTCGATCCCCATGGCTTCCGCCATCTTTTCCATAAGACCGGTATAATGAAGCAGGCTGGTCGTTTGCTTATCCATCATTCCAGACCTTCAATGTGAGGCTATAAACAATAATGGCAGATGGGCATTGATACACGCCTCAGGCTGCTGGCCGTCTGTGCACGATATCCGTCTGCCCTTTGCTCAGCCGCACAGCTGCGAGTCTGCACGGCGCGAACGCCTGCTCGCGCTAACGGTTTTTCCGTAACATGCGAACCGCTCGTCTGAAGGGGCCGCTATCCGCATCGTCCGGCCGATCTGCCTGGCGGAGATTTTCATCAATCAATTCAAGCGAGCAGGGGCATTGCCGGGTAAGGCAACCCGGCAATGGAAAGAGTGGCAATTCCGACAGGGCAAACACCTGACCATCACAGTCCAGACTGTCGACACAGGATGTTTCGGCAGCATGCAGGCGCACCTTCAGCTTGCCTGCCGCCGCATCATTTCGAGCGCCAAGAATCCGCAGCATTGTGCAGCGGTGCCGGGTCTGCAATTGGGCGAATATCTGCCCGACAAAGTGGATCGCCCTGACGCCAAGTAAATCGGATACAGTCGAGGAGAATGCCGCGCCAACAGTCATGCCACCTCCCAAGCCCAGCCGCCGATTTTCCTCAAGCCCGGCTGGCGGACCGTTCATGATGACGTCGCCAGCGGCGGGCAGAACCAGAATCGATTCAGTTATTACGTCGAGCGCTTCCGCTTTGAATATGCCGGATTGCCGGGTGCGCTCACTTATAAGTACCCTTATCAGCCGGTCAGCTTCCGCACATTCGGCTGTATTCAACAGGTGGCGTATCTCGCCGACCGGATTGAAATCCCGCTCCGGCCTTTGGTCGCGGCACCCTTCAACGAGACTTTCGGATTCTGCCAATGCCCTCACCCTTATGGTTGCGCTGGACTATCTGCCATTTCCATAAAGAATTGACTAATGTCAATTCCGACGGTCGGGCGGACGCGGGCGGCTCACGATGAATAAGCTGCAGAGCGGTAGAATGACAGCTTGGATCAACAGCACATAGCGCGGTGCTCCGGCCAGAACCGAAAGCACGATGACGGCGATCAGGGACAGAATGCCGAGGATTTTGGCGCGCCGGCTGATCGCACCATAGCGCCGCCAGGTCTCGATCAGCGGTCCGAAAATGCGATGGCGGAGCAGCCAGTCATGCACGGGGTTTGATGAGCGCGCGAAGGCATAAGCCGCCAGCAGGACGAAAGGCGTGGTCGGCAGCAAAGGCAGAAAAATGCCGAGGGTGCCGAGTGCCAGCGCAGAACTGCCGAGCAGCACCCAGAAGATGCGTACGGAGTGACGGATCATGTCAAAAACCTGCCGCCCGCCAGAGGAGGCGGGCTGATACAAAAAATACCAGAAGGGCGGTCAGACGGATTAGCCAGGTATCCGACGCTTTGTCGCGGCCGATCCAGACACCGATCTGGCCACCGATCAGGACCGCTGGCAGCAGCGGCCAGTAGCTGACCAGCTCGGTAAAGCTGTCATTTGCGGTCAGGCGTTGCGCATGACCAGCGAGCCCGGCCAGAGAATTGACCAGGATGAAGAAGGCCGCCGCCGCCGAAATTTCCCGCGCAGCACCCCAGCGGGTAAGGTGCATGATGGGCGCCAGGAAAATGCCGCCGCCAATACCTACAAGGCCGGCGAGGAACCCCGTACCGCCACCCAGCAGGGGTTCGGCCCAGGGCGGCAGGCGGAAACTGCGGCTGGCCGGCTGTGGTTGCCGGAAGACGAGCGCAATCGCCGAGGCCAGAAGGGCGAGGCCGAGCAGGGTGATAAAAACGCGCTCGGGAACGTCCATCCGTCCGCCCAGCCAGGCCAGCGGAATGGAGGCTGCGCACAGGGGGACCAGCCGGTGCCACCGAATGAGTCCGGCCTGCGCGTAGCGGATCGTCGACCCGGTCACGACGGTAATATTACAGGCCAAAGAGATCGCCGGAAGAATGACGTAATTCGTATCCGCCAGAACCAGCAGCGCCGTATAGGTTGAGCCGCCTCCAAAGCCGACCATGGAATAGGCCAGCGCTGTCAGGAAGAACAGCGCCGCCAGTCCCGCCAGCGCCGTCATCCGGCATCTAGCGGCAGGAAGCTGACGCTCTCGCCTGCCGCAGCGGCACGGGCATTGGCCGGACGCCGGATCAGGGCGTTGGACGCCACCAGTGCGGACAGGGCCGAAGAATCCTGATTGTCCAGAGGTGCAATCTGCCCGCTGACTGCATCGAAATGCGCGCGGATCATGTTTTCGCGCGGACCATTCGCGGGCAAATCAATGCCAAGCTGCGCGCTCAGAAAGAACGCCGGATCCTCCGACCCCAAGAGTTGGTCCATCGCCGGTTTCAGACAGAGCCGGGCCATGAGCATGGCCGAAACCGGATTTCCGGGCAGGCCGAGGACCGGAGTGGCTCCGAGGCGGCCGAACCAGGTCGGCTTGCCCGGCTTGATGGCGATTTTTTCAAACACCAGATCGCCGCCCAGCCCCGCGAACTCCCTGCGCAAATGGTCGTGATCGCCGACCGAGGCACCGCCAATGGTAACAAGGAGATCAAGACCCTCCGCGGCCCGCAGTTTTTCGCGCACATCCGTCCCTTCGTCGCGGGCAATACCGAGATAACGGGGCTGGCCGCCCCAGGCCTGGACCAGGGCGGTCAGTCCAGGGCCGAGCGAGTTGATGATCTGATCCGGGCCGGTTGCCTGACCGGTCTCGACCAGTTCATCACCGGTTGACAGAAGACCGATCTGTGGCCGGCGGTAGACGGATACGGTATCCAGCCCGGCGCTGGCCACAAGCGACAGGCCTGCGGCAGACACTTTGCACCCGGCATCAAGAAGTCTGTCACCGCTGGAAAAATCGACACCTGCCTGGCGGATATTGGCGCCCGGGCGGGGAGGCTCTGCGGTCGTGATGTGATCATTCTCACGCTGGCAGTTTTCCTGGATGACGACCTGATCGGCACCCTCAGGCACCGGCGCGCCGGTGGAAATCCGGAAGGCTTCGCCTGCGCCGACACGGGCCGGACTGGCATGACCGGCCGCGGATTCACCGCTCAGGGGCAAGCTGACGGATCGTCCCGTCAGGCTGGCCGAGCGGACGGCATAACCGTCCATCGCAGACGCGGCGAAGGGCGGCTGGGTGCGGGCGGCGATGACCGGCGCTGCCAGTGTGCGCCCATGCGCTTCGGCCAGAGGCAGTGCTTCCGCCTCCACCGGCACGAGGCCGTTCCGGATGAGGTGCAGGGCTTCGTCGAGGCCAATCATGTGCCGGACGGTGCCCAAGTGTAATCGCCGGATCGTCCGCCGCTCTTTTCCAGCAGCCGGATGGCGCTGATGGTCATGGCCTTGTCGAGCGCCTTGGTCATGTCATAGAGCGTCAGCGCGGCAATAGACGCGGCCGTCAGCGCTTCCATCTCAACGCCGGTCTTGCCGTCGCACTCGACCGTGGCGCGGACATCAAATCCCGTTCCGGCATTGTCCGGCTCGATGACCACCTTGACCGATGTGAGCGGCAGGGGATGGCAAAGCGGAATGAGTGCGGCTGTGTTTTTCGCGGCCATGATGCCGGCCAGCTCGGCGGTGTGCAGGGCGTTGCCCTTGGGACCCTGACCTGCACTTATCGCCGCAAATGCGGTTGCGGACATGGCGATATGGGCACCGGCGACGGCGCGGCGTCCGGTGACCGGCTTGTCCGCGACATCAACCATGTGAACACGGCCGTGTGCGTCCTGATGGGTGAGGGCGGGGCTCATCTCATGTCTCCGTCAGCCGGGGGATCAGTTCGACCAGATTACACGGTCCGTGTGCGCGGTCGAATTCATCGCGCAAGACGTGGTTCCAGGCATCGCGGCAGCCGCCGGAAGAGCCAGGAATGGCAAAGAGATAGGTGCCACCGGCAATGCCGGCGATGGCCCGCGACTGGATGGTGGAGACGCCCACGGATTTGAAACTGACCTGATGGAAAACGGCCGCAAAACCCTCCATTTCCTTGTCGAATAGCGGGCGGAAGGCTTCCGGCGTCACATCGCGGCCGGTCAGGCCTGTGCCGCCGGTCGCGATAATGGCGTGAATACCGGGATCGGCGATCCAGGCTTTCAGCTGGTTCTGGATGGCGGTGATGTCATCGGGAATGATCGCATGCCCGATCACGGCATGGCCTTCGGCGGTGATCTGTTCGCGCAGCCAGGGCCCGGTCTTGTCGGTCGCGGCATCGCGTGTGTCCGACACAGTCATGACGGCAAAGCCCACGGTTTCGGGAATTCCGGTCATTGCATTGCTCCCAGCCATTGTGCGGCTTGCTCATGGTCTTCTTCTGTCGGCTCGATCCATTTGCCGGTGTCACCCTGCCATTCGCGTTTCCAGAACGGGGCCTGTGTTTTGAGAACGTCTATCGTGAAGCTGACAGCGTCGAGCGCGGCGCGGCGATGCGGGGCCGCTGTGGCAATGTGGACAATGGGTTCGCCAACGGTCATACGCCCGAAGCGGTGCGCAATCAGCAGGGCCAGGAGGTCGAAGCGTTTCATGGCTGTCTCACCGATCACGTTCAGGGCGGACAGTGTCAGGACCGGGTGATGCTGCAATTCCAGAGCGGTCAGTGCGCCATTGCCGCGGACCAGGCCTGTGAAAGTTGAAACCGCCCCGGTTCCGGCGGTGGCCGGCAGACGCGCATTCAGCTCGGCGGGATCCAGTGGTGCGCCGGTGAGAAGGATATCTGCCGTGGGCATCATCCGCCCGAAAACGGTGACAGAATGGCAATCCGGTCGCTATCAGCAAGCGTGATTTTCCGGTCCGCCGTGAGCAGTTCGTCATTGATGGCGAACCGCAGATGAGGATCGCGCATGACGCCGCCATTCTCCAGCTGGTCTGCGAGGATCGAGATCAATGCGTCATATGTATGTGGTCCGGGATCAAGGCTCAGCGTGCCGGGGCTGTCGCTCATCCGGTCGCGGACGGGGCCGAAAAATTCCAAGATCACCTTCATGCCCTAGCCTCCGGTCCGGGCCATGTCGCGGGTGACAGACGCGGTGGCGCCCGGCGAGACATCGAAATCATGCTGCAAGGGTTTGGTGGCCATGGCCCGGTCGAGCGCCCGGTCAACGGCATCCGGGCCACCGTCTCGGATGGCCGCTCTCAGATCCACCGAGCCGTTCTGACCGAGGCACATGAATAGCTCCCCCGTACAGGTCATGCGGACACGGTTGCAGCCGGCACAGAAATTCCCGGTGAGCGGAGAGATGAATCCGAGCCGCCCGCCGGTTTCCTGCACCCGGACATAGCGGGACGGACCGCCGGTATCATCGGGCAGGTCGGTGAGCGTCCAGCGTGTTTCCAATTCCTTGCGGACATCCAGAAGCGACAGGAACTGGCTGGCGCGGTTCACGCCGATTTCCCCGACCGGCATGACCTCGATCAGCGAAATGTCATGGCCTTGCTCATGTGCCCAGGCGATCAGATCGGGCAGATGCGCGCCATTAGTGTCATTCAGGGCGACGGCGTTGATCTTGACGTGAAGCCCGGCCGCCGTGGCGGCTTCGATCCCGTCCAGTGTCTGCCGGAGATTTCCGCCCCGTGTGAGCTGGCTGAAAACATCCGGATCGAGCGTGTCGAGCGAGACATTGAGGCGGCGGATGCCGGCTGCCGCCAGCCGGTCTGCATATTTCGGAAGCTGGGTGGCGTTTGTGGTCAGGCACAGCTCTTTCAGACCGGGCTTGCCGATGCGCGCGCCCAGATTCCCGATCAGGGTGAGGATATCCTTGCGCACAAGGGGCTCGCCGCCGGTGATGCGGATTTTCTCAACGCCGCGGGCAATGAAGGCATCGCACAGGACGGTCAGCTCTTCCAGGGTGAGCAATTCCGACTTGGGCAGGAAGTCCGGCCGGGCCTTCATGCAATAAACGCAACGCAGATCGCAGCGGTCGGTCACGGACAGGCGCAGATAGGTGATGTGCCGCCCGAACTGGTCGATCAGCTTTGGTTTGTCAGAAAGTTGGATCGTGCGGTCCAAAACCGGCTCCATGAACTCTTCGTTTCTTGACAAACATCAAATTGCTGCGTCTGCCAAGTGACGAGTCGTCGCACGTCACTCCGAACGGGGCAGGGATGTCAAATCCTCAGGCGAATTGATATTGCTGAATCGCCGGATCTGTTCAGGGTGCGGCTCCAGCCAGGCCGTGTCAAACCGGGCGAGGAGATTTTTTACCGAACGGATTTCTGCCTGAGCCGGCAATATTGTGCCGGCCGGAAGATAGGCGGGCAATGGATGGCCGGCCCATGCGCAGGCCCGCGCCGGATTGTTTGTCATCAATGGCAAAAGATCGTCCGGCTCGAGCAGGGGCATATCGACTGGGATAAACAGCGCGCCGGATGATATGCCCGAAATCGCGTCCAGAGAATCCAGAATGGCTTGTGCCGGACCCTGGCCAGGTTGCCGGTCGGGCAGACCGCCCTGCAAATCCGGCCGCCCGCTCACCCGAACTGAGTTGCAACCGGATGCGTATAACAGGGCCTTTGCGCGTTCCAGAAAAGTCTGGCCGCGATAGCCGATGTCCGCCTTGTCCTGACCCATGCGCCGCGATTGTCCGCCGGCCAGAATAATACCGGTGACGCTGGCAGGGTCAGCTGCGTGGGTCATCAATGAGCGGATTCGGTTTGCAGATGGCTTCGAGTGCAGCGCGGTCCGTTATCTCGATCCGCGCCCCATCCATCAGGATGCCGTGTGACTGCAGCGCTCCGAAAGCCCTGGACAGATTTTCCGGTGTCATGCCGAGTAACGACGCCAGATTCCTTTTCCCGAAAGGCAGTTCGACAATGCTGGCATGGCCGGACTTGTCATGCAGGCGAACAATGTAATTGCCGACCCGCTCGATTGCGGTCCGGAGTTTGAGATTCTTCATGGACTTCACGACGCTGCGGTAACAGGTCGCCAGTTCGGTCACGATTGCCCGCGCGAAGGCGGGATCATTTTCGAACGCGCCGCGTACATTCTGGGAGGGTATCAGAAGCAGTTTTGACGGGGCGATGGTCCGCGCTGACATCAGATAGGGCGCGTCCTTGATGGTTGCGGCGAGAATGAATGTGGAGACAGGCGTTACAACGGCCATCGAGGATTCACGCCCGTGGCTTGCCGAATACAATTCCACACATCCTTCCAGTACAACATAGAGAAAGTCGGCAGGCTCGCCCTCCCGGATGAGGTCGACATGGGCCGGAAATCTTTGCGCATAGGCCGCTGTCATCAACGCTTCGAAGCGTTGCGGTTGCATGTCGCTAAACAGGTTGAGTTGCCTGACGACGTCCCGGTCAGAGTCTCGCATCGTGATCCCGCAGCTGTTTCCAGTGCGTGGTTACACTGGCGATTGATCAATATCAATACATCAATTGCGAAATAGTGGTTCTAGTAATGATGTAAAACAATCCATGGAAAGAAATTGTCGATAACTTCAATTGTATGTGCGTAGATTTGACGCGCGACATGTAATCATGTTTCGGGCAACATTTATTATCGCTATCAAGTATTCATTCGCTTGCATCAGCAAGCTTTGGATTTGGGGGCGATCATGCATACGCTGGAAGGCGTCACACCCGGACAACAACGCCAGGCGCTCGGAATGAGCCTTTTGGCCTTTACCGTCTGTTTTGCGGTCTGGACTATTTTCTCGATCATCGGAGTCCGCATCAAGCAGGAGCTGGGCCTGTCCGAGACCCAGTTCGGATTGCTCGTCGCGACGCCGGTTCTGACCGGCTCCATCAGCCGCATATTTCTCGGCATTCTGACCGAACAGTATGGCGGCCGGATCATGTTCCCGATCCAGATGGTCACGACTGCGGTCGCCGCCTTTCTCCTGTCGATGGCGGAAACCTATCCGATGTTCCTACTGGCCGCGCTCGGCGTCGGGCTCGCGGGTGGCTCCTTCATCATCGGCATCGCCTATGTGTCACGCTGGTATGAGGCCAAGGCGCAAGGCACGGCGCTCGGCATATTCGGTGTCGGCAATATGGGAGCAGCGGTTACCAATTTCGGAGCGCCCTTCCTGGTTGTCGCCTTCGGCTGGCAGCAAACCGCGCAAATCTATGCCGGTGTCCTGCTGGCCATGGCGGTGATTTTCTGGGTGTTCACCAAGGACGACCCTGTGCTGGTTGCGCAGCGCAAGTCCGGTGGCAAACGTCCGTCCGCCCTGATGCAGCTGGAGCCGTTGAAAGACCCGCAGGTCTGGCGGTTTGCGACCTATTACTTCTTTGTTTTCGGCGCCTTCGTTGCGCTCGCCTCCTGGCTGCCACGCTATTATACCGGTGCCTACGGGCTGGATCTTCAAACGGCCGGCATGCTGGCCGCAGCCTATTCGCTGCCCGCCTCGATTTTCCGCGCCTTGGGCGGCTGGATGTCGGACAAGTGGGGCGCACGTTTCGTGATGTACCTCACCTTCATCATCTCCCTGGTCTGCCTGTTCGCGCTCAGCTACCCGGAAACCCGTTATATTGTCAGCGGGATCGAAGGGCCGATCGAGTTCAGCTTTGGCATCGGTGTCGCACCATTTGCCATCCTTACCATCGGGCTCGGTTTCGTGATGTCCCTTGGCAAGGCAGCCGTCTACAAACACATCCCCGTCTATTATCCCCATCATGTCGGATCCGTCGGCGGGCTGGTCGGCATGATTGGGGGCCTTGGCGGGTTTGTCCTGCCGATCACTTTCGGCATCATGAACGATCTGACCGGCGTCTGGACCAGCTGCTTCATGCTGATGTTCCTGATCGTCCTGGTTTCGACGATCTGGATGCATCTCGCGATCCGCCGGATGGAACGCCGCAAATATCCGCAACTGGCAGATGAGCGACATCTCAGCGACCTGCCTGACACGCCTTATCCCGCGTCTCAGGCGCGCTGAGACAGGGCTGTGGTGGCCCGCATCCCCCTGCCGGTGCCACCACGGCCAAACTGACAACAAGGACGACCCGAATGGCCAAAGACCTCTCGAACTGGAACCCAGAAGACCCCGCACAGTGGGAAAAGACGGGCAAAGTCATTGCCACCCGTAATCTGTGGATCTCGATCCCGGCGCTGCTGTGCGGCTTTGCCGTCTGGCTCTACTGGGGAATCATTACCGTCCAGATGATCAATCTGGACTACGGTTTCAGCCAGACCGAACTGTTCACACTGACGGCGATCGCCGGACTGTCCGGCGCTACGCTCAGAATTCCCTCCACCTTCTTCATCCGGCTGGCGGGCGGGCGGAACACGATCTTTTTCACGACCGCCTTGCTGCTGATCCCATCGGCGGGAACAGCGGTCATCCTGCAAAACCCGGACACGCCCCTCTGGCAATTCCAGCTGATGGCGCTTCTGTCCGGCATCGGCGGCGGGAATTTTGCCAGCTCGATGTCGAATATCAGCTTCTTCTTTCCGAAAAAGGTGCAGGGCTATTCGCTGGGCATGAATGCCGGTCTTGGCAATTTCGGCGTCACGACCATGCAGATCCTGATCCCGCTGGTCATGACGGTTGGCATGTTCGGCGGCACCTCGATGGTATTGCAGAACACATCCGGCACACTGATCGGGCGCATTCCTGCCGGCACCGAAACCTTCCTGCACAATGCCGGATTTATCTGGGTGGCCATCCTGATTCCGGTCGTTGTGGCGACCTGGTTCGGGATGAACAATATCCGTGACGAGCATGTATCGCCGAATATCGGTTCACCCATTGCCTCTTTCGGCAAGATTGCGGGCATGCTGGCCATCGGCCTGGCCATGGCGGCCGCCGGCCTCTGGCTGATGCTGCCAGCGGATGCCGGCGGTTCGGGCTGGGGTGTGTCGAAATGGATCGTGCTTCCGGCCGTGATCGCGGCCACCGTGTTCGCATTGAAGGCCATTCCCGGCGCGATCCGGAAGAGCCTCGACCGGCAGTACCGGATCTTCCGCAACAAGCACACCTGGGCGATGACGGTCATCTATACGATGACCTTCGGTTCCTTCATCGGCTATGCTGCGGCCTTCGGGCTCGCCATCAAGGTCATATTCGGTTTCCAGCATATCGAGGTCGACGGGGTGATGACGCATGACGTCATCAATCCGGATGGTCCCAGCGCACTGATGTTCGCCTGGACCGGCCCCTTCATTGGCGCTTTGATCCGTCCGATCGGCGGCAAGCTGGCTGACCGGTTCGGCGGGGCGCTCGTCACCCAGATCATCTCTGTTGTCATGGTGATTTGCGCGCTCGGAGTCGCTTGGTTCATGAAGCTGGCCTACGGATCGGCCACGCCGGAAATCTACTTCACGCCCTTCCTGATCCTGTTCCTGATCCTGTTTGCCGCTTCGGGCATCGGCAATGGATCAACCTTCCGCACCATCGCCGTTGTGTTCGACCGCGAGCAGGCCGGGCCGGTGCTGGGCTGGACCTCCGCCGTTGCAGCCTATGGCGCCTTCATCATCCCACAAGTGTTCGGCGAGCAGATCCGCGCCACGACGCCCGAATACGCCCTCATCGGATTTGCCGTTTTCTATGCCGTCTGCATCGCCATCAACTGGTGGTTCTATCTGCGCCCGGGCGCGGATGTGAAAAACCCGTAAAGGATTGTTATCATGAGTCACCTTCTCGACCGCCTCACATTCTTCACGCGTCCGTCCGAGCGTTTTTCCGATGGTCACGGCATCACCACCACCGAGGACCGGAAGTGGGAAGATTCCTATCGCAAGCGCTGGCAGCACGACAAAATCGTGCGCTCGACCCATGGCGTAAACTGCACCGGATCCTGCAGCTGGAAAATCTATGTCAAGGGCGGGCTGGTCACCTGGGAAACGCAACAAACAGACTATCCGCGCACCCGCCCTGACCTGCCCAATCACGAGCCGCGCGGCTGCTCGCGCGGGGCCAGCTATTCCTGGTACATGTATTCGGCCAACCGGCTGAAATATCCGATGATCCGTTCGCGCCTGCTGAAAGCCTGGCGCAAGGCGCGGGAAACGATGACGCCCATGGCGGCGTGGCGCTCCATCCAGGCCAATCCGGAAACGCGGCAGTCCTACGTGTCGAAACGCGGCGCCGGCGGGTTCGTCCGGGGTGACTGGGATGAAGTCAACGAAATCATTGCCGCTGCCAACGCCTATACGGCCAGGGAGTACGGACCGGACCGAGTGTTCGGCTTCTCGCCCATTCCCGCCATGTCGATGGTGTCCTATGCGGCCGGATCGCGTTATCTCTCGCTTCTCGGCGGCGTGTGCATGTCCTTTTATGACTGGTATTGCGACCTGCCGCCGGCGAGTCCGCAAACCTGGGGTGAGCAGACCGATGTGCCGGAATCCGCTGACTGGTACAATGCGGGTTTCCTGCTGATCTGGGGCTCGAATGTCCCGCAGACCCGGACGCCGGATGCGCACTTTTATACCGAGGCCCGCTATCGCGGTGCCAAAAGTGCGGTGATCTGCCCGGATTATTCCGAGGCCGCAAAATTCGGCGATATCTGGCTGAATCCGAAACAGGGCACGGATGCCGCGCTGGCGATGGCGATGGGGCATGTGATCCTGCGCGAATACCATCTCGACCGGCAGGCCGAATATTTCGAGCGCTATGCCCGCGAGAATACCGACATGCCGAATCTGGTGCGGCTGGAGATGAAGGACGGCCGGCTGATCCCCGGGCGTTTGCTCCGGGCCTCCGACTTCGATGACAGCCTGGGCGAGGACAATAATCCCGACTGGAAGACCATTGCCTATGACCGCAAGAGCGGCCGCTATGTTGCACCGCTGGGATCGGTGGGCTTCCGCTGGGGTGAAACCGGCAAGTGGAATATCGAACAGAAGGATGGCAAGGGCGGCGATGTCGAGCTGGAATTATCCTTCATTCTCGATGACCGCCATGATGAAGAGGTTGATGTCGGATTCCCCTATTTCGGCAGCCGGTATCACGATCATTTCGCGGGGACAGATCACCCGGATGTCGTCACCCGCAAGCTGCCCGCCCGCCGTGTCGCGCTGAAGGATGGCGAGGCTCTGGTCGTCACCGTTTTCGATCTTCTGTGCGCCAATTACGGCCTGGACCGGGGTCTGGGCGGAGACAATCTGGCCGAGAGCTATGATGATATTGCGCCCTACACGCCCGCATGGGCGGAGAAAATCACCGGCGTTGACCGCAAGAAAATCATCGCCACAGCCCGCGCCTTCGCGACCAATGCCGAGAAGACCGAAGGCAAGTCCATGGTCATCCTCGGGGCGGGGCTGAACCACTGGTACCACATGGACATGAATTACCGGGGGATTATCAATCTTCTGGTGATGTGTGGCTGTATCGGCCAATCCGGCGGCGGATGGGCGCACTATGTGGGGCAGGAGAAATTGCGGCCGCAAACCGGCTGGCAGCCCCTGGCTTTCGCGCTCGACTGGAACCGCCCGCCCCGGCATCAGAATTCGACGTCCTGCTGGTATGCGCATACGGATCAGTGGCGTTATGAAACCCTGGATGTGAAGGAGATCCTCTCTCCGACCGCGCCGGATGGCGACTGGTCCGGGACGATGATCGACTGGAATGTCCGTGCCGAACGCATGGGCTGGCTGCCGTCTGCGCCGCAGCTACAGACCAATCCGTTCGAGGTTTCCAAGGCCGCCGCTGCCGCCGGAAAGGATCCGAAGGACTATGTTGTCGAAGGCCTGACATCCGGTGATCTGCGCATGTCCTGCGAGGCGCCCGACAATCCGGCAAACTGGCCGCGAAACCTCTTCGTCTGGCGCTCCAACCTGCTGGGCTCATCGGGCAAGGGGCACGAGTATTTCCTCAAACATCTCGTCGGTGCCGCAAACGGGCTGATGTGCGATGAGACTGGTCCTGAAAACCGGCCAAGCGAAGTGGAATGGACCGAGAAAGCGCCGGAAGGAAAGCTCGACCTTCTGGTGACGATCGATTTCCGGATGTCAACAACCTGCATGTATTCGGACATCGTTCTGCCGACAGCGACCTGGTATGAAAAAGATGACCTCAACACATCGGACATGCATCCCTTCATTCACCCGCTGACCGCGGCGGTTGATCCTTCATGGGAGGCGCGCAGCGACTGGGACATTTTCAAGGGGCTGGCGAAAAAGTTCTCCGAGATTGCGCCGGAAGAGATCCAAGAGGAAACCGATATCATCCTCTTGCCCATCCTGCACGATACGGCAGGGGAAATTGCGCAACCCTTTGATGTCAAGGACTGGAAGAAGGGTGAAGTCGAGGCCATTCCGGGCGTAACCATGCCGCAAATCCTCACGGTGAAGCGGGATTATGCGAACCTCTACAAGAAATTCACCTCGCTCGGGCCGTTGATGGATACGCTCGGAAACGGGGGCAAGGGCATCTCCTGGAATACAGAGCACGAGATCGAGCACCTGGCTGCCCTCAATGGCGTGGTTCTGGAAGAAGGCGTTTCGCAAGGCCGTCCGAAAATCAATACGGCCATCGATGCCGCAGAAGTCATTCTCATGCTGGCTCCGGAAACCAATGGTGAAGTGGCCGTCAAGGCGTGGCAGGCGCTGTCGGACAATACCGGGCGTGATCACACGCATCTGGCGCGTCCCAAGGAAGACGAGAAGATCCGGTTCCGTGATGTTGTCGCCCAACCCCGCAAGATCATTTCCTCGCCCACATGGTCGGGAATCGAGAGCGAAAAAGTCTGCTATAATGCCGGTTACACGAATGTGCATGAGCGCATTCCGTGGCGGACACTGACCGGCCGCCAGCAGCTTTACCAGGATCACAAATGGATGCTGGCTTTCGGGGAGGGGCTGTGCGTCTACCGCCCGCCGATCGATACCGCGACCATCGCGCCGGTGATTGATTCCAAGCCGAATGGCAATCAGCAGGTGGTTCTGAATTTCATCACACCGCACCAGAAATGGGGCATTCACTCCACCTATACCGACAACCTTCTCATGCTCACGCTGTCGCGTGGCGGGCCGATTGTCTGGCTGTCGGAAGATGACGCAAAGGCGGCCGGGATTGTCGATAATGACTGGGTGGAGGCCTACAATTCCAATGGTGCCCTCGTCGCCCGGGCTGTGGTGTCCCAACGGATCAAGCCGGGCACGCTGTTCATGTATCACGCCCAGGAAAAGATCGTGAATGTGCCGGGATCGGAAATGACCGGCCAGCGCGGCGGGATCCACAACTCCGTGACACGGGCAACGCTGAAGCCGACCCACATGATCGGCGGCTACGCCCAGCAATCCTACGGATTCAATTATTACGGCACGGTGGGGTCCAACCGCGACGAGTTCGTGATTGTCCGCAAGATGGACAAGATCGACTGGCTCGAAGGCCCCGCCGCCGACGCACTGGAGGCAGCAGAATGAAAATTCGCGCGCAAATCGGTAAAGTTCTCAATCTCGACAAATGTATCGGCTGCCATACCTGCTCGGTGACTTGCAAGAATGTCTGGACCAGCCGCGAAGGCGTTGAATACGCCTGGTTCAACAATGTCGAAACCAAACCCGGTGTCGGCTATCCCAAGGACTGGGAAAACCAGGGCCGCTGGAATGGTGGCTGGAAACGCTCCGGCAATGGCAGCCTGCACCCCAAAATGGGCTCGAAATGGCGGATTCTGGCAAAGATTTTCGCCAATCCCGACCTGCCACAGATTGATGATTACTACGAACCTTTCACTTTCGATTACAACCACTTGCACACAGCCGGTGAATCGCGCGCTTTTCCGACGGCGCGGCCGCGCTCGCTGATATCCGGTGAGCGGATGGAGAAGATCGAGTGGGGTCCGAACTGGGAGGAAATCCTGGGCGGCGAGTTTTCCAAGCGGGGTGAGGACTACAATTTCGAAGGCATCCAGAAGCAGATCTATGGTGAGTTCGAAAACACCTTCATGATGTATCTGCCGCGCCTGTGCGAGCATTGCCTCAACCCGACCTGTGCGGCGGCCTGTCCGTCTGGTGCCATCTACAAGCGCGAGGAAGACGGCATTGTCCTGATCGACCAGGAAAAATGCCGCGGCTGGCGGATGTGTGTCTCCGGCTGCCCGTACAAGAAGATCTATTTCAACTGGGCGAGCGGCAAATCCGAGAAGTGCACCTTCTGCTATCCGCGGATCGAGGCGGGGCAGCCGACCGTCTGTTCGGAAACCTGCGTGGGCCGTATCCGCTATCTCGGCGTGATGCTTTACGACGCTGACCGGATCGAGGAAGCGGCTTCGATGGAGGATGAAAAGGACCTGTATCAGGCCCAGCTCGATATTTTCCTCGATCCGCATGATCCGGAGATTCAGGCGCAAGCGCGCAAGGATGGCGTGCCCGAGGCCTGGCTGGAAGCGGCAAAACAATCGCCGGTCTACAAGATGGCCATTGACTGGAAAGTCGCCTTCCCGCTGCACCCGGAATACCGGACGCTGCCCATGGTCTGGTATGTGCCGCCCCTGTCACCGATCAACAATGCGGCCGAATCAGGTGCGCTGGAAACCGATGGGGACATGCCGGACGTGCGCTCTTTGCGCATCCCGCTCCGTTATCTGGCCAATCTCCTGACGGCCGGAGACGAGGCACCGGTTGCCGTAGCACTGGAACGCATGCTCGCCATGCGGGCCTATATGCGGGCGAAAACAGTCGAGGGTGTGATTGATCCGTCGATTGCCGAACGGGTGGGACTCACCCGCGAGCTGATCGAGGACATGTATCACATCATGGCGATTGCCAATTACGAGGACCGGTTCGTGATCCCGACCTCCCACCGCGAGGAGGCGGAAGAAGCCTTCGATATCCGCGGTGAATGCGGTTTCAGCTTTGGCAATGGGTGCTCGGACGGTTCCAGCAAGGCGTCGCTCTTCGGTGGCCCGCGCCGCCGTGCCCAAGTCACACCCATGGAGAAAAGCTGATGGCCAAGACCTTCAAGATCCTTGCAGCGCTGCTCAGCTATCCGACGCAGGACATTGCGGATGCGGCCGGCGAGTTTGCCGGCGTTCTGGAAGCCGAAAACCTGCTGCCGCGGCGCGACCAGACGGCGGTCAACCGGCTGGCAGCCCAGCTGGCCTCCCGCGATCTCTACGATCTTCAGGAGCGCTATGTTCAGCTCTTCGACCGGTCGCGGACATTGTCGCTTCATCTGTTTGAACATGTTCACGGCGAGAGCCGGGACCGCGGGCAGGCCATGGTCGATCTGCTGGCACTTTACGAGCAGAGCGGTCTGGAAATGGTCGCCGGTGAATTGCCGGACTTCCTGCCGCTTTTCCTGGAATACCTTTCGACCCGGAATACCGGGGAGGCGCGCGCCCTGCTGGGTGAAACTTCGCACGTCCTGGATGCGCTGGCAGAGCGGCTCCGCAAGCGCGACAGCATCTATGCCGGGGTGTTCCGGGCGCTGGGCCAGCTGGCCGACCGCTCGGCGGCCATTGATGGCACGGTCGAAACACCGGCTTCCGAAGACACTTCTCTGGAGGCCCTCGACAAGGCCTGGGCGGAAGAACAGGTGGTGTTCGGACCGGATCCGGATGCGGGGTGCCCCGCCGCCAGTGACATGCTCGGCCGGATGGCCGTGCCCCCTGAAACCGGACTCAACAAGGGAGGTCAGCCATGAGCGATTTCCTTCATACTGCCGTCTTCGGATTCTATCCCTATATCGCCCTGACCGTGCTCGCGGTTGGCTCCATCATCCGCTATGACCGGGAGCCCTATTCCTGGCGGGCAGGCTCGAGTCAGCTTTTGCGCCGAAAACAGCTGATCTGGGGTTCGGTGCTGTTTCACCTCGGCGTGCTGGTGATTTTCTTCGGCCATCTCGTCGGCCTTCTGACGCCGATTGCGGTCTTCGATGCGCTGGGTATAGGTCATGGTGCCAAGCAGGTGCTTGCGATTGTCGCAGGGGGTGTGGCCGGCGTGTTCGCGCTGATCGGGGCGAGTCTGCTGCTGCATCGGCGGCTCTTTGATGCCCGGATCCGTTCGACCACCCGTTTTGCGGATATGGCGATCCTGCTCCTGCTCTATGCCCAGCTTGTGCTGGGGCTCGGCACCATACCGGTCTCCATGACGCACCTCGATGGCCATGAAATGGTGACTTTCATGAACTGGGCGCAGGGCATCTTCACCTTCCAGGCGGATGCGGCCCAGTACATCACGGGTGCGCACTGGATTTTCAAGCTGCACATCTTCCTCGGATTGACGATCTTTCTCGTCTTCCCGTTCACGCGGCTGGTCCATATGTTCAGCGCGCCGGTGCGTTATGTGTTCCGCAGCGGGTATCAGATTGTCCGCCGCAAACCCGCCAAGGGGGCTGGCAAATGACGTCTGCCTCACTGATCTCCAACATGCCCGGCAAGGCCGTTCCCGTTTCGGTGAATGGCGTTGAAATCGCCGCCAAGGCCATTGCGGATGAAGCACAGAACCATGATGCCGACCGGCCGGAGAAAGCCTGGGCGGCGGCCGCTGAGGCGCTGGTCATCCGCGAGGCCCTGTTGCAGAAGGCGCGCGCTGCGGGCCTTTCTGCCCGGCCACACACTGACGAGGCCGGGCGGACAGAAACGGATGATGATGCCCTGATCCGTCAATTGCTCGAGACGCAGGTCTCGACACCGGAACCGGACGAGGAGTCCTGCCGCCGCTATTTCGAGAACAACCGTAAACGGTTCCGGACCGCCGATCTCTATGAGGTGGCACATATCCTGTTGCAAGCCGACAAGCGGGATGCGCTGGTCTTTTCCCGCACAAGGAGGGAGGCGCAGATCCTGGCCAGCGAGCTTCGGAAGCGGCCGGGTCAATTCGAGAAAATGGCGCGGGAGCGCTCCGATTGCGCGTCGGCCAATGAAGGCGGGCGTCTGGGACAGGTAACGGCAGGTCAGACAACACCCCTCTTCGAGGCCGCACTGGCCGATATGTCGCCGGGCGACATCACGCCAGAACCCGTTGAGACGCCATACGGATTCCATATCATCCGGCTGGACGAGAAAGCCGATGGTGCGATTCCGGAATTCGAGGCGGCCAGGCCACTGATCGAGGAATTCCTCCGGGATGCCAGTTGGCGGCGCGCTGTCTCACAATTCATTTCGCTGGTCATTGGCGAGGCGAAAATCACCGGTGTCAATCTCAACGGCGCGACATCGCCGCTGGTTCAATAACATCAAACGGAAAGGTCAGGATTATGCGAGTTGCTGTCAGATGGCTGGTTCTCCCTGCAAGCATGATAACGCTTCTGGCGTCATTCACTGCGCCGGTTGCCGCCGACCCGGCTTTCACGCTGGATGCGCGCTTGCGCTATGAGGCGGTCGATCAGGATGGCTTCGCCGAGCGCGCGCAGGCCCTGACCCTGAGGACGCGTTTCGGTCTTGATAGCGGACCAGTGAATGATTTCCGCTTTCTGATCGAAGGCGAAAATGTGCTGCATCTGGTTGATGACTTCAATTCGACCACGAACGGACAAACAGTATATCCCATTGTTGCCGACCCCGAAGCCACCGAACTCAATCGTGCGCAGATCGTCTATAGCGGTTTTGAAGGTGCCACGCTGACGCTGGGCCGCCAGCGGGTGATTCTGGGAGATGCGCGCTATATCGGCAATGTCGGATTCCGGCAGAATGAGCAGACTTTTGACGCGTTCCGCGCAACATTCGACAGTATCGAGAACCTGACCGTCAACTATCTCTATCTTGACCGGGTCAACCGGATTTTCGGCGCTGATCACCCGGCCGGCGACTGGGATCTCGACGGGCATGTAGTCTCCGCGGATTATCAGGCCCCCGCCGGGCAATTGTCCGGCTTTGCGTTTCTCATCGACAATCAGGATGCAGCGGCCCAGTCATCCGCAACCTACGGCCTGCGTTGGCAGGGCGAGATTGCCAATGAAGGTGCGCCGACTCTCACCTATTTTGCCGAGTATGCGCATCAAACAGATTATGGCGACAATCCCGCCAGTTTTGACCTGGGCATGTTCCGGGCTGGAGCGAACATCGCCCGGAATGGGTTTTCTGCCGGCATCGGGATGGAAAACCTGGAGGGGAATGGTGTTGTCGGATTTTCAACGCCTCTGGCCACGCTTCACGCTTTTCAGGGTTGGGGCGATGTCTTTCTCGGCACTCCGGGAAACGGTGTGCGCGATATCTATCTGACAGGAGGGTGGAATGTACCGGAGCCACCTTTCGGGCAATCGCTGTCACTGGCGGCTTTCTATCATGACTTCGAGTCAGAAAACGTTGGCGGATCCCTGGGGTCCGAGATTGATCTCGTCGCCACGTCGCGGCTGACCGAGCATGTCTCGTTGCAGTTCAAGAGCGCTTTCTATGATGGGCCGGCCGGCGGGCCTGCGGATCGCAACAAATTCTGGTTTGCCATCACGGTAAGCCGATAGAACAGGAGGCCGGACAACCGGGCAGGCCGATGATCAGCGATCTTCTTGAGAACAATCTGGCCTGGGCAGAGTCCAAGACCCGGAAAGACCCGGACTTCTTTCACCGGCTGGCCCGTCAGCAACATCCCGATTATCTCTGGATTGGCTGTTCCGACAGCCGGGTGCCGGCGAATGATATCGTCGGGCTCGACCCGGGCGAATTATTCGTACACCGCAATGTGGCAAATCTGGCTCCCGCACAGGATTCCAATTTCCTGTCTGTACTCCAGTTTGCCGTGGAAACGCTGAAGGTCCGGCACGTCATCGTTTGCGGTCATTATGGCTGTGGCGGCGTTGCGGCGGCGATGTCCGGAGACCGTCATGGCCTGATTGATCACTGGCTTCAGCCTATTCGCGACGTGTCTGATGAAATGGCCAGCCATCTGTTGCGTATCAATGACCCGGTCCAGCGGCTGAATGCCTTGTGCGAGGCCAATGTCGCGGCCCAGGTCCGATCCGTCGCCTGTAATCCGATCATTCATGATGCGTGGACGCGGGGCCAGGCGGTCACGATCCATGGCTGGATCTATGCGATTGAAAACGGTCTGATCTGTGATCTCGACCTGTCGGTCTCAAACCGCCGGGAGGCTTCGCAGCAATTTCCGGACCGGTTGTCGGTCTGGCTGGGTGCGGGTTTCGGGGATTGCGCGGAGATGTGCCCGCATACGGTCTGATCGCTGCTGAAGTTCTGCCAGGGCTGGAATTGCGGCGCCAACGGTGTTTGTCTGTCGCTGTAGTGATACGACAGCAGAGGCAGGCGAATGCACAAGGATTTTGCACCGGATTCCCCACGGGCGGACGAGATCGGATTTGACGACTTTCTGAAAGTCGATATCCGCGTTGGAGAGATTGTCCGGGCAGAAGCATTTCCGGAAGCCCGAAATGCTTCCTACAAGATATGGATCGATTTCGGGCCTGTCATCGGCGAAAAGAAAAGTGCAGCGCAGATCACCGTGAATTACACACTGGATGAGCTCGCTGGCCGCCGCGTCATGGCGGTTGTCAATTTTCCACCCCGGCAGATCGGACCGGTGCGGTCCGAAGTGCTGGTCCTGGGATTTGCCGACAAGGACGGAGCCATCCGGCTGGCGCAGCCGGATGGTGATGTGCCGCTTGGTGCCCGATTGGCCTGATCAGGTCGCGAGGTGATAGAGCCATTGCAGGTGGCGCTCATACTGGCGCAGCACGTCGCGGATCACCTGAAGCTTTGAATAGCCGTAAATGTCATAATGCTGACCGCCTTCCGACAGGAAGACCTCGGCGCGCGCAAAACTGTCTTCAGAGACTTCCTCGGCCGGCTGGAAGTGTGGCTGGTCGAATTCGCGCCGTTCAACGCGATAGATGAAGTAGGGCTCCTCATGGCCCTCGACTTTCATCTCCACCCAGCCGGTTTCACCCGTGATGGTCACATTATAGCCGTTGCTTTCCAACTCTTCCCCGACCTCTCCCAGGGCCTTGGTGACGGTTTCCCGGATATAGTCATTGACCTCTTTCACCTTCGGCCGGGTGAACATCAGCTTCAACCGCGTCTTCCAGGGAACGCTGGTGCCATCGACCGGGATGGGGGCTGCCGTCTTGAATCCGGCGCGCCGCGCCGTTTCCATCGTCCAGGCCCGCAGAAGGCCGATAAAGGCCAGGATGACCACAAGGGTGAAGGGAAGAGCTGCAGCAATTGTCACCGATTGCAGCGCTGCCAGTCCGCCTGCGACCAGCAAGGTGGCTGCGACCACACCTTCCAGAACCGCCCAGAAGAAGCGCTGCATTAAGGGCGGCTCAAGCGAGCCGCCGGATGCCAGCGCGGATTTCACCAATGAGCCGGAATCCGACGAGGTCACAAAGAAGGTTGTCACCAGCACGATTGCCGCCACAGAAGTGATCGTCGAGAAGGGCAGCGTATCCAACAGGCCGAACAGCGCCAGTTCGCTTGATCCGCTGCGCACAGCCTCGACCATGGGCTGCGCCATATCCATGAGAGCAAGACGCAGGGCCGAGTCGCCATAAATGGTCATCCAGGCAAAGGTGAACAGGGTTGGTCCGATCAGAACACCAAAGATGAATTCACGGATCGTGCGGCCGCGCGAGATGCGCGCGATGAACATGCCGACAAAGGGCGACCAGGAAATCCACCAGCCCCAGTAGAACAGCGTCCAGTCATTCACCCAGACCCCGTCTCCATAGGCGTCAACATTGAAGGTCAGGGTCGCGATCTGATCCAGATAATTGCCGATATTCTGCACATAGGCACTGATCAGGAACATGGTTGGTCCGAACAGAAGGACAAATACCATCAGGCCGATGGCCAGATACAGGTTCCATTCGCTGAGCCGTTTGATGCCGGCATCAAGGCCGGCCAGCACAGACAGGGTGGCCATGGCCGTGATGACAACAATCAGGATGAGTTGCACGTTGGTGTCGATGGGAATGTCGAAGAGGGTGTTGAGTCCGGCATTGATTTGCGTCACGCCAAAACCGAGCGAGGTCGCGACACCGAAGAGCGTGCCCAGAATGGCAATCGTATCCACTGTGTGGCCGATCCAGCCATAAATCCGGTCGCCGATCAGCGGATATAGCGCCGAGCGAATGGTCAGCGGCAGGCCGTGCCGGTAGGTGAAATAGGCCAGAGACAGGCCAACTACGACATAAATTCCCCAAGCATGAATGCCCCAGTGGAAAAAGGTGAGAACAATCGCCTGGCGCGCGGCTTCGACCGTCTCGCCTTCGCCGACCGGAGGGTTGATGTAGTGGGTCAGGGGTTCGGCCACGCCGAAGAACATCAGCCCGATGCCCATGCCGGCCGAAAACAACATCGCAAACCAGGGCATGAAGCCGTATTCGGGTCGCGAGTCGTCCGGTCCAAGGCGAATCCGGCCCCAGTCTGAAAATGCCACAATCAACAGGGCGACGAGGAAGCCGCCTACACTGACAGAGTAGAGCCAGCCCATGGATTCGGTGATCGCAAGCCGGACCTGCATGAAAAGGGTTTCGGCCTGATCGCCTGCGAACACTGCATACCCAACCCCCGCGGCAACCAGAAGGGCAGCAGGGAAAAAGACAGCAGGTTCGATACGTTTCATCGAAGCATTCTCCTCAGGTCTTAACGAGCTCCGGCCCCAGCGCCTTTTTCAACGGGTCCAGCCAGGGTTCGAAATGACGCCATTGTTCAACGCCATCCTTGTAGATGGGCTGCCGCACCTGCTCGGATGATGCGGTGCGGACAGCGCGCCGGGTTTTGTGAAAGTCAATGCAAGCCTGCTCAAAGGGCAGTCCGCAAAACTCCAGGATGCGGTGAACCTGGGTTTCGAGGTCATTGACCACGTCCTCGTGATTCACCTGCAATATCTCGCCGGGCAGGACATGGTCCCAATGTTCCATCAGCCGGACATAGGCCCTGTAATAGCGTCCGATTTCATCAAGCCCGTAGGTAAATTCCTGGCCCTCGGCGAAGAGTTGCTTGAATCCGGAAAAACAGCACGCCATCGCGCCGCGCCGCGCATCAATGATTTTCGCGTTCGGCAGGATCAGCTTGATCAGGCCGATATGGCGGAAATTGTTCGGCATCTTGTCGGTGAAAAAGGGCGCGCCCTGGCGGTGAATACGCGTGTTTTCGATGTAATCCTCACCCAGCGCCCGCAGTTTTTCCGCGTCCAGATCATGCAGCACACGCGGGTAGAAAGTCCGGTCACTCACGCGTTTGCGGCCGCGCAACCGATGTGACAGCGCCAGGATGTTGGGCAGTTCCAGCGTGCCATCGACCTGGCTGTGGGAGGCAAGAATCTGTTCGACCAGTGTGGAGCCGGCCCGCGGCAGGCCGACGATGAAGACCGGGTCCGGAGCCGGGCATCCCTTGCCCGCCTGTTTTTCAAACAGATCCGGCGTGCAGATGCTGGCCTGTGCCTGCAATTCCTCTTCCATCTGGTCCGATTTATAGCGTGTCTGGACCCGTTTGAGATCATTTCCGCGCTCATAATATTCAAACGCGGTGGCGTAGTCCTTGCGGTCCTCGAAGGCTTTCCCGAGCGCAAAGCAGAGATAGATGCGGTCCTGGAATCCAAGATCGGAGCCGGCTTCCCGAGCGCGCATCGTGGCCAGTTCGTCATCTGAAAAGGCATAGGTCTTGAGATTGGCCAGGGCATACCAGGCGTCGCCATGATCCGCCTTGATGCGGGCGGCCTTCCGGTAGGAGGCAATGGCCTCGTCCTGTTCGCCCAGCGTTTTCAGGGCATGGCCGCGCGAGGTTAGCGTGGCGGCATCATCGGGTAATTTCTCGAGAATGGTGCGGAACAGGGTGAGTGCTTTTTCGTAATCGCCCGTCTGCATGGATTCGATGGCGAGATGGGACTGGAAGAGCGGATTGTCCGGCTCGCGGTCATAAAGCAGTCTGGCCTGGGTGAGCGCGGCCTCGAATTTCTGGCGCTTGCGGAGCACATCAATGAAGTCAAGGCGCAACTGGATATTGTCCGGATCCAGCTCGAGCGCGGTTTCCAGCAAAAAGTCCGCATCCTCCAGCACACCAAAGCGTGTGCCGATGGCCGCCAGCAGGCGCATGCCCTCGATGTCGTGCGGGTTTTTCTGCATGTAGGCACGGCAGAGTTGCTCGGCTTTCAGCAGTTTGCCCTCATGCAGCAAGTGCGTGACGGCGACCAGGTCATTCGGCAGGCTTTCCAGCCGGCGTGCCTGGGCTTCGGCCTGTTCCGCCTCTGCCTCTTTTCCCAGTGACCGGAATGCGGCGGCCTGGCCTTTCCAGCTGGCCAGCAGGGCCGGATTAAACTGGCAGGCACGCTGATAGGCAAGGAGGGCGCGCGACCAATCGCCGGTGTCACGGTAAAGATGGCCTTCTTCCTGATAGGCCCGGCCGAAATCGGGCACGATCCGCTTGAGTGCATCGAGATCGGCGCGGGCTTTTGCCGGATCTTTCAGATACCGGAAACAGACCGCCCGCATATAGCGGGCATCAACCGAGTCCTCATCCTCTGCGAGGACTTGGTTTAGCGCTTCGATTGCCGCGCTGAAATCGCCTGCATACATGCGGGATTGCGCGGTTTCGAGAGGAGCGGTTTCTGTTGCGGTTTCGCTGGGCAAGTGATTTCCGTCCGATGAAAGTGAGCGCCCCGCAAATATTTGCGAGGCGCCCACCTTAAGCATCAGCTGAGTTCAGCCAAGGTCCGGGTCAGTATTGAACCCGCACACGCACGCCCCAAGTCCGCGGCCGGGCGATTGTTACCCGTTCCCGGTCATAGACAAAGTTGTTGCTCAACTCGGCGCGTTCATCCGTGAGATTGTCGACGAAGGCCTCGATGCTCCACTGATCGCCGGTCAGGCCGGTCGAAAAGCCGACCATTGTATAGCCCTCAAGGTTGATCTTGTTGATCTCGACGACGTCGCTGACCGAGTCGCCGGACACCATGAGCTGCGGCATGACATGCGCCCGGAGCCCGTTTTCCAGATCCCATTCATACCGGGCCCGGATATTGCCCTGGAAGTTCGGTGCAAACGCCAGCTCCGATCCGACCAGCACATCATTGGTGGGCGTCAACACTTCCGTGATCTCGGTATCGAGGAAGGAGAAGGCACCGGTAACGGTCAGGCCCGGCATATCGGACGGCGCCCATGTGACATCACCTTCTACGCCGCGGATTTCCGCGTTGGCAGCGTTATCCGAGAAGAAGAGATTGGTGATCGACGGGTCGAAAATCGTCGTCTGCAGATTCTGCACATCCACAAAGAAGGCATTCCCGTTGAAGCGCAGCTGATTATCCAGAAGGTCCAGCTTCCAGCCGAACTCATAATTGGTCACTTCGTCGGTATCGAGGGCGAAGGGAACCGTAAACCCGTTCGGTCCGGCGGCACCGCCAGGGCGGTTCAGGAGGCCCGGACGGAAACCTTCCGAATATGTTGCGTAGAGAAGGATTCCTTCACGCGGTGTCCATTCACCGGTTGCCTTGTAGATCACGCCATCCGTCGATGCTGTATCAGGTGCACCCAGCGCCGCCGCTGCGGCTGCCGGGATTCCCGGCGCATTCGGGTCGGTGTAGGTGATGCGGGCCGCGTCATTACACGTTCCGATAAAGGTGAAGGACCCGTCTCCGTCATAGAGATCGGAAATATTCGTGCCGAAGGCGTTTTCATCAACACCGCTCGAATTACAGAAAGACGAATTGGCACCGCCTTCCAGATCCACCTCGATATCATAGGCACGGGCACCCAGTGTGAGGGCGAACTGCTCATTCAGATCGAAAGTCACCTCACCGAAGAGACCCATTTGCAGGTCGGTGCGCAGAACATCGTTGCGGAAAATCACCCCTGCCGGGAATGGTCCCGGGTCGGAATTGTACACGCCCGGGAAGGGGAAGTTGTCCGGGAAGCCGTTCAGGCCGAACAGGTTGATGTTTTCAGAACCCGGATAGGTAAAATCATTCCGTTCCGCGAGTTCAAGATCGCTGTAGAACCCGCCGAAAGTTGCACGAACCCGGCGGTCTTCCGGCGTGGTGAAGCGGAGCTCCTGTGTGAAGACGGTGGTTTCGGTCGTGGATCGCACATACAGATTCGGGGCCTGGCATGTGCCCGTCGGGTTATTGCCCGCGCCCGGATAGGATACCGAGCCGTCACAGATATAATAGGGCAGGTACTGGCCGACGAAGAGATAGTCGGAATAGTCGACGCGCTGGTCGGTCTGCCGGTCGGTATAGGCACCGGTGTAAACTGCATCGAGCATGCCGAGGCGGCCTTCCAGCGTCCAGGCCGTATTGTGGAAGGAGTCTTCCAGCTCATCCTGCTCAAAGCGCTGGATTTCGAGATCGCCGAGCGTCGGGTCAGAGAAAAAGACGCCATCGCTTTCCAGACTTTGCTGGGTATGGGTGACCCGGAGGCTGAAGTCGGTGTTGATGTCCCACAGGCCGCTGACGCGGAAGCCCTGATATGTCGTGTCGTTGAAATCTTCCTCGACTAGGCCGGCATTGTCGGCGGTCAGGAAAGTGACCCCGGTCAGATCGGATGCGGCCTGGAAACCGGCCCGGTTGGAGTTCACCGGAACTCCGTTGGCGCGCATGGTTCCGGCGGCGCGGAAGCGGGCGCTTTCCCGCGCGGTTCTCGTTCCGGCGACATTGTCGATATAACCGCCCTGGTTGTCGGCATAGACGACGCCACGAAGGGCGAAATTGTCGGCGACCGGGAAGTTGACAACGGCTTCGACATTATTGCTCATCTCACCATTTTCGGTGAAGGAAGTGCCGAAGCTGGCCGAAGCCTCAAACTCGCCGATCACCGGCTCATTGGTGATCATCCGGACGGTGCCGGCCTGTGAGCTGGCACCATAGAGTGTGCCCTGCGGTCCGGGCAGCACCTCGACGCGATTGATATCGGCGGCATAGACGTCCAGATTCCGGCCGGGTTGGGCCAGCGGCTGTTCGTCCAGGTAGAAGGCGACATTCGGGGCGAGACCCGCCACGCCGGCGGTTGTCAGGTTCGGCGTCGTGGAGGCGAGGCCGCGAATATAGATCGTGTTCTGACCCGGGCCGGACCCGCCTGCCGTCACGCCCGGCAATTGCTGGAGATAATCGGTAAAGACATCGACGCGGAGCTCATCGAGTGTGCGCTCGCCCAATGCATTGACCGCTATCGGAATGGTCTGGGTGCTGGATTCCCGCTTGGTCGCGGTCACGGTGATGGTTTCCACCTGCGCGGCGGCCAGGCCGCTCGCGGCCGTCGCCAGGGCGGCGGAAGATAGAATGGTTGTCGCAAGCGCGCGCTTTTTCAGCATGGCTCTCAATTACCTCTTGTTTTTGCTAGACGGGCGGGGGTTTAGGCGATGGCGCGCGGCATGGCTAGACAAGGTTAGTCATCAAAGTAATTCAAGGCGCGGCCATCAGAAATGAGTGATCAAAATGATCGCTTAAACCATATTAATAACAGTAAGATGAGGTAGTTGTTGTAATTTCGCAACGATTTTCACGCGTGTTTTTTCACGACTTCACAGAGATGGGTGTGGAAAGACTTTAGATAACTAAAGATGGATCGGGCATGTTCCGGTTTTGCAAAAACCGCTAGTCTGCAGGCGGACAACAGGGTGCGGAGACAGCAGATGAGCCGGGAAGATGATGTGCTGATTGCGGTCCGCCGGATTGTCCGTGCGGTTGATCTGCATTCCAAGAAACTGATGAAGGCCAGTGGCCTGACATCGTCGCAACGGATTGTGTTGCAAACGCTGGCCCGAAATGGACCGGCCACACCGAGTGTGCTCGCGCGCGAAGTGTCACTAAGCCAGGCAACGGTGACGGTTATTCTCGACCGGCTTGAGCAACGCGCCCTGATTTCGCGGCACCGCAGTCAGTCGGACCGCCGCAATGTCGTTGTTGATATCAATGATGCCGGCCGGGACTGCCTCGCAGCGGCCCCGCCTGCGCTACAGTCCGGCTTTGTGAAGGCGTTCGGTGAGCTGCCCGACTGGGAGCAGCAAATGCTGATCGCCTCCCTGCTCCGGATTGCCGAGTTGATGAGCGCCGAGGATGTCGATGCCGCGCCGATTCTGGATGTTGGCGATGTCGGGCGGACCGGTGAAGTGAATGATGACAGCGATCCGCCGGTGTGAAGATACGCCTCACAACCGGCTTGATTGATCGTCGCAGCAACCAGCCTGCCCGGCAATCAGGACCGCCCCGGACGTGGCCCCTTGCGCTTCACGCGTTTGAAGGATTGTTGACCGTCATCATAGTTGGCGCGGTGTGGTTTGGGCTTGCCCTTGTATTTCCCGCCTGATGAGGCGGTGGCAGGCTTTGCCGGAGTCTGGCGGCCCGATGGGCGGGCCTCATCTGCCGCAGGTTTCCTGAAACCGGGCTTTGCCGCTGCCGGACGCTTGGCGGCCCCGCCTTCGGCGCGGTATTCCGGTTTGCTGCCATAAGCCTTGCGGGGCCGGTCCTTGCCGGTTTGTGCCTCTGATGGCTTGCCGGTCCTGCGGAATGGCGGCTTGCCGCTTTCTGGACGTTGAGCCATGGCTGTGGCGCTTTGCGGAGCGTCTGCTATTTCACGCGGCGCACCATCGTCCGGATTATAGCGGGGTACGCGCGATTGCGACACCTCGTCATTGGCCCGTGGTTTGCGGAAAGGCCTGTCGGGCCGGCCTTCCGGCTTGCCCTCGAATTTGCGCTTGGGGCGCTCTTCGCGTTTGCGGTCCTGCGGCTTGTTCGCTGGCGCGTTGGCCGGATGGATGTAGATCGAGCCTTCCGCGCCGCCGGATGCCTTGACGTGGGCGGCGAAGCGCTCGGCATGATCAGCGGAAATTTCAAACAGGGTTTCACTGTCGGCAATCTCGATGGCGCCGACCTCATTGCGGGTGACATCGCCCATGCGGCAGATCATCGGCAGAAGCCAGCGCGGCTCGGCGCGCTGATTGCGGCCAGCCGTCAGCTTGAACCAGACACCACCGGAGAACGGTTCGCGGCGCGCGGGCCTGGCGCGCTCACCGGCGGCCGGCATCACCATGAGATCTTCTGCGGACGGTGTTGTGGCCTGCATGCGGTGAAGGAAGGCGGCGGCGATTTTCTCCGGACTGTGCAGGGCGAGAAGTTCGCGAGCCTCGGCCATAGTGTCTTCATCATAGTCCTGATGCAGGCTGGGATCATTCAGCAACCGTTCCCGATCGCGCTCTTTCACATCATTCAGGCTCGGCGCTTCGCCCCATTCGGCCTCGATATTGGCCCCGCGCAGGAGCCGGTTGACGCGGCCGCGCTGGTTTTGCGGCACAATCATCACGCAGACACCTTGCCGGCCTGCGCGTCCAGTACGACCGGAGCGGTGCTTCAGGACATCGCTATTGGTGGGAAGGTCGGAATGCACCACGAGTTCCAGGCCGGGCAGGTCCAGCCCGCGTGCGGCTACATCGGTGGCGATACAGACACGGGCGCGGCCATCGCGCAGCGCCTGGAGTGCATGCGTGCGCTCTTTCTGGGACAGTTCTCCGGACAACGAAACCGCGGCGAATCCGCGATTGCCCAGCCGTGCGGCCAGGCGGTTGACGCCTTCGCGGGTGGCGCAGAACACCAGCGCACGTTCAGCCTCGTAGAAGCGCAGAACATTGATGAGCGCATTCTCGCGATCTGCCGGGGCCACCGTCAGGGCGCGGTATTCAATATCAGCATGCTGCTCGCGTTCGCTGACAGTGGAGAGGCGCACAGCATTGGTCTGATAACGGCGGGCAATATCGGCAATGGATTTGGGGACAGTGGCCGAGAACAGCAGGGTGCGCCGGTTGTCCGGCGCGCCTTCGAGGATGAATTCCAGATCCTCCCGGAAACCGAAATCCAGCATTTCATCGGCTTCATCCAGAACAACCGCGCGCAGCGAGGACATGTCCAGGGATTTGCGTTCGATATGATCGCGCAGCCGTCCCGGCGTGCCAACGACGATATGACAGCCCCGCTCGAGTGCCTTGCGTTCCGAGCGCGCATCCATGCCGCCGACGCAAGAGACGATGCGGGCGCCGGCCTCGCCATAGAGCCAGAGCAATTCGCGCTGGACCTGCAGTGCCAGCTCCCGCGTCGGAGCGACGACCAGCGCCAGCGGCGCGGCGGCATAGTCGAAACGGTCTTCTTCGCCCAACAGGGTCGGCGCAATCGCAAGGCCGAAGGCGACGGTCTTGCCCGAGCCGGTCTGGGCAGAGACTAGAAGGTCGGCGCCATCGGCTTCGTGGGCCAGCACGGCCGTCTGGACTTCGGTCAGCGTTTCATAGCCCTTGCCTTCAAGAGCGCGCGCCAATGCCGGCGCGATGCGGGAATTCATGGTCATTACGGTCATTTTCCAAATGGGCGCGGCGCATTGATCCTTTAATCGGATCAAGGCTCCGGTGTGTTATCAAAGTGCGCTATTCAAGCGTCACCCCATACCGAAGCTCTCTCGCGCGGGGCGCGTCTAACACAGGCTTGCGCCAAAGGCGATAGACCTTCACCGGAATCGAATTATCCAGTGACCATGTCAAAGCTCTATTTCACCTACAGCGCCATGAATGCGGGGAAATCCGCCATTCTGCTGCAAGCGGCGCACAATTACCGCGAATGCGGGATGGACGTCATGCTGTGGACGTCTGTGCATCACGCAAAAGATGCGGAGGCGGAAACCGGCGAGATTGAATCACGGATCGGCCTGAAGGCGCCGGCGCATCTGTTCCGGCCGGAAACCGATCTGTTCGAGGCGGTTCTGCGCCGCAAGGCGGAGGGTCAGCTGGATGCCGTATTCGTCGATGAAGCCCAGTTTCTCTCCCGCGGCCACGTCTGGCAATTATCTCGCGTGGGTGACGAGCTCGGTGTGCCGGTCCTGTGCTATGGCCTGCGAACCGATTTCCAGGGGCGACTGTTTGAAGGATCGGCCGAGCTTCTGGCCATTGCGGATGATTTGCGAGAGGCGCGGACGATCTGTCATTGTGGCCGCAAGGCTACGATGAATTTGCGTCATGATGCCAGCGGTGAAGCGGTGACAGAGGGCGCGCAGGTGGGCGTGGCGAAATCGGATTATGACTCCCTGTGCCGCAAACACTGGCGGGAACGGGTCGAGCGTCATCAGGCCGATTGTGCCTGAACAGGCCGGGCCCGTCCCCTTCGTCTACACGCCGCCGCCCAAGGGCGAGTTGCCGGTAATCTTTGCCGATAGCCACATTCTGGTGCTCGACAAGCCATCCGGTTTGCTGACAGTTCCGGGCAATCATCCCGACCGTGCCGATTGTCTGGAATCCCGGGCAAGGGAGGTTTTCCCGACTGCCCGCATCGTTCACCGGCTGGATATGGATACCTCCGGTGTCATCGTGCTGGGGCTGACCATTCCGGCGCATGCCGCGCTGGGCCGGCAGTTTGAAAACCGTCAGACCGGCAAGCGGTATATCGCTCGGACATGGGGGGAGATGACAGCGGCGGAGGGCCGTGTGGAGCAGCCCATCATCACCGACTGGCCCAACCGGCCCAGACAGATAATTGATCCTGTCAGAGGCCGCTCCGCTGTCACAGACTGGCAGGTTCTGGCCATTGAAGGAGGTCACAGCCGTGTCGCTCTTATGCCGCTAACCGGCCGCTCACATCAGTTGCGGGTTCACATGGCACATCTGGGGCATCCGGTGCTGGGCGATAATTTCTATGCCCATGACGAGGCGCGGGCCGCCAGCGACCGTCTATGCCTGCATGCGCAGTCACTCGGTTTCCGCCATCCTGCCACCGGTGAGAAGATGTCATTCGAGAGCGCCGTTCCGTTCTAGAACAACCGATAAAAAGCCCGCCTTCGGGTGAAAATGTTAGGCGGCTACCTGACCGCGAGAATCGCACGACGTCCTGATCCAGCATATAGATTCCCGATGTCTGACTCTGACCCCTTTGAAATCTTTCTGACCGTGCCGCCCGGACTTGAACCGGTTCTCGCCGGGGAGATGCGCGAGAAGGGATTTGCAACACCCAAAATCGTGGCGGGAGGCGTCACGATGGAAGGGACATGGCCCGAGGTCTGGCGCGCGAATCTGGAAATCCGCGGGGCCAGCCGGGTTCTGGCGCGGCTGGCGCAATTCCGTGTCGTGCATCTGGCGCAGCTCGACAAGAAAGCCCGCGCCATCGACTGGGGCAACACGCTGCGGCGTGATGTGCCGGTCAGGGTGGACGCTTCGGCGCGGCGGTCAAAACTCTACCATGCCGGCGCGATCGCCCAGCGGATTGAAACTGCAATCGCCGGGACATTCGGCGCTCCGGTCTCGCAGGACGCAGACGTGCGCGTTCTGGCGCGCATCGATGACAATGTCTGCACGATCAGTGTCGATACCTCCGGGGACTTGCTGCACCGGCGCGGATTCAAGGAAGCGGTCGCCAGGGCCCCGATGCGCGAAAACCTCGCTGCGCTCTTCCTGCGCCAGTGTGGCTATACCGGCAGCGAGCCGGTCTATGATCCGATGTGCGGATCGGGAACGTTCGTGATCGAAGCTGCAGAGATGGCGGCCGGGCTGGCGCCCGGGCGCGAGCGGCGCTTTGCCTTTGAATCACTGGCCGGATTCGATGCCGAAGCCTGGCAAACCATGAAAGCGGATGTGTCATTGAGGAGCCCGTCTGCCCGTTTTTCCGGGTCTGACCGGGATGCGGGCGCGGTCCGGGCCAGCCTGGCCAATGCGGCGCGGGCGGGTGTCACCGCGATCACGGCTTTTGAACAGAAGGGTGTGGCGGATATCACGCCGCCAGAGGGAGTGCCGGGTCTGGTGATCGTCAATCCGCCCTATGGCGGGCGGATCGGGAATCTGAAAGGCCTTTACGGCGTTTATCATGAACTGGGGCAAAGCCTGCGGGAGCGGTTTCCCGGCTGGCGGGCCGGGCTGATCACCAGTGAGGACAAGCTCGCGCGGGCCACACGCCTGCCCTTCGGTGCGCCCTCGCGGCCGGTGGATCATGGCGGCATCAGGGTCCGGCTTTATCAGGCCCGGATCGGCGGCTAGGTGCAATCAGGCCGCCTGATCAACCCGGGTTGCGAATCAACTGGCTTCGAAATCGCTTTCGCAGCCGCGGCCAGTATGTCTTGCCAACCGGAAACACCTCCCCGTTCTCGAGCCTGACCTGATGGCTGTGCCGCGTCGTATTCCTGACTTCACGAATACGACGCGCGGGGACGATGTGCGAGCGGTGAATTCGGACAAAATCTTGCGCATTGAGCTCATCCTCGAGTGTTGCAAGTGTTGCGCGAACCAGCAGCGACGCGTTCGGCAGTTCGATGATAGCGTAATCCTTGTCAGCCGATATCGACCGGATTTCATTCAGAGAAATCCTGCGTTCTGCATAGCCTTGGCGCACCCAGATATCTCCGGGCAGCTGCGAGGCTCCGGACTTCGGTCCCCGGTATTTCCGGGACGGATCAGCCAGATATGCCAGAAACCTGGTTATCGTAGCGCGGATCTGGTCGAAGTCCCGCGATATCAGGATAAATTCACGCGACGCCAACTCGAACAGAACTTGTGCGGAGCCGCACTGTTCCAGTGTGAGCATGTAGGGAATATCCAGCGTATCCACATGTTTCGCCAGACCGATTGTTTCGCTGTCCGCTTCGTCTGCGAATATCAGCACACCGTCCACATTGCCGGACCTGGCCATTGTCTCGGTCAGTTCGCGAGCCAGACGTGGAGGCGTTGTCGTGACCTCACTGACACTGGAGATAAAGCCTGTCAGCTCGCGGCGGATATCGCCATTGGACGACAGGATCACATTCAGGCGTGGCGACGGCATGGTCTAATCCCATTCTGACACCACATTTCCCCGCTGCAGACATAGGTCCTGTCCACGGACACTCAAACTCAAAAAGCGCAGCCAATAATCACAAAAATGTGAATACGCTTGGCCACTGGGCAGGAAAATTCGCCATTCATCGCATTATTTCATGCGTTCAGCGCATGCTGTCCCGACATCGTCGCTCCATGGTTCAGAGCTGTTTTTCTCTCCCGTATGACTCCGGCTTCGTACGCCTTCCCGGCGTCCGGAGGGGAAAATGGAGACTCTAATGAAGATGAATGAACGGCGCTTACGCGTCTCTTTGAAAACATTGACCTTATCGTCTTGCGCGGCGATGGCTCTCACAACGGCCCTGGGGGGCGGCGTTGCCTTCGCTCAGGATGGCGCGTCGGAAGACCGCATCATCGTGACCGGTTCACGGATCGGCCGCAGCGAGCTGACCTCGGTCAGCCCGATCACAGTCGTCAGCCAGGATGACCTGAATGTTCAGGCGGTCCGGACGCTGGAAGACTTTGCCGACCAGATCACATTCGCGCCGGGTGGGGAAACCAGCTCGCGCATGAATAACGGTTCGGGTGGTCAGGCGACCATCTCGCTTCGCGGTCTTGGCCCGCAGCGGACGCTGGTCCTCGTCAATGGCCGCCGTACAACCCCGGCGAATACCGGTGGTACGGCTGACCTCAACCTGATCCCGGTCTCGCTGATCGGCCGTGTGGAAGTCCTGCGTGACGGGGCCTCGACGGTTTACGGTTCCGACGCGATTGCCGGCGTGGTCAACATCATCACCCGTGATGATGTCGAAGGCTTTGAAGCTTTCGGCCAGTATGATGTGACGGGTGAAGGTGATGGCCAGATCTATCGTTACGGCCTGACCTTCGGCCGGTCCTTTGATGGTGGCCGCTTTACCGCCAATCTCGAATATTTCGACCGTGGCACGATCATGCAGGGTGACCGTCCGTTCTCGGCCTGTCCGTGGACTGAAGTCGGCGGTCAGCTGATCTGTGGCGGTTCCGGCACATCCTATCCGGGCCAGATCTTCGGTAATGGTGCGGCTTCCCCGAACTTTACTGCTCAATTCGGCACTGCCGGCGCGATCCTGGATCCGGCGACGGGCGTTCTTCGCGCCTTCACCCCGGCCGACGGCTATAATTTTGCTGCCGTGTCCTACATGGTGACGCCGCAGGAAGTCTTCTCCGGCTTCTTTGATGCCGAGTATGACGTTCTGAACTCTGACCGTTTCGGTCAGGCGACGGCCTATGGTGAATTCATGTTCGCCCAGCGCTCCTCGCAACAGCAGCTCGCCCCTGTGGGGACCTTCTGGTTTCCGCTGGTTCCGGCCTTCCACCCGAACAACCCGACCGGTGAAGGCGTCTTTGTCGCTCGCCGTCTGGCGGAGCTGGAAAGCGGCCGTTTCTTCACTCAGGATGCCACATCCTGGCGGTCGATCTTCGGTCTTGAAGGCATGCTGCCGGCCGGTATCTTCTGGGATACGTCGCTCTCCTATGGCCGCTATGTCGATGCCCAGGTCGTCGATGGCCAGGTGAACCCGGTCCGCGCCGCCCAGGTGCTGTGTAATGACCCGGCGTCTCTGGCCGCCGGTTCGTGTCAGACCCCGGCCAATCTGATCTGGGACCCGTTCCGCCGCGACACGCTGACCGATACCATTGCCAATTTCATGCTGGTGCGTCACTCGCCGGTGTCCCGTCAGACCCGTTTGTCCTATCAGGCGAACCTGTCGGGTGATCTGGGCGGCCTGCAGCTTCCGGGCGGTGAAATCGGCTGGGCTGTGGGTTATGAGCGCCGCCGGGATACCGGTGAGTTCATCCCCGATGGTGCGGCACAGATCGGTCAGATCTTCTTCGTCTCGGGCAATGCCACGCAAGGGGAAACCACGTCGCAGGAATTTTATGGTGAGGTCCGCCTTCCCATCCTGTCCGGCGTTGAATTTGCCGAGCTTCTGGCGGTTGAGCTCTCGGCCCGTTCGTCCAACTATGACGTGACCGGCACGAATGTGAACTCGTCCTTTGATGCCAACACCTATGCCATCAAGGCCGAGTGGGCGCCGAATGACCAGGTCCGTCTGCGCGGGTCGTTCTCGACCGGCTTCCGGGCTCCGTCGATCGGCGAGCTCTTCGCACCGCAGGCCCAGACGGCTCTGCAGTACACGGATCCGTGTACGAATTACGCCACCAACACGTCGGCCAGTGCGACGCTGATTGCCAACTGTCAGGCTGACGGCCTGCCGGGCAATTTTACCCTGACCTCGACGCAGGCGGCAGGTGTTGCCGGTGGTAACCCGAACCTGCAACCGGAAGAATCGGAAGGCTATACCTTCGGTGTGGTGTTCACGCCGTCGGGCACGCCGATCCTCGAGGACTTCACCTTCTCGGTAGATTATTTCGATTTCGAGATCACGCAGGCTGTGGGTTCGGCGGATGTCAACACGATTGCCAATTCGTGCTACAACTCACCGAACTTCTCGGATCCGCTCTGCGCCCTGATCGCAGGCCCGGGTTATTCGGGTGTCGGTGGAACGCCTCTGGCCGCTCCCTTCCCGGGACCGGGTGGGGCCCGCCGTTCAGCGGTCGGCGTTCTGGCTGGCGTGTTGCTGACGAATGCCAACCTGTCGACCTATGAGACGTCGGGTGTCGATATCGGAATTGATTATTCCGGTCCGACCTTCGATATCTTC
>WGNH01000025.1 GCA_016124665.1 Alphaproteobacteria bacterium | reverse complement strand
TTATACGGCGAATTCAAGAGCTTTTTTCCCCGTAATGCGGTCGAGTATTTCGTCTCCTACTACGACTACTACATGCCCGAAGCCTATGTGCCGCGCACCGACACCTATATCGAGAAGGAATCCTCCATCAACGAGGCGATCGACCGGATGCGTCACGCCGCCACGCGCTCCATCCTGGAACGGGATGATGTGATCATTGTCGCCTCCGTCTCCTGCATTTACGGCATCGGCTCGGTCGAGACCTATACGGCGATGACCTTCGAATTGAAGACCGGCACGAGCGCCGATCCGCGCGAAATCGCCAAGAAACTCGTCGCCCTGCAATACACGCGCAATGACGCCGCTTTCCAGCGCGGCACCTTCCGGCTGAAAGGCGATGTGCTGGAAATCTTCCCGGCGCATTATGACGACCGGGCGTGGCGCGTGGATTTCTTTGGCGACGAGGTCGAGCGCATCACCGAATTCGACCCCCTCACCGGCCGCGCCCAGACCGAGCTGACATCGGTGAAAGTCTATGCCAATTCGCACTATGTGACGCCGCGCCCCACGCTGCATCAGGCCATGGCCTCGATCAAGGAAGAGCTGAAAGTGCGCCTCGAATGGATGGAGAAGAATGGCAAGCTTCTGGAAGCGCAACGCCTCGCCCAGCGCACGGAGTTTGATCTGGAAATGATCGGCGCCACCGGCTCCTGCGCCGGCATCGAGAATTATTCGCGCTATCTGACCGGGCGCAAGCCGGGCGAGCCGCCGCCCACCCTGTTTGAATACCTGCCGGAAGATGCCCTCGTCTTTGTTGATGAGAGCCACCAGACCATTCCCCAGCTGGGCGCCATGTTCAAGGGCGACTTCAGCCGCAAGAAAACCCTGGCCGATCACGGCTTCCGCCTGCCCTCATGCCTTGATAACCGCCCGCTGAAATTCGAGGAATGGGATCTGATGCGGCCGCAGACCATCTGTGTCTCGGCCACGCCCGGCGGCTGGGAATTACAACGCACGGGCGGCGTCTTCACCGAACAGGTCATCCGCCCCACCGGGCTGGTCGATCCGCCGGTCGAGGTCCGCCCGGTGTCGAAAGACGGGGCCAGCCAGGTCGATGACATCATTGATCAGGCGCGGATGACGGCGGAGAAGGGTTTGCGCACGCTTGTCACCACCCTCACCAAGCGCATGGCCGAGGATCTGACCGAATACATGCACGAGCAGGGCCTCAAGGTCCGCTACATGCATTCCGATGTCGATACGGTAGAGCGCATCGAGCTGATCCGGGACTTACGCCTCGGCGTCTATGACGTTCTGGTCGGCATCAATCTGTTGCGCGAAGGGCTGGATATTCCCGAATGCGGGCTGGTCGGCATTCTCGATGCCGACAAGGAAGGCTTCCTGCGTTCCGAAACCAGCCTGATCCAGACCATTGGCCGCGCGGCGCGCAATGCGGAGGCCAAAGTCATCCTCTATGCCGACACCGTCACCGGCTCCATGCAGCGGGCCATGGAGGAAACCGAACGCCGGCGCGAGAAACAGCACGCCCACAATCTCGAACACAACATCACGCCGAAAACCATTGTACGCGGCATTTCCGACGTGCTCGAAGGCGTGATGGAGAAGACGGCGAAGGGGCGGTCGGCGAAGGCGCGGGACCGCAAGAACCGCCGCGATGGCCGCGTGGGCGAAGATCAACGCGCCTTCGAGCCGAATAATCTCAAGGCCACGATTGCGGACCTCGAAAAACAGATGCGCGAAGCCGCGGCCAATCTGGAGTTTGAAGAAGCGGCGCGGTTGAGGGATGAGATTAAGGCGTTGGAGGGGGAGTAAGCGGTTTCATCCCGCCGAAGCGGCGAGTGGCGCGAAGGGGGATGAGGCTTGTGCCGGCGAAAGCGGGTAAAGCGGCGCGTTTGCGCGATGAGATTAAAAGGTTGGAGGGGGAGCAATTTTGTTGGCTAAATATTTCTTTACGCGCATCTATATGCGTGCTTAATTTGAATTCTCTTAGCGATATGCGTGGTCTTACCTCGCATTGCCGGGCGATGCGCCAGGTATCTTTGATTGTGTGCACTGCAGCGCCGATTTCTCGCAAAATCGTCGTCTTTGGTCGCTCCACAATCGCTCCTCAAAGACGCCAATTTCGCAAGAAATCGGCCGCTCTAAGTAAGAGACAGTTCGTTGCCGCATCCAATTACCGGAGAAAGCCAGAAAGAGTTTCGGAAAGAGTTTCGAGATTTTTTGTTTTCCAAGGTACGGCTTTACCGCCATAGCAACATCATTTTTGTTTGTGGCGGAAACGATGAGCATCATCTACGCCCACGATTTAAAAATCACCTAGACGGTCAGCATACCGAATACACGGTGCTATTCCCCGAGCACGCTCTTGAACACCATATAGGTGACGAAGACTTTAGCTTCGTGGATTTGCATAAAATGGAAAGCCTAATTGGGGGGATCTGTTTTTGTATTGTGATCTTTCCGGAAGGCCCGGGCTCATATGCAGAGCTTGGCATGTTCTCAAAAATGAACGACTTGGCCGGGAAATCGCTTGTAGTTTCGAATGGTGAATATCAGGGCAGCGACAGTTTTTTGTCGAATGGCCCAATAAAGCTTATCGACGAAACGTCGAGCTTTAAGCCTGCCATCCAACTGGATTACGAAAACCCGAATTTCGAACTGATCGTTGGGCGCATAAAAGACCGACAACAAGGGAAGTTCAGACGAACGTATAGTTTTAGCGAGAAAGCGTGGAGTGAATACAGCGATTATGAAAAACTGGTTTTTATTGTTATATTGTTGAAATATATGCGGATCGCTTCTAGTAAAGATATTGCTTTTATGATTCGAAGCATTGGCAGCGAACAAGTAAAAAAAGAAGAGCTAAACTCTTTTATACAAATAATTCTTGGATGCCAGATTGCCGATGTTGTCGATTTGGGCGATGGAACAAATTATTTCTATTTAAAACTTAATTGGAATGAATTCTACACAATTCAAGAGGGGTCACAAGAAGAAGAAGCATTGATTATTGATGATATATCCACGAACATTGACGGGGACAATCGATATCGAGAACTTCTTGAGGAAGCGACCGATGCTGATTGACAAATTTAGCAAAGAAATCGGTTTGCCTCGACCGTCGGTGCAAAAAATAGCCGCTTCTGCCAACTATCTTTATAAGCACTACACTATACCGAAACGTTCCGGCGGTGAGCGCGATATTTATCATCCTACGCCACGGCTTAAACTGGTGCAGCGGTGGATAACCCGTCATGTAATTCGCGACTTGCCCGTCAGTGATGCCGCGATGGCTTACCGAAAAGGCAAATCAATTACGGATAATGCGAGATTGCATGCGGGGAAACGCTTTCTTCTAAAAATGGATTTCACCGATTTCTTCCCCTCGATAAAAGCGCGGGATTTGCAACCGATATTGACTAGTCGGGGCTATGATCCGGAGGACGTCAATTTTATTTTAACAATCTGCTTCAAGTCCGGCTCCCTTACCATCGGAGCACCAAGCTCACCTGCAGTATCGAACATTGTGATGTTCGCTTTGGATCAAGAGTTTAAGGGCATCGCCGACCGACGAAAGCTAACATATTCACGCTATGCAGATGATTTAACGTTCGCTGGGAATGTCCGGGGAAACTTAATTGAAGCTAAGAAGGACGTTGAACGATTGATCGGGACTTGGGCATCTCCAAATCTGACTCTGAACCAGAGAAAAACAGTTCTTGTTAGCTCGGCTCATCGACAGAAGGTAACGGGCATAACGCTCACAACTGACGGCGAAATTTCTATTGGAAGGGAAAAAAAGCGCGAACTACGGGCAATCGTGCACAGATCAACATATCAAAAATTAGAACCAGAGGTGGAGGCTTACGTTCAAGGGTGGTTAGCATATGCAAATTCAATTGAACCGAAATTTGTCGATAGCCTTCGAAAGAAGTTTGATACCTACCTCGATTTTTGATTGACGAAGTCAGTTAAACTAATCCACGCCCTCCCCAATCGCCCGTAAACTGGTGGGCTGATGGCGGTGATGTCGCTAGATGATCTGAAAGCACGGGCCATGGCGAAGCGAAAGATCGATTACGCTTCTCTGATTCAGTTCGCTAAAGCGTCGCAGCCTGACTGGGGTTCACAAATCCCGCGTATCGAATTGTACCTTGAGCGACGGCACTGGCAGGATCTGCGGCAACCCGGGTTTTAAACTCTGCGTATTGTTCCGCACTGAGCTCTAGCTTGTTGTTCGCAAGAACAAGATTGAACGGGGTGATCTCTGGCTGAGTGCCACTGACCTTGTCATGAGCAAGCGCAAAGCGCGCATTCTCCGCCGATTTAATTAACCGATCGACCAGACCTTCTACTTCGGCCTCAGTATCTCCAGAAACGACGATGTCATCGACGTAAAGAGATACTTTTTTACCCTCGTCATGGAGGCAAGCCATTTCGTTGCCGAGTGCGCTGTGGTGCAGGCAAATGGAAGCCAAAATCGGGGATTGAGTGAAACCGTATGGAATAACTCTTTCGCCGCCGAGGCGGACCAATGAATCTGATGAGCATTCAAGCGCCTGTCGTTGCTTGAAGCCAATAGATTTCAATGCCCGAACCACACGCGATCTTCGGCAAGAGTTAAAAAACTTTTTTAAATCTAGGTGCGCAAAATATTTGCTGTCGATATGAAGACGGGCGGCTTCGACATGCCCGCCTTTCGCCAAGTGAAAGAAGTAGGGCGGCGGCGTCCACTTAGCCCGGACTTTGGTTATGAGCTTTCGCCCGAAATCCTTGTACTTTTCGGTCTGGACATACACGTATTTTCCGGAACCGTGCCCTAGCTCGAAGCGCCCTCGATATCGATAGTCCTCGGCCAATTGCGTCCCCTGTAGATGCCGGCCGAGCTCACGAGCCGCAGCGCCGCTTCCGCGATCCGAAGGATCAGGAAAGCGAGCATCGCGACATCGCGAGCCAGGCCGATGAAGAATTTCAAGTCATTCTTCATAGCCGTCTCCATTCCCCCAGCAGCCCAGCGAACAGCGACACTCGATGCTCGACCAACACTAGAAACATTGCGCATGACTGCGCTATGCGGATAGCCAGTAACGTGGTCACAGATTATCTCGGTGTCTACGTTACTCGCGGCGGAAACGGCCCTTATGCTGAGGGCCTAGTGGAGATGGGTAGCGATCTCATATGGCGCAACCCCCGCACTCAAAAAAGTTTATCACCACCCTCCCCATCCGCTCTTAAGCTCCTCCGGGATTGGTGCAGCGGCTTGCCTGCCCTCGTGAATACGGGGGACCGGAGGAAGACGATGGGTGTGCGTGAGGTCACAAACAAACGCGTCATCACCCGGTTTATCCGGGTGATCTCCATGACATCGGGATCACCCGGACTCGCGCGGGGCGCGGCTCCCCGATCAGGCCGGGGACAGGCTGGATGACGGGTGGGGGGCGCAGGCGCGGGGACAGGCGGGATGACGGGGTTTGTGGATATCCTCCCCTGTTTACGGGGGAGGTGCCGAGCGAATGCGAGGCGGAGGGGGCCAGGCATCATCGCCCCCCTAGTCCCTTCGGGACACTCCCCCCGCAAGCAGGGGGAGAAAAAACACTGCGTTTCCCTCCGGCTCGACCGGAGGGTCTCATCAAGGGCGAGGTCCTCCGGTCTCGCGCGTTGCGCGGCCGGAGGAAGACGATGTTTTAGGGGTTCATGGGGAGAAAAAGGTGACGGGGCATATTTTTTATCGTCATCCCTGCGGAGGCAGGGACCCAGAGCAGCGGTGAGGCTTCGATGCCCTGCCCTCAATCTGCGCAGCGTGGACGCAGGCGGCTGGTTGGCGCAGGGCGTGCCGGTGGAGCAGACGCAACTGGGTCCCTGCCTCCGCAGGGATGACGGGTTTGATATCGCGCTTGGAAATCTAATCCCCGCCCGCCCATATCCGCATAGACTGCGGGGTGAATGCGTGATCCTGATCTACCCGCCCTGAAAGCCCGCGCCGAGCAGATGCGCCGCGCCGGCGTGCCCGTCCACGAGGTGGCCCGCGCCGTGGGGCGCGCGCCCTCGACCATCTATGACTGGGCGGCCCAGGGCGGCTGGCGCGTCGAGGACCTGGAGGCGGAAGGGGTGGGTTGTCCTCCCCCGTGCACGGGGGAGGTGGCGGCGAAGCCGGCGGAGGGGGCTGACGCCCATGCCCCCCTCGGTCCTTCGGACCACTCCCCCCGCAAGCAGGGGGAGACAGATATTCAGCCCGATCTCACCCCGCTGGAGGCGGCGAAGCAATTGCACCAGAGGAGTGCCGATCTGGCGGCGGCGGGGCAGATCCGGCCCGCCGAGGCGGCGGCGCGGCTGGCCGACCGGATATTGCGGACGGAATATCTGCTGGGCCGGGTGGGCGGCGCGGCCGCCCCGGAGCCGCCGGAGGCGGACGCGGAAGACATCAGGGCCGAACTGGCGGAGCGTTTCCGCCGGGTGACCCAGCACTATCATGAGCGCCGGGCGGCCGGCGATCCCGATCCGGGAGGCGGCGTGCCCCTGGGGTTCCATAGAATTGCCGAGGCCAATGGATGCAGTCTCGACGAGGTGATGGGGTGGCCGCCGGAGATGTGATGTTTCCTCTGTTGCGTCTCCCTCCGGCTTGACCGGAGGGTCTCATCAAGGGCGAGGTCCTCCGGTCTCGCGCTTCGCGCGGCCGGAGGATGACGAGGTTTGAGGTGTGCGTGGTTCGAGGCCCGGCTTCCCCGCTTTACCCGCCTTCGCGGGCACAAGCCGCGGGGACAAGCCGCAGGGCACCTCACCATGAGGTAAGTTTATAGATGCCATCATCCCACCTCATCCTGAGGTGCGAGCGAATGCGAGCCTCGAAGGAGGCGTCCAGTGGAGTGCAGGGTTCGCGGCCGCCTCACCGCGTCTCCCTCCGGTCCCGCGCCGGGCACGGCCGGAGGGGGTTTTTGCTTCTACCAGTCATCGCTGACGGGCTGGCCGTGGAGGATTTCCGCCAGCCGCGCCATGGCCGCGCGCGATGTGCCGGGCGGCAGGGCGGCGGGATCAAACCAGCCGGTCTCCGCAATCTCCTGCCCGTGGTCCGGCGCGCAGGCCTGCCAGCCGCGCACGATGAAGAGCACGACATGGTCGCCGCGAAAGCGCGCCGCATTGGAATAGACGTGGAAAAGCTGTGGCGGGGCGGTGAGCTGTACGCCCGCCTCCTCGCGCAATTCCTTTTCCAGCGCCTGGTGCAGCGTCTCGCCGCGCTCCACCCCGCCGCCGGGGAAATGCCAGCCGGGGCGGTAGGTGTGGCGCACCAGGCAGACATGGCCCTGCGCATTGAAGACCAGTCCCTGCACGCCCAGCGTCAGGCCACGCGTGCGCCGCCAATGGCTCTGCATCAGCGGCCGCAGCACCGGTTCGAGGCGCAGTCGCCAGCTCATGAGGGGGGACGATTGGCGCCGCAATCCCTCCCTAGCGGGCGCGCGAAAACCCGGCTAGACAGCAGGCCGGTCTGTCTGTGATTTATGGAGTCTGCCATGTATGCTCTCGTTGCGCTCGCCTTGCCCCTCATTGCCTTCGGCATCCTCAATTTCATCGATTACAAGCGTTTCGACTAATCTGATTCTGCAGTCTGTGAGGCGGATATGATGGTGGCCGAGGACTCCCTGTTGCTGGCTGGCGGCTTCGTGCTCGCCGGGATCGTGGTGCTGCTGTTCGGCGGTGACATGCTGATCCGCGGCGCGGCGGCGCTGGCGCGGCGGGCGAAAATCCCGGCGCTGCTGGTCGGGCTCACCATCGTCGCCTTCGGTACCTCCGCGCCGGAACTCGTCGTCTCCGTCGATGCCGCCCTGTCGGGCGCGCCGGGCCTCGCGCTGGGCAATATCGTCGGCTCGAACATCGCCAATGTGCTGTTCGTGCTGGGCCTGCCCGCGCTGATCGGCGTGATCGGCACGCAGACGCGCGGCGTAAGGCGCAATGCCGTCTTCGCGCTTCTGGCCGGGGTGGCGCTGGTCGTGGTCAGCCGCGATGGCGCGATCTCGATGACGGAAGGCGCGGTATTGTTCGCGCTGATCTTCGTCTTCATCGGGCTGCTGGCTTTTTCCGCCCTGCGCGCCAAGGATGATCCGCTGCTGGCCGAGGTCGCGGAGCTGGAAGAAGCCGCCGGCAAGGGCTCGCTGCCCGGCACACTCCTCGCCCTGGTCGTGGGCCTGATCGCCCTGCCGCTGGGCGCGCATATCATCGTCACCGGCGGCACCGCTGCGGCCGGCCTGCTCGGCGTGTCGGATGCGGTGATCGGGCTGACTGCGCTGGCGATCGGCACCTCGCTGCCGGAATTTGCCACCGTCGTCGCCGCCGTGCTGCGCCGCCAGGGCGATCTTGCCATCGGCAATGTGCTCGGCTCGAATGTGTTCAACGTCTTCGCCGTGGGCGGCGCAACCGGCCTTGCCGCCGGGCTGGCCAATGTGCCCATGCCGGTGCCGGACCAGTTCATGCGGCTGGATTTCTGGGTGATGCTGGGCGCCAGCGCGCTGCTCGCATTGCTGATTTTCACGGGCCGCAATGTCGGCCGGCTGGCCGGGCTGCTTTTCTTTGGCGGCTATGTTGCGTATATCGCGGCCCTTGTCTGGCTGAACCCCATCCAGATGCTGTAACGCGCGCAGGCTGATGACCCATTCCCGGCTGGAAATCACGAAGGACTTCACCTTCGAGGCGGCTCACTATTTCGAGCATGAGGCGAAGGACCATCCGTTCGCGCGGCTGCACGGCCATTCCTTTGCCGGATCCGTGACGCTCGCCGGCGAGCCCAATGACAAGGGCTGGATCAAGGATACCTGGAAGATCGAGCAGATCGTGGCCGGCGTTGTGGCCGATCTCGACCACCGCCTGCTGAACGAGGTGGAGGGGCTGGCCAAGCCGTCACTGGAAAATATCTGCGCCTGGCTGTTCGACCGCCTCGCCCCGAAACTGCCGGGCCTTGTCGCGGTCGAAGTCGGCCGCCCGTCCTGCGGCGAGCGCGCCGTGCTGCGGCGGGGTTAGGGCACCAAATTCATAGACATGATACTTCGCAATGCGGAAGGGGCAGAGGCCGGAATTATTCAATCTGATTTTGCGATGTATGATCGGGCTGTGACTTCGATGCCGTTACTGTCGGCGCACGGCAGTAAGATCTTCGATGTGCTGGTGGGCTGGCGCAAGGGCACCCTCACTATTCGACCATGTCAAGATCGTCATGTCATTGTCCGGATAGTAATATAGCTTGGTTCTGAAGCCCGGAACCCCACCATCATGACCAAAGCTCTCGACGCCATATTCGTTGACGATTCTTATGCCCAAGCCTTGATGTTCCAAAAGCCCGAACATGTCCTCATTGGCCCGCAGTGCGATACGCGAAACCATGGCCTCCACCATATCGTTATTGATGAGTTGGCCGCCCATCAGTGCCGTCATGAAGCGGATGAGGTCTGTCCCGGTTGAGTAAACTGGAGACGCAGGGATTGCGACGCCGTTATCAAGCCAGTTTTGACCCGTATCGGTACCGGCCAAGGCGCTGACTTCTTCAAAAAATGCGCCTTCGCCGCGGTTTTGGGTCAGGCTGTGTGGGACAGCTACATTAGTTTGTCCTTCCAGCCTGCTGGTTGGAAATGTGCGCGTCATACCAGCAGGCAGAAAAACCCTCTCCTGTAGGAGCGTTTCAAAGCCCTCTCCACTTGCGACTTCCGCAATACTGCCGAGCAAAATATATCCTTCATTAGTGTAATTGAAATCCTGCCCCGGATTGAACGTATTCATGCTCAATACCCGTTCGACATGTTCTATCTGGAGCTCAACCATTTCACTAATTGACCTGGCATCAACCAGCTGGGACATAAAGACATCATCATTATCAAGCTCAATACCTGATGTATGGGTTAGCAAATTCGCTATGGTGACGCCGCTTGCCCAAGGCTCAGGGTAATCAGGAATCCAATCACCAATGGTATCATCAAGGCTGATTGTGCCCTCCTCTACCAGCGACAGAACCACTGTGGCCGTGATCATTTTGCCGACAGACGCCGGATTGAACAGAGTGTCACTGCTGATTGATTCACCCGTTCTGCGATCGCGATCCCCTCCATGGAAGGAATATACGACCTCATCTCCAATATTGACCCACGCGCCACCCGAAAAATGATCACCTTCGACCAGCGCACCAAAATAGGGATCAAGAACAGCGCGCAAGGATTCTGGCGTAACCTCGTCGAGCCGGTTTACTGTTCGCCTTGCCCGAATTCCGGACGTGTTACCTGTTCCGGAAATGGTACCATCAGGGCCCAACTGTACGAGTATCAGGCTTTGCCCACCGGTCAGCTCACCAGTAACCCACGCCTCCCGGATGTTATCCCGATTCAACTCCACTGAGGTGATTTCAACGGAACCAAGTCGGCGATAAACTTCAAACATTTCTCCTGAAAACGCCTCAATATCTGAGGGCGCGACTTGTCCCTCATCGTCAAACCACTCGACGATAAACTGACGGTATATTTCCCGATCGCCAGTATTAAACGCTTCGATAAAGGCATTATAGGCAAGTTCAATAGGCCTTGCCTCGGCTACAGGCTCCACCCCGTTGAAGGTATCAGTGCTCTGGCTGTAAGCTTGTGAACTGAATACGACGAACGCGCCAAATGACAGCAGGACAGGTTTCAGCATTGAAATTCTCACTTTCGCAAACGTGAATAATTTCAATTCAAAATTTCACACCGTGTGATTTTTAAAACTAAAAATTTTGTAACTACCGTCAATCAATGCATTGCATTCTGAAAACTTTCGTGTCTGTCTCTCATCGAACCGGTATGCTCTTCCCGCCTCAACGCAGCGATGCTGTCCATTCCTCGGTCGGCGTTTCGAGGCACATGCCCGAAAGGGCGGTAAAGCCGGATGGGAAGGTCGGCGAGTCGAATGTGACGACCACCCTGCCCCATGTGTCATAGGCCTCGCCATTGGCGGCGATGATGGAGAAGGGGCAAGGATCGCCCGTGGTTTTTCCGGGCATGTTCGACACCACCCAATAGCCATCAAACCAGCCGGTCCGGTCATCAAAATTGCCGGCCAAGTCGCGGATAAAGAAACGGCGCTCGACCCCGTCCGCCTGGGTCAGCAAGAGCACGGCATGGGTATCCAGGTCTTCGGCATAGATGATCTGGCCGGCGTCGGAGTCCCAGGCTTCATCGGCGAAAGCCGGGAAAGCGGCGAGCAGGCCGGCCGCCAGGGCCGGGAAGACAAAAGAGCGCATGGGAAAACTTTCACGGTTAAAGAGACGCAACACTAGTCGCGACTCGGGTCCTGTGGGCAAGACGGTTTATTGCATCGGGCGATGTTGTGACGCCCGGCCCTGATGACCGCACCGGCAATATCAGAAGAACTCCGATGTGCGCCGCCTGTCATTCCTGCTCGGCAAATTGCCGCGCGAGAAAGTCCAGCAGTGGCTCAGGATGCTCGTTGAAGAAACGGTAGGCGTCGAAGCGCTGGCCCGTGCCGAAGGCATGGGGGTGTTCCGGCCCGATCCAGACGATTTCATGGTCCACGGCGGCCGCCTCCATGATCTGCACAATGTCGTTCTGGCCGGTTTCAGGGTTGAAGGTGTAACGGTCGCGCTCGACCTGGCTGAACAGGATGGGCACGGTCACGCTGGGCACGGTTTCCAGCGCGTTGGCGAAGCCGAAGCCGTATTGCTCGCGCTGCACGGCTTCCACTTGGTCGACCAGGTCAAGACCAGTCCGCGCGCGGATGAAACGATCGGTCATATTGTAGGACAGGGTCGGCTGGTTGGCGACCAGCCCGCGGATCTGCGGCCGTGAAAACAGCTCGGGCTCGTTCTGCCAGGCGAGGAAAGTGGCGTTCGCGCCCATGCATTGCGACAGGAAGACCAGCTGGTCGTCCGCAAACGCCTCATGGCCCAAAACATAGCGTAGCGACGCCACGACATCCTGCCACTCGGTGACACCCGCCCCGACTGGCGCTTCCGTGCCGCGTGCCAGATCGCCGATCCCGCCATCGCTCTCGCCCTGCCCACGGTGATCATAGGTGATGATATTATAGCCCGCGTCATGGAGGTGGCGCAGCATGGGCAGGAATTCCGCGGATACGCCATCCAGCCCCTCCACCGATCCGTAGCGTGTGGTGGTCAGTGGGTGATTGACGATGATGGTTCGGTCAGACGGCTGCGCCGCCGGAATTTCCCAAGCGCTCAGCCGGATATTGTCGGCGGTGAGAATGTCCACATCGCGATAGGCCATGCCGTGATCTTGCGGCGTTTCGGGAAGCTCGAGCCGGGCGGGCGCGACGCGCATGCCGACAATCTGGTTGACGAGGATATTGTCGCGCACACCAAACGGGTTCGCGAACCAGACGAAGGCCAAAAGCCCAGCCAAAAGCGCGATGACGATCCCGGAAAATTGCAGAAGTTTGATCATGCCCTCACCCTATGTTTACAGTGTGAATATACGCCTAGGCCAGACTTGCACTGCCGTCAAGAAAATGTTTACAGTGTAAATATGGACGATATCGCAGCTTCCAAATCCGGCTATCATCACGGCAATCTGAAAGCGGCGCTGCTCGCGGCAGCGCGTGCGATCCTGGAGGAGTCCGGCCACAGCGCGCTGTCGCTTCGCCAGTGCGCCAAGGCTATCGGTGTCAGCGCAACCGCGCCGCAGAACCATTTCGGCAACAAGAGCGGCCTGCTGACGGCGCTGGCGACACAGGGTTATGCCGAGTTGGCAGCGTATATGCGGGCGTCACTGGTACCGGACGCGAACCGCAAGGAGCGGCGATCAGCCGCCCTGCAGGGCTATGTCGCTTTCGCGCTGGAGAACCCGGCGCTTTACGAGCTGATGTTTGCGCGTGACCGGGTTCTTGCCGATGACAAGGCGCTACTGGAACAGGTCGGAGCGTGTTTTGCCGTGCTCGCGGATATCTCGCAGGAGCTGGATCTCTTCCCCAACACCGGCGCAGATGCGGCGGCCAGGGGACAGGTCTTTGTCTGGAGCCTGGTGCATGGCTATGCGCAACTCGCCACGGCGGGCCGGTTCAAGAAGGAGGCGATGAAGGGGCTGGATATCCTGTCCATCTTTCCCAAGGGGAATCAGACGGGATAAACCGGCAGATGCCAGACGCGGCACGGTCAGAGACGTCAGGGCAGACGTGTGCGCCGCTGTTACCTGGCCTGGCGTGGACGGGCCGGTTTTGACGGCTTTTTGGGAGCGGACGCCCCGGCCGTCTTGTCCCGGGCCAGCCGGAGCTTGCGGAGTTTGGCGGACAGCGCCGCGCGGTCCCCGGATTCCTCGCGCAGGATTTCGCGGACCGCTGCATCCGTTATGTCGGCCTTTGTCTGCGGTTTCCTGGCTTCCACCGAAAAGAATGAATCATAATTTTTGCCGGGCATTTGCGGGGCCTTTCTCCGGGATGTGGATAAGCGAAAGGCCGGGGCATGCCCCGGCCTTTCGGACGAATTCCGCTTGTGCCAGGCGGACAGCCCGCCCGGCGAAGACGGATCAGGCCAGGACGAGATTGTCGGCCGCATTCTTGCCGGAACGGCTGTCCTTGACGACGTCGAAGGTCACTTTCTGACCTTCGTCCAGCGAATGGATGCCCGCGCGCTCAAGTGCCGTTGCGTGCACGAAAACGTCGGTCGAACCATCTTCCGGCTGGATGAATCCGAAGCCTTTGCTGGAATTAAAAAATTTCACGGTTCCTGTTGTCATAGCGATTTCCTTTCAATGGATAACAGAATTGGCCGGCCTCCGGCCAACAGGCCGAAAACCACGAGTCGAATTTGGAAGGGAAAAAGCCGTGAAGGCGGCAGGCCGTCCTTCAGGAATAATCATCTAACCAGTACGATGGACGGAGTATAGCGCCCCGATTGTGTCCGGATTGTGGCGGGCGCGCAGAGTGGTGGCGGGGTGCGGGCGGCTTTGGCGTTTTCTGCGTCTCCCTCCGGCTTGCCTGCACTCGCGAATGCGGGTGACCAGATGGTCTCATTAAGGGCGAGGTCCTCCGGTCTCGCGCTTCGCGCGGCCGGAGGATGACGAGTGTTTTCGAGCCCCCTAAAGCTGCGGCGCGTTTTCCCATCGCCCGCCGGCATCGGCGTATTCCTGCGTGCCCTTGTGGATGACATCGTCGCCGTCAATCGTGGCGCGGGCGGGGATGTCATCCTGCCCCTTGATGCGCTGATAGAGCGGCGCGAAATCCTGCTTCACCGTGTCGTCGAGGAGTTGCTGGAAGCTGTCGATGACGAAATAGGTCTGCTGGAAATCATCATAGCGGTATTGCGTGCGCATGATGCGCTCGATGTCGAAGCCGATGCGGTTGGGCGAGCGGCCTTCCAGAGAGAAAACACTCTCGGAATAGGAGGAGACAATGCCGGCACCATAGATTTTCAGCGCGTCACCCTGTTTGATGAGGCCGAACTCCACCGTGTACCAGTAGAGCCGTGTGATGTTTTCGAGTGTGCCGAATTCGAGCGCACGCAGGCCGCCGCGGCCATAGGCGGCCATGTAATCGCCAAAAGTGGACAGGCCGAGCAAGGGGGAATGGCCGAAGACATCATGGAAGATGTCCGGCTCCTGCAAATAGTCGATCTCGTGCGGCTTGCGGATGAAGCGCCCGACCGGAAATTGCCGGTTGGCGAGATGGGTGAAGAAGGGCTCGTCCGGGATCAGACCCGGCACGGTGACCAGCTTCCATCCGGTCAGGGCTTCGAGCTTCGGATTGACCTCGCGGAAATCCGGGATCTTGGTGTTGTCGAGGCCGAGCGCGTCGAGCCCGTCATAGAATTCCTTCACCGCCCGGTTGCCCAGCATGCCGGTCTGGCGGTTATAGAGCTTGTGCCACATGGCATGCTCTTCATCGGTGTATTCGTCCCAGCACTGATCGATCGTGTAATCATCGCGCACCTGACCGGCCTCGACCTGGCGCTGGACGACCGGATCTGATGTGGGGACGCGTAATTCGACCATGGACAGTCTCCAGATAGTTTCATTTGTAACCATACGGGTTGTGCGGATTCGCGTCGAGGGCTGTGCGACAAGTGGCTGCACACAATCCGCAGGAGCGCGCATACGCCGAGGTGGCGCATGCTTGAAACCCCTGCCTAACCTGCTTAAGCAAACACAGGCAAATCATTGCGGATTCTGACTGTCATGCCCCAGATGGACATTGAAATCACGGCCCTGCGCGTTCCTGTTGCGCTCGGCGTTCATGACTTTGAACGCAAGGCCCGGCAGGACGTCACCGTCGATCTGGTGATGACGCTGAAATCCGTGCCGGTGAATGATTCCATCGGCGAGACCGCGCATTATGACGAGGTTGCCGCGGCCGTGCAGCAGACGGCCGATCTGAAGCATTATGATCTGATCGAATCACTGGCCCTGGCCATTGCCGGGCGGGTAAAGGCGTTTCCGGATGTCGCGCGTGTGACGGCCACGGTTCACAAGACACCGCGCACCGTCGCGGCAGAGCGCCTGTCGGCGCGGGTTTCGCTCTGAAAAATATACCCCTGCACAGAAAATGAATTTATGGTAAGGATGCGCACCGCCGGAATAATTTCTTTGGCGAGTCAAGGAAGGGAAGATTTATGCGTACACGTTTGATGCTTACCGCTGCCCTGCCCGCGCTGGCCCTGATGGCCTGCTCTTCGGGTGAGGACGCAAATACCGAAGACACGATGGTGGATGAAGCCGAAGCCACGATGGAAAATGCGGCTGAAACTGCTGCAGAAGAGGCCGGTAATGCCGCTGAAGCCGCCATGGATGGTGCCAGCGATATGGCGGGCGATATGGCGGACGCTGTGGAATCGGCCAGCGACGACATGGCAGATGCTGCCATGGAACAATGCTATGGTATCGCTCTGGCTGGCGAGAATGATTGCGCGGCCGGCCCCGGCACGTCCTGCGAAGGCACGTCCACGATTGATTATCAGGGCAATGCCTGGACCTATGTCCCGGAAGGCACCTGCGAATCCATCGAAACGCCGTTCGGCAATGGATCGCTGACACCCGTCGACCGTCCGTAAACGGTCCGGAAAACTGTTCTGGCGATGCGCCGCCGTGGTCTCCACGGCGGCGTTTTCGTTATCCGAAGGCCTTGTCGATCTTCGATTTCGGCTTCACGGCCGACATGAACAGGCTCGCCACGATCGCGATGAGGATGCGCGCGATGATGGTGAAGAAGAGGAAGGTGATCTGCTGATTGGACAGGAAGAGCCGGACCAGGTTGTTGTAGCGGTTGGGCAGCGCTGTATGGGTCAGCCAGTCCTCAACCTGATCCGCCCAGTTCAGGATCCAGTTGAGCAGGTCCGGTGCATAGAGGCCAAGCGTGACCAGCATGGCCAGGGCGAGGATAAAGGCCAGGAACAGCGTGGCGCTGACGGAGCCGACACGGCCGAGAATGAACATGGTTTTCCCCTTACATGACGCCAGGACGGCACAAGTCTAGCACATCTGCATGAACCATGCCTGTCACAGATCGTTTTCGTGAAGCAGGGTATAGGTGAAGCTGTTGCCGTAAATCTTTTTCGCCCGCCGCGCGAGCGTCATCAGGATATCGAAATCGGTAGGATCGGCGAGGACCTGACAGCCCGCAGACCAGCGATCGACCTGCGTTGACCGCCGCGTGGCGCTGGCGCGGTGAATGTTGATTCCGGTGGCGTTGGTGAAGACATTGCCCGCGTCGCGGTCGATCGTGCCGTCCGCGTTGCGGTCACGATATGTTTGCAGCACATAGCCCGGCTTCTGGCAGATCGCGTCATATTTGCCCTGATGCTTGCGGATCATGTGGGAGGCACGGTACTGGCCTTCCTTCAATACCGCCGTGCCATCGGGATGTGACAGGTTTTGCAAATGGGTCAGGCCGGGATCGGTGGTGCAGGCAAAGGCATAGAAGACCCAGTCGCCATGGGCGGCGTCCCTGTAGGAAACCGTCAGCCAGTCATCGAAGCTATTGGCTTTGGTCGCGGCCGACCGGATGCCGGCGATGTTGAGATCAAATCCCTTCGCATTGCCGAAAATGACATAGCCCTTGTCTGTCATGGCGTTATGGATGGCGGTGCGGTCCGGCCGGTTCATGGGCAGTCTCCTGTCAAAACAAAACGGCCAGCCTGGGTGCCAGGCCGGCCGTTTCATTATCCCTGAAGGGTGAGTGGTGCGGATTATTCAGCCGGTGGCGTCGGAGGGGTCGGCGCGTCGTGGCCGCGTCCTTCAAGGATAGAAATCGTGATCATGGTGCCGTCATCGGACCAGCCATCTGTCTGCCAGCTGCCGCCGGCATCCAGATCTTCATTCCAGGGTCCACAACTGGTTTCGGCCCCTGCGTCGGGCGGCGGCGTGATGCAAAGCTGCTCGTCAAACGCCCATGTGGCGCCGGTGCGGCCAAGACTGTCGGAATAGACGCCGCCGGCGTCAAAATAGACATCGAAGCCTTCGCCGGCATCGTTGACGATGATCCGGACGGTGTTGCCCACGGCATTGTCCATGCCGTCCGCAAAAGCGGCGCCCGACGTCATCAGGCCCAATGCGGCCGCGGTCGTTACAAATCTTTTCATGAAGTTTTCCTGCTCACGTTTAACGTCCCCCAACGCAGTGAACAGAGTTAACCACGACTTAATCCGGAAAAAAAGCCTGATTAGCGAAGAAATTATGCTGCACTCGCGTAATACGGGAGACAAAGACTGTCACGAACACCGCCTTATTCAGGCCGCATGAAAGGCGAAACAAAGCCGGGTCCGCTCAGCTGCCATTCAGGCATGACAGGGCAGTTTCCCATGTGTGCGCTCCCGGTTGCGGTGCCCCGAAACCGGTTTCCGGCTCCACCCTCCCTCGCAGGGGCTGGATGCAGGCCGACGGGCACCGCAGCCACTTTCACCCTCCTCCTTGAAGCGGAAGAATTGGTGCGATCTGACCACGGGGGCGCACACTTTTCTTCAGTTGTTTCCGCTGCGCGCGGCCCGGGCGCCTGTCTGCACTGCTGGTGTTGCGGGCCGTGCTCACATGAAACGGGCTCAGGGCTGGGGCGTGGGCATTCATTTGAACGTCCTGTACGGTGCGGGCGCGCGGTCGCGCTTGCGAACCCTGACGGGTTCGGAAAGGATGCGCGTCAGGCCAGCGGCAGGCGCATGACGGCGCGTAAGCCGCCCAGCGGGCTTTCGGACAATTCCACATCGCCACCATGGCCACGGGCGACATCGCGGGCAATTGCGAGCCCGAGGCCGACCCCCTCGCGGTTCATATTGCGCGCCTCATCCAGCCGCGAGAAGGGTTTGAAGGCCTCCTCGCGCTTGTCCGCCGGGATGCCCGGCCCATTGTCGTCGACAATGATTTCCAGCCGCCGGTTCAGCCGCCGGACCGAGACCTCGCACTGCGTGCCGTAGGCGCAGGCATTGGCGATGAGATTGGCAATGCCGCGCTTCAGCACGCCGGGCCGGACATTGGCGCGGATATCCGCTTCCGCTTCCAGGGCGATGGCCGGATCCGCGCGGCGCGCCGCCTCCACGGTTTCGGTGACAAGGGCAGAGACATCGGCCTCAACGGTTTCCTCGCTCACCTGGCCGCGCGCAAAGGCCAGATATTCCTCCAGCATGTGCTCCATTTCGGCGACATCGCGGATGGCATCATCGCGCTCGCTGCCTTCCGGCATCAGGGCCAGTTGCAGCTTCAGCCGCGTCAAAGGCGTGCGCAGATCATGGCTGACCCCGGCCAGCAGCGAGGTGCGCTGGTCCAGATGCCGTGTGATGCGCTGGCGCATGTCGATAAAAGCGTGCGCAGCCTCGCGCACCTCGCGGGCGCCGGCGGGCTTGAAATCTGTGTCGTCCTCGCCGCGGCCAAAGCGTTTGGCGGTGTCGGCAAGGCGCCGGATCGGCTTGACCTGATTGCGGATGAAAATCACCGAGACCAGGCTGAGCAGCGCCGTCGCTCCGAACAGCCAGAGCAGGAAGATATGCCCCGTGGTGGCGAAGACGCGCTCGCGCACGGCAATGAAGCGCAGCACCCCGGTCTCCGTCTGGACGCGGATATCGACATAGGCGGGATAGCGCGTGGTGTCGAACCAGACCGGATTGTCCATGGCCGCGGTCAGGGAGCGCCGCAGGGTGCGGTCCAGCGTTCTGAAAAAGGAGGAGCGGCGCGAGGTGGGCAAGACTTCGCCCTCGCGGAAATCCACCGAGAGCTGCATATTGCGGTACGCATTGTCCGCGAGCAGATCAAAAGTGGAGAGATCGCCGCCGCTTTGTTCGAACAATTCCGTCATCATGGCGACGTCGCCGGCCACGCCTTCCGACAGGCGCTGGGTGACGGTTTCCCAGTGTTCTTCAAAGAAAGCCCAGGCGATCAGCCCCTGCATGACCGCGACCGGCACGACAAAGATCAACAGGGACCGGCCAAACAGGCTTTTCGGCAGATATCGTTTCAACGGTCCCAAATCGGTGTCAGCCCTGATCCTCGAAAATCGCCTCGGCGATCAGCTTGTATCCCTCACCGCGAATGGTCTGTAAATGAAGCGGCTGGCGCGGATCAGCTTCCAGCTTGCGCCGCAGCCGGGTCATCTGCACATCCACGGCGCGTTCGCCGCCGCCGGTCAGCTCGCACAGATCATAGCGCGATACGGTCTGCCCCACTGCGCGGGCCAGCGCCTTTAACAGGGTTTCCTCGCCGCCGGTGAGGCGTACGGCCTCGCCATTGCGGGTCAGTGCGCCATTGCCGATATCGAAGCGGAACTGGCCGAACCGGACTTTTTTCGGTTCGAGCGCGGCCGGGCGCGCGCGGCGCAGGATGGCATTGATCCGCAGCACCAGTTCTTCCGGCTCGAACGGCTTGGCCAGATAATCATCCGCCCCCAGCGACAGTCCCCTGATGCGGTCTTCGGCCTCGCCTCGGGCGGTGAGCAGCAGGATCGGGGTTTCGCGGGTTTCGCGGACAATCCGGGTGAGCTCGAACCCGTCCATGCCGGGCATCATCACATCCAGCACGATGAGATCATAATCCATGGACCGCATCTTCGCCTGCGCCTTCGATGCGCCGGCGGAGGTGGAGACGCGGTAGCCATGCCGCGACAGGAAGCGTTTCAGAAGGTCACGGATGCGGTCATCATCGTCCACGACCAGGATATGGGTATCGGAAATCTCTGTCATGCTGCGTCCTTGCCGCTGTCTGCGGCGGCTTATAGCTCTCTAACACGCAAATCCGGGATCACTTATCCCGACGAAGTCTTTCGCATCGCCCAGAGATAGGTCAGGCCGGTATAGAGGCTGAGCGCGGCGGCGATCCACAAAAAGACGATCCAGGCTTCATAGGCCCAGACACTGTCTCCGCGCACCAGGAAGATGAGGGCGAAGAACCAGGCGATCATCAGCATTTCCACGGCGGTCTTGACCTTGGCGGCGAGGGAGACCGGCACCGGCACATTCTCCTTGCCCAGGCGCGACAGCCGGATCGCCGTGATGACGATGTCGCGCGACAGGATGATGGCGACCGGCCAGCTGACCAGCCACAGGCCCGACCAGATGGCGAAGACGATCAGGAAAGCGCCGACAAACACCTTGTCGGCCATCGGATCGAGCAAAGCGCCGAAGGCGCTGACCTGCCCCAGACGGCGCGCCAGCCAGCCATCCAGCCAGTCCGAAACCGCACCGCCGATAAACAGTGCCAGCGCATAGGACCACCAGCGGATCAGGCCTTCATTATCGGCGGCATTCAACCCCCACCACAAAAACAGCGCGCCCAGTGGTCCGGCGACGAGGCGGAAAGCGGTGAGAATGTTGGGCAGGGTAAAGATCATTGCTGGAACCAGTCATGAATGCGTTTGGCCATGGCGGCGGATACGCCCTCCACGGCTTCGAGATCGGCAAGCGCGGCGCGTTCCACCGCCTTGGCGGAGCCGAAATGCGCCAACAGCGCTTTCTTGCGTGACGGGCCGATGCCGGGAATGGAATCGAGCGGATTGTCGCGCAGTGTCTTCTGACGTTTCGCACGATGGCCGCCAATCGCAAAGCGGTGGGCTTCATCGCGCAGGCGCTGGAGATAATACAGCACCGGATCATTCATCGGCAGTTTGAAGGGCGCTTCGCCCGGCAGATAGAAGGCTTCGCGCCCGGCATCGCGTTCCGGCCCCTTGGCAATGGCCGCGACCGGCACATCGGTGATGCCCAGCTCCTCCATCACCGCCATAACGGACGAAAGCTGACCCTTGCCGCCATCGATCAGCACCAGATCCGGCACCGGTGCGCCCTCCTCCCGCTCCCTGAGCAGACGGGCAAAGCGGCGGCGCAGCATGGCCGCCATCATGGCGAAATCATCATTGGTGGCGGCATCATCGCCCTTCATGTTGAAGCGGCGGTAATGGGTTTTTGAAAATCCTTCCGGCCCGGCGACGATCATTGCGCCCAGCGCATTCGTGCCCTGGATGTGGGAATTGTCATAGACCTCGATGCGCCTTGGCGGCTCGTCCAGCTTGAAGACCTTCGCCACGCCTTTCAGGAGACGCGCCTGGGTGGCGCTTTCCGACAGGCGGCGGCCCAGCGCTTCGCGGGCATTGTTGCGCGTGCGCTCGACCAGTTTCTTCTTCTCGCCGCGCTGCGGTGTCATCACCGTCACCTTGCGGTCGGCGCGCAGGGTCAGCGCCTCGCCGATCAGCGCGGCCTCCTCGACCGGATGCGAGGTCATGATCAGCGCCGGGGCCGGACGGTCATCATAGAATTGCGCGAGAAAGGCGGCGAGGATTTCCGATGGCTCGGCCTCGGCTTCGTGTTTCGGGAAGAAGCTCTGATTGCCCCAGTTCTGACCGGCGCGGTAGAAGAAGACCTGGACGCAGGATTTGCCGCCCTCCTGCGCCAGCGCCACGATATCGGCTTCCTCCACGCCTTCCGGATTGATGCCCTGTTCGGTGGTCACCGCCGCAATGGCCCGGATACGGTCGCGCAATTTCGCGGCGGCCTCGAAATCCAGCGCCTCGGAGGCAGCGGCCATCTGGGCACTCAATTGCTCGCGCAGCGCATTGGACCGGCCGCGCAGGAACGCCTCGGCCTCATCGACCAGTTCCTGATAGGCCTCCGGCCGGACGAGATCGACGCACGGGCCGGCGCAGCGCTTGATCTGATAGAGCATGCAGGGCCGGGTGCGGCCTTCATAGACGCTGTCGGTGCAGGTGCGCAGGAGGAAGGCTTTCTGCAGCGTGTTGAGCGTCGCATTGACTGCTCCGGCGCTGGCAAAGGGGCCGAAATACATGCCCTTCGCCTTGCGCGCGCCGCGATGCTTGCGGATCTGTGGCGCAGCATGGTCGGTGCGGATCAGGATGTAGGGAAAGGATTTGTCATCGCGCAGGATGACATTGAAGCGCGGTTTGAGCCGCTTGATCAGATTGGCTTCCAGCAGCAGGGCTTCGGTTTCGGTCTCGGTGACGACAAATTCCATCGACCGCGTCAGCGCGATCATCAGGGCGATGCGGTTATTGTGTCCGCCCCCCTTGGCATAGTTCGAAACCCGGTTTTTCAGGTTTTTCGCCTTGCCGACATAGAGGATATCACCATCTTTGCCATACATGCGGTAGACGCCGGGTTTCGCCGGCAGCCGCTTGACGTAAGATGCAATCACCTCTGGTCCGGTCAGACCGGCTGTCCCCTCTTCGGGCGGGGCCGCTGTATCTTCCGCGACGGTAGGGGGACGGGCTGGCCGGGAGGCTTTCATGGACTCTAAAATCGCTCTGGTTACCGGCGCTGGCAAGCGCCTCGGCGCAGCCATTGCCAAAGCACTGGCCGCCGACGGTTACAAGATATGGGTACATTTCAACCGCTCTGCCGAAGAAGCGGGCCGGACGGTGGCGGATATCCGGGCCGCCGGTGGCGAAGCCGAAGCCGTGCAATTCGATTTGGCGGAAACGTCCTCCCTGCCCCAGCTGGTCCGCGGACTGGGCCGGGTCGACGTGCTGGTCAATTCGGCCTCGGTCTTTGATTATGATTCGGCGGAAAAACTCGATCCGGCCGAGATGCAGCGCATCCTGAATATCAATCTGGCCGCGCCCTGCCTTCTGGCCTCGGTCATGGCGGAAGCCCATAGCGGCCGCAATTCGGGCTGCGTCATCAATCTGCTGGACCAGAAACTGTTCAATCTGAACCCGGATCATTTCAGCTATACGCTGGCCAAGGCCGGGCTGCATGCTGCGACCGAGACGATGGCGATGCAGTTTGCGCCGCGTGTGCGGGTGAATGCTGTCGCGCCGGGCCTGACCCTGCCGGCCCCGGATATGAGCGATGCCGCGTTTGAGGCCGCTCACAAAAACAATCCGATGCAGGGCGGTTCGACACCGGAGGATATTGTCCGCACGGTCCGCTTCATCCTCGCCAGTCCGGCAATGACAGCGGAAACCATTCTGGTCGATGGCGGCGAGCATCTGATGCGCCGTCACCGCGATGTGTCGAAGGGCGGGTAATCCTCACCCCATCGTGAATTGAACCGCACCGATCCGGCAGGCAGCATGCCGGCCGGAAACCGATGGCCGGCCGGGGAAAACCAATGCGGATTGCCTTCATCATCCTGATCACCTGTCTGATACCGGGCATTGCGGCGGCACAAGCGCCGTCATCGGTATTTGAAATCGATTGCGAGGCGGCGGCCCGCTACAGTGACCGCTATCGCGGCGAGGCCGTGATTGTCGTGCATCGCGGCACCGTCGTGTGCGAGCATTATGTGAACAGCGGTCCGGACGATGCCTGGGAACTCGCCAGCGGCACCAAAAGCCTGACCGCTGCGATGGCGGCAGCAGCCGTTGAGGACGGGCTTCTGACGCTGGACGAGCCGGTCGCGGACACGCTGACCGAATGGCAGGATGATGAGCGCCTGTCGCAGATCACGATCCGGCAATTATTGTCGCTGGTGAGCGGTATTCACGTGGTGCAGGACCGCTATGTCTCATATGAAAATGCGGTCCGTTCGCATGCGCGGAATGATCCCGGCACCCGTTTTGCCTATGGCCCGCGCCCGTTTGCCGTCTTCGGCGAGGTGATGCGGCGAAAGCTGGAAGCGGCGGGAAGCGACATGTCGCCGGCCGACTATTTCCGGTCGCGCGTGCTGATCCCGATCAATGCCGATGTCGCCTCCTGGTCGCATTTCGAGGGCGACCCGCTGCTGTCCGAAGGCGTCGAGATCTCGCCCATGCACTGGGCCCGCTTCGGTTATCTGGTCGCGCGGGGCGGAGAGATTGGCGGAACGCGCCTGCTCGATGCCGAGGCCACTGCCGCGATGTTCGAACAGCGCTATATGCGCATGTATGGCATGGGCTGGTGGATACATCATGAGGGCGTCGAGCCACGCAGCCGCTTCCGCACGGCCCGGGGCGGAATTGCCGCCGCACCCGCAAACTTCCCGACCGTCTACGCCGCCGCCGGATCGGGCGATCAGCGGCTCTTTATCCTGCCGGACTATGATCTGGTCGTGGTGCGGATGACGCGCGGCGTGCGCATCCATCGCGAATTGCAGGGCGATGTCGGCTTTTCCGGCCAGCTTTTCCTGCGCGCCCTTCTGCCGGGCATTCCGTCCAGCTCCGAAAGCTAGCGGTTCGGGTCGCTGAGCTGACGCGAGCGGCGTTCGGCGGCATTGACCGCGCGGCGCATCAATTCCGGCAGGGCGCTATTGCCCATCATCACATCCAGCGCCGCCTGGGTCGTGCCATTCGGGGAGGTCACCTGACGCCGGAGTTCCTGCGGGGTCAGGCCGGACGCCTTCAGAAGCTGGCCCGCACCGGTCAGCGTATTGGCCGCCAGCTTCTCGGCGAGCTCTCGCGGCAGGCCCTCATTCTCGCCCGCCCCGGCCAGGGCTTCGGCGAGCAGGAAGAAATAGGCCGGGCCGGAACCGGAGACCGCCGTGACCGCATCCATCATGCGCTCATCCGGAATCCATTCGACCGCCCCGCCAACTTTCAACAGCTTCGTGGCGTCGGCCTTGCGCGCCTCGCCCGCCTCATTGGCCACGGCGACGATGATGCCGGCACCGATGGAGGCGGGCGTGTTGGGCATGGCGCGGATGATCGGGCGGTCGCCCAGCGCCTCGGTCATGGTGCGGATGGTAACGCCCGCCATCACGGAGATGATGGCGCAGTCCCCGGGCAGGACCCTGGCGAGATCGCCGGCGATCTGGTGGAAGATTTGCGGCTTCACCGCCAGAACGATCAGCGAGACATCCTTCGCCATGCGCGGCCCCAGCGCGTCCACGCGCTTGAGGTCATGCTCGCGGATCAGCTCCGCCATACTGTCCGTGGGATTGGGCGCGCAGATGATCAGGCGCGAGGGGTCGAGCTTTCCCTTGCCCCGTAGCCAGCCAGCGGCCAGCGCGCCGCCCATGCGGCCCGCTCCGATGAGGGCAATGCGTCCATCCGTGGTCAAGACTCAAGCCTCTCCAATGGTTTCAAACATGGCCGACTGGGCCGCTTCCTCAACCGTCTTTCCGCCCCAGACGAGGAACTGGAACGCCGGATAGAAACGCTCGCCGGCCTCACGCGCGGCACTGATCAGCGCCGCGGCCTGGGCCGGTGACAGGGTTTCGCCCGGCGGGATCGGGATGCCGTGACGCCAGACGACGCCGCCATCCTCTTCCCAGACGTCGAAATGACCGTACCAGAGCTTTTCGTTGAGGCGGGCCACCAGTTCGCAAATCTCGCGGAAGCGGGCCTTCGGCGCTTTCAGCTCCAGGCTGGCGCAGATGTGTATGGCGTCATGATCGGGCCGCCAGGCAAACCAGATCTGGTGATCGCGCCAGGCACCGGGGGCCGACAAGTGCAGTTCGCCACCCTCATCACGCTCATAGGGCAATTGCTCGGCGATCACGGCCTGCTCGACGGCATCGAGCGGATCGCTGTCATACGATGTGGTCTCTGTCGCGAGTTCCATTGCGCTGTTATCCTTTCGCGCCGGTTGCCCTGTCCCGGCCTCCGCCAGCGATCCGGACGAATCGCGCGGGCCATGGGACAAGCCTAGGGCCGGTTTTTCTGCCGCGGCAATAGCCAGGGCGGTGTGTGGCCGTGGATTAGTTGGCCTTCCGGCCGGTTGCGGCTTTTTTGGCTGTGGATTTCCGCGGCGCGGCCTTGCTGGCCGGTGCTTTTTTCGCCGCCGGCTTCGTGGCCGCCTTTTCCAGCGCTTCAATGCGCGCTTTCAGGGCGTCAGCCTCGTCGCGCGCGGCTTGCGCCACCGCCTTGACCGCATCGAATTCCTCGCGGCTGACGAGGTCCATGCGCGCAGCCATTTTGTCAGCCTGGGCGCGGAAGACGGACTGCGCCTCTTCACCGGCAGCCTGCGCCGCGGCAAAGGCGTCGGTCATCAGTTCGGCAAAGTCGTTGAGCAGCGGATTGCGGGTTTGCATGTCGTGGCCTTCTTTCCTTGTGTGTGCGTATATGCGAATTCAGGGCGCAGATGCAATGTGACAGGCCAGCGCGGGAGCCGATATGCAGCAGATATGCGAGCCGACCTTCGAGTTTGATCCGGTCCTGCTTTCCATCCCGCTGGATTTCATCCAGCAGGGCTGGGCCTTCGATATCCGCTGGTATGCGCTCGCCTATATTGCCGGCCTGCTGATCGGCTGGCGCTATATGGTGGCGCTGGCCCGGCGGCCGAAACTCTGGGTGCCGCGGGCGGGCAAGCCGAAAGGATCCCCGTTTGACGAGGATGATGTCGACGATCTGCTGTTATGGGCAACGATCGGCGTTATTGGCGGCGGGCGGTTGGGCTATGTCCTGTTCTATCAGATCGACGCCTTCTGGGAGCGGCCGTTGTGGGTGATTGCCGGCATCACCGAGGGCGGCATGTCCTTCCATGGCGGGCTGATCGGCGTGGGGCTGGCGCTGTGGTTGACGGCGCGGGCGCGCAAGCTGGATTTGTGGCGCATCGCCGATGCCGCCGCCGTTGTCGCGCCGATCGGCCTGTTCTTCGGGCGGATGGCGAATTTCGTGAATGGCGAATTGTGGGGCCGCGTCACGGATGTGCCGTGGGCAATGCGGTTTGCCAATGACCGGCTGTGCGCGCTGCGCCATCCCAGCCAGCTCTATGAAGCGGCGCTGGAAGGCGTGCTGATCTTCGCCGTGGTGAATCTGCTGACCTGGAAATTCCGGTCGCTGTCGCGGCCCGGGCTGAATACCGGAGCCTTCCTTCTGATCTATGGCCTGTCCCGCGCGGTGCTGGAAACCGTGCGCGAACCCGATGCGCACATGCCCGAAGCCCTGCAGGGCTATGTGACGATGGGCATGCTGTTATCGATTCCGATGATCTTTGCCGGGGCCTGGCTGATCCGCCGGGCGCTGACATCCGGTCCCGCTCCGGCCCCGACCAAGGCCGCCGCGGCGAAATGATGGACGGGATTGCCGGGCGTATCGCCGAACGGATCCGCCATGGCGGGCCGATATCGGTCGCCGCTTTCATGACCGAAGCCATGTTTGACCCGCGCGAGGGGTTTTACGCCACCCGCAACCCGATCGGGGCGGGCGAGGATTTCATCACCGCGCCGGCGGTCAGCCAGATGTTCGGCGAGCTGATCGGCCTGTGGTGCGGCCAGGTGTGGATGGATATGGGCCGGCCCGCCGCCTTCCATCTCGTTGAGCTGGGGCCCGGCACCGGCCAGATGATGAGCGATGTGATCCGCGCCGGACGGGCGGTTCCGGGCTTCATGGCGGCGGCGCAATTCCATCTCATCGAGGCGAGTCCGGCGCTGAAGATGGTGCAGGGCCGGACACTCACGCCGATGGGGGTGGAGATCGGCTGGCTGGACCGCATCGAGGATATCCCGCCCGGGCCCGCCATCCTGCTGGGTAACGAGTTTCTGGACTGCCTGCCCGTGCGTCAGGCTGTGAAACAGAAGGGCCAGTGGCATGAACGCCTGATCGGCCTTGATGAGACAGGCGAGGCCTTCCGCTTTGTGATGGGCCCCCGGCTTGGTACGGAAGCGGACCTGGTGCCGGAGCGTCTGCGCGAGGCGCCGGACGGCACGCTGGCGGAGTTGCGCCCCGGGGATCAGCAGGTGGTGGATCATCTCGCCCGGCGCTTTGCCGGTCAGCCCGGCCATGCCCTGTTCATCGATTACGGCCCGGCGCAAAGCGAGGCCGGGGACACGTTCCAGGCCATCCGCCAGCATCAGAAGGCCGACCCGCTGGAGGCACCGGGCACGGCGGATCTGACAGCGCGGGTGGATTTCGAACAGCTGGCGCATTTCGCCCGGCAGGGCGGGCTGGCGGTCACCGGTCCCGCGCCGCAGGGCGACTGGCTGCGGGCGATGGGGCTGGAGGTGCGGGCGGCGGCGCTGATCGGCCAGGCGCCGGAGCTGAAAACGAAGATCGCGCGCCAGGTAATGCGGCTGTCCGAGCCCGACCAGATGGGCGAATTGTTCAAGGTTATGGCGATCTCCGCACAGGGCCTGCCAAAACCGCCCGGATTTACCGGGGACGGATGAATTAACGGTTCAATACTTGCGCGGGCTCTGCTATCGGACCTCTGCGCGGCAGACATAAAGGCGGACCGATGGCGGGACGGACCCCTCTGAAACTGGTTTCAGGCACTTCCAACACACCTCTGGCGAAGGCGATTGGCGAACATCTCGACGCCCCCCTCACCGATTGTGAAATCGAACGCTTCGCCGATGGCGAGATCTTCGTCCGCATCGGCGAGAATATCCGCGGCGAGGATATTTTCCTGATCCAGTCAACATCGAAACCGGCCAATGATTATCTGATGGAGTTGCTGATCTGCATCGACGCGCTGAAGCGCGCCAGCGCGAAGCGGATCACGGCGGTCATCCCCTATTTCGGCTATGCCAGGCAGGACCGGAAGACCGGCGGCCGCACACCGATCACCGCCAAGCTGGTCGCCAATCTGATCTCCGAGGCCGGCGCGGACCGGGTGCTGACGCTCGACCTGCATGCCGGCCAGATCCAGGGCTTTTTCGACATCCCGACCGACAATCTGTTTGTCACGCCGGTGTTCGAGGACGACCTCATGCGCAACTACAATACATCCGAGCTGATGATCGTCTCGCCGGATGTGGGCGGCGTGGTGCGGGCGCGCGCGCTGGCCAGCCGGCTGGGTGCCGACATCGCCATTGTCGACAAGCGCCGGCCGAAGCCCGGCCAGTCCGAGGTGATGAATATCATCGGCGATGTCGAAGGCCGCAGCTGTATCATTTTCGACGATATCGTCGATTCCGGCGGCACGCTGTGCAATGCCGCGGCGAAGCTGAAGGAACAGGGCGCGACCAGCGTTTCCGCCTATGTCACCCACGGCGTGCTGTCGGGCAAGGCGGTGGAGCGGATTGAAGGATCGGAGCTTTCCGAGATCGTCATTACCGATTCCATTTCGGTCAGCGATGCGGCTCTGAGCGCCAAGAAAATCCGGCAAATCTCGATTGCACCCCTGCTCGGTGAAGCGATCCGGCGCATCGCCAATGAAGAGTCGGTCTCGAAACTGTTCGACTAGCCGCATTTCGGGCTGTGAATCCCGCTTGTGAGCGGTTGCGCACGGTGAAGTGATCGGCTATACGCCGCGGCTCGAATTCAACTGGCTTGGGGCGTGGCCCCGATAGGCCGCTTCTGGTGCGGCCTTTCTTGTTTCAAGGATCAGACCGATGAGTGACATCGTTCTCCCCGTCGACGTTCGCGACAACACCGGCACCGGTGCCGCCCGCGCTGCGCGCCGTGACGGCTTCGTCCCCGGCACGCTGTATGGCGGAAAGCTGGGCCCGGTGGCCATTGCAGTACGCGAAAACGTCCTGCGCAAGGCGATCAATTCCGGCAAATTCCTGTCGCACATGGTGACGCTGGAGCATAAGGGCGAAAAGCAGACGGTGATCCCGAAGGACGTCCAGTTCGATCCGGTCTCCGACTTCCCGCTGCATGTCGACCTGTTCCGCGTCGAGGCTGACTCCGTCATTGATGTCGAAGTGACGGTTCACTTCATCAATGAAGACAAGGCGCCTGGCCTGAAGCGCGGTGGTGCGCTGAACGTGGTCCGTCACTCGGTCGAGCTGTCCTGCCCGGCCGGCTCCATCCCGGAATCGATCGAGATCGATCTGACCGGTATGGAAATCGGCGATTCGGTCCATATTTCCGACGTGACCCTGCCGGAAGGTATTACGCCGACCATCTCCGACCGCGACTTCACGATTGCCACGCTGGCCGGTGCCCGCGTTGCGCTCGAAGACGAAGAAGACGCCGTTGAAGAGGGTGAAGACGGCGATGAGGGCACCGAGGCCGAAGCCGATGAAGGCGAAGAAGAGGGCGAAGGCTCCGAAGACTAGGGGCCTCGCCTCCCCGCAGAACGGGGGCCGTCATGCTGCTTGTCGTTGGTCTGGGCAATCCGGACGCGAAATACCGCTATAACCGCCACAATATCGGCTTTCTCACACTGGATGCGATTGCCGGCCACTGGCGTCTGGGGCCCTGGAAGGCCCGCTTCCAGGGTGCGGCCTGCGACGGCGTGATCGAGACGCCATCCGGCCCGCAAAAAGTCCTGCTGCTGAAACCCGGCACCTATTACAATGAGAGCGGCCGCGCCGTGGGCGAAGCGGCACGTTATTACAATATCCCGGCTGACCGGATTGTTGTCTTCCACGACGAGCTGGACCTTGCGCCCGGAAAATTCCGCCTCAAGACCGGCGGCGGTCATGCCGGAAACAATGGCCTGCGCTCGATCAAGGCCCATATCGAGGGCGATTTCCGCCGCGGCCGGATCGGCATCGGCCATCCCGGCGACAAGAACCGGGTGACGGGTTATGTGCTCTCCGACATTCCCAAGGCCGACCAGGGCTGGGCCAGCGATCTGATGGACGCGATTGCGCGCTCCCTGCCGCTTTTGGCCTCGGAAGACTATGACGCCTTCCAGACGAAGGTGACGCATCTAGCGCCCGCACCGGGGAAGAGCGACGACACCTGACCGTCGAGTGCGACTGGCGGGCCGTCCATTTCGCCAGCCAATCGCAATTTCTGGACAGGTTGCCTTGTCAGGTGTATAGGTTGCCTTATGACATTGAGCATCAAGGATCCCGAGACTGACAGGCTGGCGCGCAAGCTGGCCGAGCTGAGTGGCCTGTCCATTACCGATGCGGTGCGGGAAGCCCTGCAGGCTGAAATCGCCCGGCTCGAGCGGGAAGCCAGCAAGGACGCCCGCGCGGAAAAGCTGCGTGAAATCGTGAAGCGATTTCCGCGTGAGGCATTCAAGGGAATTACGTCGGCAGATCACGATTTCCTTTACGGTGAGGACGGCCTGCCGGAATGATCGTCGATTCCTCGGCCATTCTCGCCATATTATTCGGTGAACCGGAGGAAGACGATTTCCGGAGGGCCATCGAGCACGCCGGCCTTTCACGTATGTCGGCGGCAAACTGGCTGGAAACAAGTCTGCGCGTCGACAGCCGCAATAGCCCGCTAGCGTCGCATGTATTGGACGATTTCATGGCCGTTTCCGGAATCGAGATCGTTTCTGTCAGCATCGAGCAGGTCAAGACAGCGCGCCGAGCTTTCCGTGTATATGGCAAGGGAATGGGCCACCCTGCCCAGCTGAATTTCGGGGATTGTTTTGCCTATGCACTGGCCAAGGAAACGGGCGAGCCCCTGCTCTATAAAGGCGATGATTTCCGGCATACGGATATCGACGCAGTGTTTTGAACTTGAACGCGGTGTGGCCGGTGGCTACGCCGTGCCTGCGACTCTGGCTGAAGGGGCGCGGATATGGATTTCCTGATCGTCATATTTGCCGCCGTCATGGCCTCAATGCTGACGCTGTATTCCGGATTTGGCCTCGGAACATTGCTGCTACCGGTTTTCGTGCTGTTCTTTCCCGCGCCGGTCGCCGTTGCCGCAACGGCCTTCGTCCATCTCCTGAACAATGTGTTCAAGGGCGGGCTTCTGTGGCGCGGTGCGGACTGGAGCGTTTTGTTGCGCTTTGGTGTGCCGGCCATTCCGGCGGCCATCGCCGGGGCCTGGATTCTCGGCCGGCTGGATGCTGGCAGCAGCATGTTTGAATGGCAGGCCGCCGGGCGCATTTTCGGGCCGGAACCGGCCGGTTTCACCATCGGCGTCATGATGATCCTGTTTGCGCTGCTGGAATGGCAGAGCTGGTTCCAGAAGCTGGCAACACCGCGCCGATTCATGCCGCTCGGGGGTCTGATCACCGGTTTTCTGGGCGGGCTGACCGGGCATCAGGGCGCGTTGCGTTCGGCCTTTCTCCTGAAGAGCGGGCTAGAGGCCAGGGCATTCGTGGCGACCGGTGTCATGATTGCGATCCTCGTCGATCTGGCCCGCCTGCCCGCTTATGCAGCCAGCCTGTGGAGCGAGGGGGTTTTCACCTTCCGCGAACTGGCGCTTGTCGGAACCGCCAGTCTTGCGGCTTTTGCGGGAGCCTATATCGGGACGCGGACGCTGGAGAAGGTGACGCTGGACATGGTCCGCCATGTCGTCGCCGTTCTGATGATCGGCATCGGATCCGCGATGGTGACCGGTCTGGTGGGGTAGCCATGCTGATAGCCGAATTGACCCCCGGGAGTGCGCGGGCTACCCCCTCGCCTTCCTGTGCGAGGCAAGGGATTTCATCATGGGTTTCAAATGCGGAATTGTCGGCCTGCCGAATGTCGGTAAATCGACCCTGTTCAATGCGCTGACGCAGACCGCGGCGGCGCAAGCCGCCAATTACCCCTTCTGCACGATTGAGCCCAATGTCGGCGATGTCGCCATGCCGGAACCGCGGCTGGAGGTGCTCGCAAAAATCGCGGGCTCGAAAGAGATCATTCCGACACGGATGAATTTTGTCGATATTGCCGGCCTGGTCCGCGGTGCGTCCAAGGGCGAAGGCCTGGGCAATCAGTTTCTCGCCAATATCCGCGAGACCGACGCCATCGCCTATGTATTGCGCGCCTTCGAGGATGACGATGTCACCCATGTCGAGGACCGGGTGGATCCGATCGCGGATCTGGAAACGGTCGAGACCGAGCTGATGCTGGCCGATATGGAGAGTCTGGAAAAGCGCCGCGGCAATCTGGAAAAGCGCGCCAAGACGGGCGACAAGGAGGCAAAAGAAACGCTGGCGCTGATCGATCTGGCCCTGGCGGAGCTGACCGAGGGCCGCCCGGCGCGCAAGGCCGAAGTGCCCGCCGACCAGCGCAAGGCCTGGCGGATGCTGCAACTCCTGACCTCGAAGCCGGTCCTCTATATCGCCAATGTCGACGAGGACAGTGCCGCTACCGGCAATGCCCACTCGCAGCGCGTCGTCGAATATGCGGCGGAGCAAGGCTCGGATGCGGTGGTGATTTCGGCCAAGATCGAAAGCGAGCTGGCGCTGCTGGAGGCGAATGAGCGGCAGGACTATCTCGACGCACTCGGCCTGGAAGAGGCCGGACTCGACCGGTTGATTCACGCCGGATACAATCTGCTGGAACTGCAGACCTATTTCACGGTCGGCCCGAAAGAAGCCCGGGCCTGGACGTTCAAGCATGGCTGGACCGCGCCGCGCTGTGCCGGTGTCATCCACGGTGATTTCGAGAAGGGATTCATCAAGGCGGAAACCATCGCCTATGAGGATTATGTCGCCCACAATGGAGAAGCCGGGGCCCGCGAGGCCGGAAAGCTGCGCCAGGAAGGCAAGGACTATCTCGTCAAGGACGGCGATGTCCTGCACTTCAAGTTCAATGTATGATCGGTAATCTGCCGGTCATTTTACGGCAAGTCCAATTACGTCAGACCGCTCCCCGATTTGGGGAGTGTTCACCATGCACAAGCGCATTCTGGCCCTGTCGGCCCTGACACTCGCAGCGTGTTCCGGCGAAGAACCGGGGCTTCTGGACCGCCATGTTGCGGCTATGGGCGGCGAGGCTGCGCTGGAGGCTGTGACCGGTATCCGGCTGGAACTCGATATTACCGAGCCCACCTTTAACGTGCGGGGTGTCTATCAGGCCGAGCGTCCTGACAGCATGCGTATCGACATCTATGCCGATGGCACACGGGTTTTTACCGAGGCGCTTGATCAAGGGCAGAGCTGGCAAATGTTTGCCGATGGCGATGCACATGCCACCACCGAAGCGGCCGCTGATATCCTGCTGCGCGGCTTACACGGCAATCTTTACGGCCCGCACGAATACGCCGCTCTGGGCCACACCATCACCGAGGGTGAGCCGGTCGAGATTGACGGCATTGTCTATCCCACGCTGGATTTCGCGATGGCTGACGGGTTCGAGGAGCGGCTCTATCTCGATCCGGAGACCTACCTGCCGGTCCGGGACCGCAGCGAATATGCCCTTCATCCCGACGTCAATCCGGACGAGGAATATCACGAGACCCGGCGGTCGGATTTCACGATGATCGAGGGCGTGATGTTCCCGATGCTGCAGGAGACGGTCGATCTGCGTACCGGTGAAACCGTGCAGACTGTCCGTATCATTTCGGTCGAGATCAATCCGGAGTTCGACCCGGGAACCTTCGCGATATCGTCTGACGATTAGCCCTCTGCACCCCTGACTTGCCATCCCGGGCTGAATCCCGCACCTAGGGTTGGGGACGAGGGACAGATGCGGGATTCACAATTTGCAGGCGAACGTCAGCTGATGACGTTCTGGCAGCTGGTGACGCTGCTGGTCCTTTCGACAGGCATTGTGGCCCTGTCCATCGACATGATGCTGCCCGCCCTGCCGGCCATCGGCAATGATCTCGATCTGGCAAACCCGAACCGGCGCCAGCTGGTGATCACCGCGTTTCTGGTCGGCTTCGGCCTGGCGCAGCTGATCTACGGGCCACTGTCGGACAGCTGGGGCCGCAAGCCGGTCCTGCTCGGCGCTCTGGGGCTCTATATCGGGGCCACGGTGTTCTGCCTGATTGCCTGGAATTTCGAGGCCCTGCTGTTTGGCCGCCTGTTACAGGGGATGAGCATTGCCGCGGCGCGGGTGATCGGCACGGCGATTGCGCGCGACCTGACCTCCGGGCGGCGCATGGCGCAGGTCGTGTCCATGGCGATGATGGTGTTCATGGCGGTGCCGGTGATTGCACCCAGCCTGGGGCAAGCGATCCTGCTGATCGGCCCCTGGCGCTGGATCTTCGTTTTCCTGCTGGTAACGGCCTCCGGGCTCGCCATCTGGTTATGTTTCCGCCTGCCGGAAACCCTGCATGAGGAATACCGGCGCAAGCTGGATTTCAGGGATTCAATCCGCGCCTACCGGGAAAGCCTGCGGCACCGGGCGATGGCCGGCTACATGCTGGCCGGGGCCTTCTTCTTCGGCGGGCTGTATGGGCTGCTCAATTCGTCCGAACAGATCATGGCCGAACATTTCGGTCTCGGCATGTCTTGGACTCTGGCTTTTGCCGGCATGGCGGCCTGCATGGCGATCACCAATTTCATCAATTCACGGCTGGTGATGCGGCTGGGCCAGCGGCGGCTGTCGCAAGGCGCGCTGATCGGCTTTACCGTGATCAGTCTGGCGCATGTGGCGCTGATCGTGTTTGCGTCGGAAAACCTCCTGATCTTCATGGGGCTGCTGACCCTGGCGATGATGCTGATGGGGCTGATCGCCGCCAATTTCAACGCGCTGGCGATGGAGCCGGTCGGCCATGTGGCCGGAACGGCGTCTGCGGCCTATGGATTCGGCACCGGCGTGATCGGGGCCATCATCGGCGCGGTCATTGGCCAGCTTTACAATGACTCGACCCTGCCGCTGATTGCCGGACAGGCCCTGACCGGGCTCGCAGCGCTGGCCGTGGTCCATTTCACCGAGCGCGGGGAATGGTTCGGCGACGGAACGGAAGATTAGGAACAGGCCATGACATTCGACACCATCCTGCTGGAGACTGACGGGCCGGTGGCCACGATCACGCTGAACCGGCCGCAGGCGATGAATGCCTATACGCATGACATGATGCGCGAGGTGGTCGCGGCGCTCGATCATACCGATGCCAATGATGATATCCGCGCCGTGATCTTCACCGGGTCCGGGCGGGCGTTCTGCGCGGGCGCGGACCTGTCGCTGGGCGCGGAGACGTTCAACGCCGTGTCACAAGCCAAAGCCGATGGCGAGCTGGACGATACCGATCCGCGCTGGCGCGATACCGGCGGGCTGATGAATCTGCGCATTTTCAACTCGATCAAGCCGGTGATTGCCGCGATCAACGGCCCGGCGGTCGGGATCGGGGCAACGATGATCCTGCCGATGGATGTGCGCTTCGCCGTGCCCGGCGCAAAAATGGCCTACCCGTTCTCCAAACGCGGCATTGCCTGGGACGGGGCGGCAAGCTGGTTCCTGCCGCGCGTGGTCGGCATCTCCACGGCAATGGACTGGGCCATGTCGGGCCGTACCTTCCTGTCCGAGGAAGCGCATCAGGCCGGATTGCTGAAAAGCCTGCATGCACCGGAAGACTTGCTGCCTGCCGCGCAGGAATACGCCCGCACGCTGGCGCAGACGACCGCGCCGGTCTCGGTCGCGGTGATGCGGCAGATGGCGTGGCGGATGCTGGGACCGCATACGCCGATGGATGCGCACCGGATAGAATCAAAAGCCATCCTGCATGCCGGTATCGGACCCGATGCCGCCGAAGGCGTGATGAGCTTTCTGGAAAAGCGCCCGCCGGACTTCCCGCAAAAGCCCTCCACAGACCTGCCGCCCTGGTATCCCTTCTGGGAGGAGGAAGAGTATTAGGGTTGGTTTCCTCCCCCGTTCACGGGGGAGGTGTCAGCGAAGCTGACGGAGGGGGCAAGATCACACCCGCCATTCGCCCCCCCCCTCGGCCCTCCGGGCCACTCCCCCCCACAAGTAGGGGGAGAAAAAAATGCCGCCTCTAGAATTCCTCCACCGACAGGCTTTCATCCGTTGCCGCGCCGTCGAGGCGCCAGCCCGCACCTTCGCCAGTTGCGAGTGTCTCTGCCAGCCAGGGCAATAACTCCAGAAGCTGGGCTTCGAGCGTGTAGGGCGGGTTGAGGATGACGACGCCCGCCCCGGCGAGCTTGCCCTCGGCCTCCAGGTCACGGACCCAGAGATCGGCGCGCAGGACTTTTTCCGGCGTGGCGAGGTTTTCCTCGAACAGCCATTCGGCCAGCCCGACATCAAAGCGTTCCGACGCCCACAAATCCTTGAGCGGCCGCCAGAAAATATAGGTGCCACCAGGCCATTTCGGCACGGCCTTGCGGACGGCTTCGGCCATGTGGGCCATTTCGTCGCGATGTTCAAAGGGCGGATCGACCAGCACCACGCCGCGCTTTTCCCGCGGCGGCACCAGGCTGGCGAGTGCCTTGTAGCCATCGCGGCGCTCCACCTTGACGGCGGCATTGCGGATATAGCGCTGGTCCAGTGTGCGGGCGTCGGCCTCGTGCAATTCACACAGATGGGCGCGGTCCTGTTCGCGCAGCAGGCGGGCGGCGAGCTCGGGCGAGCCGGGATAGGTGGTGAGTGTGTCCCCGGGATTCATGGCGCGGACGACATCCAGAAACGGGGCCAGCGCCGCATCGACAGCCGGCGGACGTTTTGCCGCGAGCACACGGGCAATGCCGCCCTCCCATTCGGGATTGCGCTGTGCCTCGCTGGAGGTGAGATCATAGGCCCCGACCCCGGCATGGGTGTCGATATAGCGGAAGGCTCCGGGCTTCTTCTTCAGATGGGTGAGGCATTGCGCCAGAACCGCGTGTTTCAGCACATCGGCGAAGTTTCCGGCATGGAAGGCGTGGCGATAATTCATGTGCCTGCTCTAGCGCGGACACTATCGTTCTGGCCAGCGCCTTTTCGCCTCGACGAACGCCAGTCGCCACGGCAAAGTCCGCCACAAAAGGGGAGCGCAGCATGTTTGATCTGATTCTGGCGATGAGCCTGCTGGTTCAGGAGCAGGACGAGGCAAGCCCGGCGCAGGTGATGCGCAGTATGGAGGGTCTGCTTGATGAGGTTGGCGGGGTTTCGGACGACCTGGAAGCCGATTCCGGTCCGGAAAGCACGGCGCGCGCGCTGGTGCGGATGACCGAGGCGGTGTTCGCGAATTCGCCCTATTCCGTCTTTTCGATGCATGATCGTGAAGAGGTGATTGCGCAGGCAACGCCCGCCATGGACGCACTGATGAATTATTCGGGTGGGACACCGTCCGACTACTCACTGGATTTCGCGGCAAACGCCTTCCGTCAGAGTGATGGCGAGACCACGGACGCGCCGTTCTGCGAAGCCGGCGCGCCCCAAACGATCATCGACCAGCCTCTGACCGATCCCGAAGGCCACGAATTGACAATCCGGATTTGCTGGCTCGGCCGAATGGACCCGGAGAGCGGCGAACTGACCGGAAGCTTTCTCTACCAGCTCAATAACGGGATCTACTATGTCCAGTATCGCGGCGGCATTGCAGGACCGGATGAGGGCGGGATCGATGAACGCCTGCCGATGATCGAGCGCCTGATCCAGCCGCTGGTGGATCATACCGTCATCCGGCCTGCTTCAGACGACTAGAGCCGCACCGCCGGTTTGCGTTGCGGCGCGAAGGCTTTATCTTGCGTCCGGAAATTGCGGGGAGCCCTTCATGACACGCTGGACAGCCATTATTCTTGTTATCGCCCTGAGTGCCTGTACAGCGGCTGCACAGGACGATGGATCGACCACCCGCGAGGATGGCTCGCGCGTCTATGAAAGCACCGGCCAGATCACCGCCAATGGCCAGCGCGTGCGCTATTCCGTTGTCGCGGGCGAGACCTATATGGCGGACGATGAAGGCGTTCCCTATGCCTCCATCTTCTCCACCGCCTATATCCGCGAAGGGGTGGATGACCGCACCACGCGCCCGGTGGCCTTCATCTTCAATGGCGGGCCGGGCTCGGCCAGCCTGTGGCTGCATATGGGCGTGTTCGGCCCCTACCGGCTCGACCTGCCCTCCGATGCGCGCGATGACGGCGCGGCGCCCTATTCCATCATCGAGAACAATCTTTCCATCCTCGATCATACGGACCTGGTCTTTGTCGACCCGGTCGGCACGGGCTGGAGCCGTCCGCTGGGCGAGGCGGGTACGGAACGCTTCTGGGGCATTCGCGAGGATGCCGAAGTCCTGGGCGCCTTCATCCGCCGCTGGCTGACCGAGAACCGGCGCTGGAATTCGCCGAAATACCTGCTGGGCGAGAGCTATGGCACGACGCGGATTGCGGCGCTCCTCAACGAGATGCAGGGCGGCTGGACCGATGTCTCCTTCAACGGCGTCGCCCTGATCTCCACTGTTCTGGATTTCCGCTATGACGACACGTCCGAAGGCAATGATGTCGGCTTTGTCGGGCTGATGCCGGGATTTGCGGCCACGGCCTGGTATCATGAGCGCGTCGACCGGGCGGCCTGGAATGGCGATATCGAGGCCTTCCTCTCCGATGCCCGCACTTTCGCCTATGACCGCTATATGCCGGCGCTGCTTCGTGGCGCGAGCCTGCCGGAAGCTGACCGGCGCGCCGTGGCCGCAGAGTTTTCCGGCTATATCGGCCTGTCGGAGGAATATTTGCTGCGCGCCAATCTGCGTGTCAGCCTGCAGCGCTTCATGCGGGAGCTCTTGCGCGATCAGGGTCTGTCCGTGGGCCGTCTGGACAGCCGCTATACCGGCGCGGAGGCCGATGCGGTCAGCGAGGGGCCGGAATACGACCCGTCCGCCTATGGCATTGATGGCGGCTATACCGCCGCCATGCTGCATTATTTCACTGACACGCTGGGCGTGGACATCACCGAGGAATATTCGGTGATCGATATTCCCACCGCGTCGGGCTGGAACCGCTCGACCGGGCAAGGCTCGTCCTATGTGAATGTGACGCCCTGGTTGGCCACGGCGATGCGGCAAAATTCCGATCTCGAAGTGCTGGTGGCGCAGGGCTATTACGATCTGGCGACGCCGTTTTTCGCCGCCGAGCTGATGTTCAACCAGCCCGGCTTTGATCCCGACCGCGTGACCTTCGGCTATTATGAGGCCGGGCACATGATGTATATCCACCACCCCTCGCTGGAGGCCTTCGTGGCGGATGTGCGGGAGCTGTTGGGCGGGGAGTAGCTTTATTGATGTCCTCCCCCGTTCACGGGGGAGGTGTCAGCGAAGCTGACCGAGGGGGCAAGATCACACCCGCCATTCGCCCCCCTCGGCCCTCCGGGCCACTCCCCCCGCAAGCAGGGGGAGACATCCCAAGGCATGCGCGGAAGGCGCTATTTCGCCGCCCGCATCCGGTCGCAGAGCAGCCAGGCCAGTACCGCGACCAGCGTGTAGAGGACAATCGCCATCGGACCGAATTGCTGGGCGGTTTCCGGCGGCGGGGCGAAAAAGCTGATCGAATAGAGCCCGGCCAGAAGCGTGCCGAATATCCAGGGGCTGATCTTGCCGAATGCGCCTTTCGCCTTCGTCGCAGAGACGTAAAGCAGCAGACCTGCGGCCAGTACACCGAATTCCAGCGTCAGCGCCACCGGCGTGTTGTTCCAGAGACCGAAGCCTACCTTCGGACCTCCGGGCCAGAGGGCGAGATCGGGCACATGGACCAGCAGGTCCAGAAGCCAGTGCGAAAACACACCCAGTCCTATGATGATGGCCCCGGCGCGCTTTTGCGTCCGCGCGATCAACGACCAGATGACGCCCAGCACCACCGACCAGACGAGTGCCATCAGGAGCGAGTGCGTCCACGGCATATCATAGAGATCCAGAGGACTGACTTCGGTGAAACCCGGCTCGATACGGACATTCTCGATGCCGAAATAGACGAATACGCCCCACAGATAATCGAGGAATTGGACCGCCACACACATCGCCCAGACCGGCACGGTTTTGACAAAGCGCGGCCCGGCGAGCGCAGGGCCATAATGACCAACGAACATGGCAAACCTCCTCAAGCCTTACTGGAAAATAGCAGAATGGCGCATGTGGTTCGAGGGTGCTTGACTCAACACCGCCGTCTTCGTCCGGCTTGACCGGACGACCTCAACTTCAGGGAGGCCCTCCGATCAAGTCGGAGGGAGGCGATGTTGAGTTTACCAAACCGGCCTTGCCGCCCTACTCCCCCGCAAAACTCACAAGGCTCGCACACGGCACGCCGAGGGCTTCGATGCGCTTTGCACCGCCGAGGTCGGGCAGGTCGATGACAAAGGTGGCGCCGACGACATCGGCACCGGCGCGGCGCAGGAGTTTGATCGCGGCTTCGGCGGTGCCGCCGGTGGCGATGAGATCATCGACCAGCAGTACGCGCTCGGTTTCGGCGACCGCATCGGTGTGGATCTCGACCGTATCGGTGCCGTATTCCAGCTGGTAGTCCTCCTCCAGCGTGCGGGCGGGCAGTTTGCCCTTCTTGCGGACGGGCGTGAAACCGACCGACAACTGGTGCGCCACCGCCCCGCCGAGGATGAAGCCGCGGGCCTCGATGCCGGCAACCTTGTCGATCTTGGCCCCGGCCCAGGGCTGCACCATCTGGTCGATAGCGGCCCGGAAAGCGCGTGCATCCTTCAGCAATGTCGTCACATCGCGGAACTGGATGCCCGGCCTGGGATAGTCCGGAATGGTGCGGATGGCGTCCTTGATGAAGTCCATATCTTGCCTCTAGTGGAAGGGCGCGTCCCAGCTTTCTTCAAGCGCTGACGCTTTCCATTCCTTGTAGACCGGATCGTTCAGCAATGTCTTCACATAGGCGGATGCATCTGTGGACAAGGGCACAGCATAGGTGTCGAACCGGGTCGCGACCGGTGTGAAAAACGCATCGGCAATGGTCCATGTGCCGAACAGGAAAGGCCCCTCGCCGGTCTTTACATGCGCCCAGAGCGCCTGGATCTGTTCGATATCCGCCCAGCAGGCGACGCTCATATCCTTTGCCGCCTTTTCGCGCTGAAGGTCCATGGAGAGTTCGCGCCGCAGGGCGGAAAAGCCGGAATGCATGGAGGCGGTGACAGACCGTGCGAGGGCGCGCTGCGCAGGGTCTTCCGGCCAGAGCGACGGGGCCTGTTCCGCCGCCCATTCGCAAATGGCAAGGGAATCCCAGATATGGCCGCCTGCCGTTTCCAGAACCGGCACCGTGGCGGCCGGCGACAGGGCCAGCAGGCGTTCGCGCGTGTCCTCCTGATCCAGCGGAATGAGGTGTTCTGTGAAGGCGATGCCGGCCTTCTTCAGGGCCAGCCAGGGCCGCATTGACCAGGTCGACAGGCGCTTGTTACCGATGTGCAGGACTGGAAGGCTCAATTTTCCCGCAGCTCCATGACGCGGTCCCGGGTCAGAACAATACGGCAGTCGAGCTCGGCGAATTCGGCGTCGCTGCCGATCATGAGGAGAGCGGCCCGGCGCGCGCACTCAGCGTCGCGATAGGCGATCCAGGCGTTCTGCGCCCGGTCGGACGCCGCCACGGCATCGGCAATGCCCGGCATGTCCTGATCCATCGCCGCGGCCTCGTCGCGGGCGGAATGGAAGGCCTCTCCCAGCCAGCTGTCTGCGACACGTAACAATTCACCGAGGCAATTCCTCATCCCCCGGTCGTCATTCATGTGTTCGGAACATTCGATCATGGGCCGGACGCCGGGATCCTGATTGGGCCAGCCCGCATCCTGCGCGAAAAGGGCCAGCATTAGGGCGAGAGCTGTCATGGCCTGTCCTGTCACGATAAAAGAGAATCGAACGCTAATCGGCAGATGCCGCCAAGTCCATCAGGCTCTGCGGCAGACCATCATGAAACGGAACAAAAAATTCCGTCTACTGTGCGGCGGCGCTGGCGCGCAGCAGCGTGCCCTCCAGGGTCGCGGCGATCAGGCCTTGATCAAAGACCACGGCGATGGACTGGCCGTTAAAGCCCGTGACCCGTCCGACATTGACGCCGATCACCGACAGGCGGCCATTCTCGACCGTGAGCAGCGGCGCGCCGGAGAGGCCGTGACGGGAGCCGCAATCATGCGTCCGCACCAGCTCGCCGCCATCCATGATACGTTCGCTGCGCGTGAGGGTGCAACCGGTCGCCAGATGATCGCGGCCGAGAAGCGCGACATGGCGCGGCGCGGTCTGGTCCGGCTGCATCCAGGCGATCGGCAGACGCCATTCGGGATGGGCGAAATCATCTTCGGTCAGGATGATCGCCCAGTCATCGAAGGAGGAATTCATGCCCTGCGGGCGGATGACGGAGATGATGTCGTGGTTCTGGCCCTGCGCATCGACGATCCAGCACTGGCGCGGATCGGCGCTGTTATAATAGCGCACGCCATGACCGGTGGTGATGATGACTTCGGAACGGCGTTCCTCGCCCCCGCCGGCGACCAGCACGCCACGGCTGCGCGAGCCGCGATTGGTCAGCCCGACGCGGCAGATGACATCGACAACCGAGGCGCTGGCATTTTCCGCAAGCTGACGGGGAACGGGCAATGAATCGGTGGCGTAAGCCACCGACGTCAGAAACAGAAAACACAAACCGATCCGGAACACGCAACACCCCCTAGAGAACGCGCCCCGCAATCGCTTTCAGTCTTTCGACCAATTCAGGATCGCGCGCGTCCGGCGGCGTAATGATGGCCGTATCCAGTCCGGTCTCGATCCCCTGCGGTGAGGGCGTCCGGGGCATATCCGACACCAATTCCGCCAGACGGGCAATAGTCTCTCTGGCCAGACCGGCATTCTGTTTCATCACGGCGAGCACGGCGGGCACATCCACGGCCGCCTCATCCGCTTTCCAGCTGTCATAATCGGTGACCATGGCAATGGCGGCATAGGGCAGCTCGGCCTCCCGCGCGAGCCGGGCTTCGGGCATGTTGGTCATGCCGATCACATCACACCCCCAGCTGCGATAGAGGGCGCTCTCGGCGCGGGTGGAGAATTGCGGGCCTTCCATCGCCAGATAGGTGCCGCCACGCGTCACCGGCGCGCCCGCCGCCTCTGCGGCATCGGCGGCCAGTGCGGCCAGGCGCTGGCAGACCGGCTCGGCCATGGAGACATGCGCCGCACATCCGGCGTCGAAGAAGGAATTGGCACGGGACCGGGTGCGGTCGATATACTGGTCCAGCACAACAAACCGGCCCGGCGACAATTCCGCCTTCAGGGAGCCGCAGGCGGAAATCGACAGGATGTCGGTGCAGCCCGCGAGTTTCAGCGCCGCGATATTGGCGCGGAAATTGATCTCGTGCGGTGGCAGGCGGTGGCCGGGCCCGTGGCGCGGCAGGAAGACGAGTTCCACACCATTCAGCCGGCCGCAAGTCAGCGCGCCGGAGGGGGCGCCCCAGGGCGTGTCCATGGCGCGGGCCGAGAGGTCTTCCAGTCCGGGAAGGTCATACAGGCCGGAGCCGCCGATAATGCCGAGTTTCCAATGGGTCATGGGCTTTTTCTAGCGGTTTCCGGGAAAAGAAAAAGGCCGCAGCGCGGGCTGCGGCCTTGATCCATCCAGCGTCAAAGACGCCTAGTGCTTCACATTCGCCCAGACCTGGCGATAAGCCAGCCACATCAGCACGGCAAAGATCAGGAGGAAGATCATGACGCCGAGGCCCATGCGCTTGCGCTGTTCCATGTGCGGCTCGGAGGCCCAGGCCAGGAAGGCGACAACATCCTCCGCATACTGTTCCGCGGTTTGCGGCGTATCATCGGCATAGGGGACGGCCCCGTCGAACAATTGCGGCCCCATGGCCAGCACACCGCCCGGGAAATAGGGGTTGTAATGCTGTCCGGGCAGGAGAGTGACGTCTTCCGGCACTTCATAGTCATATCCGAGCAACAGGGACCGGATGTAATCTGCCCCGCCGGACCGGGCCTTGACGATCACCGAGAAATCGGGCGGTGCCGCACCACCGTTGGAGGCGGCCGCCTGCGCGTCGTTGGCATAGGGGTTGGGGAAGCGGTCGGCCGGAATGCCCTGACGCTCCATTTCCTCACCGGTTTCAAGATCGATCTCGGTATAGGTGTAACGGCTGGCAATCTCCATCACGACGGGATTGTCGTTCGGATTGGCAAATGTGATCAGCTCGCCTTCATGTTCCGGGTCCGGCAGATATTCGAACGGTCCGCCGGGCTGGCCGAGATTGCGGAAGCTGAGCAGATCCATCGAATGGCAGGAGGCACAGACTTCCTGATAGACCTGTAAGCCGCGCTGCAGCTGGCGGTCATCGAATGTGCCGAATGGACCTTCCCAGGACCAGTCATGATTTTCCGGCGCGTGGGTTTCGCCTTCGGCGGCGAGGGCCGGCGTGGCCAGGGCAGCGAGGGCAGCAAGGGTCGCGATAAAGCGTTTCATCGTTTCTCTCCTGTCCTATTCCGCCGGGGCCGCAGCCGGGGATGATCCCAGCACGGAGGCCTCGATGCTTTCCGGACGTTCTTTCGGTTTCTCGACAAAGCCGAGCACCGGCAGAATGACCAGGAAGTAGATGAAGTAATATGCCGTCAGAATTTGCGACAGCACCACGAAGGGCATGCCGATGCCGCCGAATTCAAACACCATATTGTCCGGATTCTCTGCCCCGCACCAGCCGAGACCGAGGCAGGCAATCACGAAAATCAGGAAGCACCATTTGGCGATCGGCCGGTAGCGCATCGACTTGACCGGAGAGCGGTCCAGCCAGGGCAGGGCGAAAAGCACGCCGATGGCTCCGAACATGGCCAGCACACCGCCAAGCTTGGCGCTGATCGGGCCGAAGTCGAAGGTCACCGCCCGCAGAATGGCGTAGAAGGGCAGGAAATACCATTCCGGCACGATGTGCGCCGGCGTCACCAGCGGGTTGGCCTCGATCGAGTTGTCGGCATGGCCCAGCACGCTCGGCAGGTAGAAGACGAAACCGGCGAAAATCATCAGGAAGACGACAATCGCGAAACCGTCCTTGACCGTGTAATAAGGGTGGAAAGGCAGCGTATCGCCCTTGCCCTTCACCTCGACGCCGGTCGGGTTGTTATTGCCCGGAACGTGCAGCGCCCAGATGTGCAGGATCACAAGCCCGGCAATCAGGAAGGGGATGAGATAGTGCAGCGAGAAGAAGCGGTTCAGCGTGGCATTGCCCACGGCAAAATCGCCCCACAACCATTCGCGGATCCCCTCTCCCACGACCGGCAGGGCACCGACGAGGTTGGTGATCACGGTGGCCCCCCAGTAGGACATCTGTCCCCAGGGCAGCACATAGCCCATGAAAGCGGCCGCCATCATCAGAAGATAAATCACCACACCGATGATCCAGAGGACTTCGCGCGGGGCCTTGTACGAGCCGTAATAGAGGCCGCGGAACATGTGCAGATAGACCGCCACGAAGAAGAAGGAGGCCCCATTGGCGTGCATGGACTGGATCAGCCAGCCATAATTGATGTCACGGCGGATACGCTCGACGGAATCAAAAGCGTGGTCGACATGCGGCACATAGTGCATGGCCAGCACGACGCCCGACAGGATCTGGATCACCAGGAAGACGGCGAGAATGCCGCCGAACGTGTACCAGTAGTTCAGATTGCGCGGGGTCGGAAAGTCGACGAAGGAGTCATAGCCCAGACGGACAATGGGGAGACGGGAATCGAGCCATTTCTCGATGCCGGTCTTCGGTTCGTAGGTAGACTGATGGCTCATGCGACGCTCCATCCGGCGGCGGCCACTTCATCGGAAGTCGCGCCCAGTTTCACAACAGCGCCCTCATTTTCGAAAATGTAGGCGGGGACGGGAAGATTCTCCGGGGCCGGACCACGGCGGATACGGGCAGATGCATCATAGTGCGAGCCATGGCAGGGGCAGAACCAGCCATCATAATCGCCGGCACCATTGCCCACCGGCACACAGCCCAGGTGGGTGCAATTGCCTTTGACGATCAGATATTCCGGGTTCAGCACGCGATTGGCATCAGCCGCGGACGCATCATCCGGCAGGTTTTCGTTGCGGGCGAGATCATCCGGCAGGCGATCCAGCTCGACGGCTCGCGCCTCGGCGATCTCCGCTTCCGTCCGGCGGCGGATAAAGACCGGTCCGCCGCGGAACATCACGGTGATTTCCTGGCCTACGCCGAGGCTGGAAATATCCTTGCGGATGGAGCCCAGCGCCAGCGTATCGGCGGCAGGGTTCATCTGGTGGATGAAGGGCCAGATCGTCAACGCTCCGCCAATGGCGGCTGCGCCTCCGGCAGCAATGTAAATGAAGTCCCGGCGTGTCGGTTCTTCGGTGGTATGGTCTGTCACGGCCGACCTCTTGGTTATCTTGCCTTGCAGTCCGGTTGCGGACGCAACCGGAAAACCCCGCTTGACGCGGATCGCCCATCACAGGCATCACCGCGTCACCTAACTCGTATCGGTATTGGAGGCGAGGCGGCATCCCGCCGCACGTCCCCCAAACCCATATCCAGCGCGGCTTAAAATGCGGCTCGTTTTTTTTCAACCAGATATTCCGCAAAATCTCGGCGCATCGATCCGTCTTGCGGCCTGTTTTGGTGCGGGCATTGACGTGATCGAGCCCTGCGCTTTTCCGCTCAATGACAAGGCGATGCGGCGGGCAGCGCTGGATTACGCCCCTCTGGCTGACTTTCAGCGCCATGATTCGTACGGGAAATGGCGGGAAAATCGCGAGACCGGCCGTATGATTCTGTTCACCACGCAGGGGGCAACACCCCTGTGGAATTTTTCATTCCGGCCGGATGACCAGCTGGTTTTCGGGCGCGAAAGCGCCGGTGTGCCGGACTTTGTTCATGCCGATGCCGATGCGCGGGTCTTCATTCCGATCCGGCCGGACGCCCGGTCGCTGAATGTGTCGATGAGTGCCGGCATCGCGCTGGCCGAGGCGATGCGGCAGGTTTCGCCTGCGCCCCGCTGACACGCGGCGGCACGCCACATTCCCCAACAGCCCAAGCGGGGTTTTATTTACCGCCGGTTTCGGCCACGAAGGGGCGGGAATAATGCCGGACGGTATGGAGACGCTGTTCATGACACTGGACGACAGGAAGGCCGCTGCGAAGGGCTGGTTCGAGGCGCTGCGCGATGAAATCTGCGCCGAATTCGAGCGCCTGGAGGACGAGGCGCCGGGCGATCTCTATCCGGGCGCGCCGGGCCGCTTCGAGCGTGACCCGTGGACCCGCGGTGATGGATCGTCAGACCAGGGCGGCGGCGTAGCGTCGATGATGCGCGGAAGGCTGTTTGAAAAGGTCGGCGTCCACTGCTCTACCGTCCATGGCGAATTCTCGCCCGAATTTGCCAAGCAGATTCCCGGCGCGGAAAACGATCCGCGCTTCTGGGCGTCTGGCATCTCCCTGATTGCCCACATGCACAATCCGCATGTCCCGGCGGTGCACATGAATACGCGCTTCATCGCCACGACAAAGGGCTGGTTCGGCGGCGGTATGGATCTCAATCCGACGCAGGATTACCAGCGCGACAAGTCCTTTGCGGATGCGGTGACCTTCCATGCCGCCTGCAAGGCCGTCTGTGACCGGCACGGCGATGATTTCCACGACCGTTTCGACAAATGGTGCGAGGAGTATTTCTGGCTGAAGCACCGCAATGAGCCGCGCGGTGTCGGCGGCATATTCTATGACCGCCATGATACCGGTGACTGGGCTGCAGATTTTGCGTTCACCCAGGATGTCGGCCGCGCCTTTCTGGAGGTTTATCCGAAGATTGTCCGTGCGCGGATGGCAACGCCCTGGACCGCAGAAGACCGCGAGGAACAGCTGGTCCGCCGGGGCCGCTATGCGGAGTTCAATCTGCTCTATGACCGTGGTACCAAGTTCGGACTTGAAACCGGCGGGAATGTGAAATCCATCCTCTCCTCCATGCCACCCGAGGCAAAATGGCCATAGATCCCGACCGTACCGGATCGCTGAAAAATGTTATCCTGTCGCTGTTTCTGGCGAGCCTTGCCGGCGCAGCCATCCTCATGGGCGCGACCATTCTGGAGGGGCTGCAATTTGCCGATACCGGTGGCCGGCCTGACGCCTACAGCATGGTGATGTTTGTGCTGACCCTGTTGTTTTTCGCCACGCCGATCATGGCGCTGGTCGTGATTCCCGTTGGCGTCGGCGCATGGGCGGGGCTGAGCCGCGCGGGACTGTGGCGGATCTGGATCGTGATCCCGGGTGCGGTGCTGATCGGATACGGAGCCAGCTTGCTGATCCCCTTCATTCCGGATGTGGTTCTGGTCTCGCAACTGCCCTCGCCAACGCGGGAAATCGCCACCATGCTGTCGGCCGCATTAACCGGTATTCTGCTCTGGCGCGGTGCGCGGCCGGCGGGTGATGTGAGCGGCGAACAAGGGCTCGCGGATTGAGCGGGTGGGGTTTTCGCGCGATCTTCCGCCCCTGATATCCGCATCGTCAACCGAAATAGTCTCTCCGTCATCGCCCGAAACACCCTCCCCGTCATCACCCGACTTGTTCGGGTGATCTGTTCGCCGATAAGATCACCCGGCTAAACCGGGTGATGACGAGAGTGGTTGATGTCAGGTCAGATCCGCTCCAGCAAATTCGCCTTTGACAGGCGGAAGCGGCTGTCGACCCATGCATCTTCCAGACGCCGGAGTATTCCGCCCATTTCCCGGCTTGCCGGAATGCCGGCCTGTTTGAGGTCCGTCCCTGTCACCGGAAAAACCGGTGCCGCAAAGGACAGGGCGTGGGCAATCGCTCCGCCCCAGCCTTCCGGCGGCGTCTCCTCACGGGAGAAGAGCAGAAACAACTGATCGGCCACCGCCACATTGCCTTGGCGGTAGACCTGCTTTTCCAGTTCGGCACGGATGGGCCAGACCTGCGCGACTTCCCATGCCAGATCCGGATCGGCCATGGTGTTGATGCGCCGGGCTTCGGCATTCGACAAGCGCAGTGCGCGGGCGCAGACAGCAGCCGCATCTCCCAGCCAGGCGCTAAAGCGGACCAGCGGATCGTCTCCGCCCAGACCAGCAAGGCGCGAGACGCGCGAGGCATCACCGGCAGTGCCGAAGAGCGCGTCCGAGACGCCGGTTTCGGCCATCAGGCGGAGCGCCGGGCCGGGGTCTGGTGCCGCCAGGAGCTTCTTGGTCTCCATCCACACGCGTTCGGCCGACAGTTGTGCGAGACCGCCGGTCATGGCGGCGCAGGCGCGCAGCGCTTCAGAGTCAGGCTCGCCCCGGCCATAACGGGCGTAAAAGCGAAAAAAGCGCAGAATGCGGAGATAATCCTCGGCGATACGGTCTTCGGCCTTGCCGATAAAGACAATCCTGCGATCCGGAATGTCTGCAATCCCGCCAACATAGTCGAAAATCCCGCCGGTCATGTCGGCATAGAGTGCATTGAGCCGGAAATCGCGGCGGGCGGCATCCTCGGCCCAGTCGGTGGTGAAGGCGACCGTGGCGCGGCGGCCATCGGTGGAAACGTCGCGGCGCAGCGTGGTCACATCAAAGGGCCGGTGATCGGCGACAGCCGTCAGCGTGCCGTGCTCGATGCCGGTGGGATGAACCGCAATTCCGGCCGCTTCCAGCGCGGCCCTGGCGGAATCCGGCTCCAGTACGGTGGCAATATCGATATCGGCAACAGGCTCACCCAGGAGGGCATTGCGCACACAGCCGCCGACAAAGCGCGCGCCGCCGGGCGCAGCCTTCTCCAGGGCCGCCATAACCCGCAGAGTGGCGGGCGCGGTCAGCCAGTCATGGTCAGCGGGGTTGAGGCGCGCCGCCATCATCCCCGTCCTCATCCCCATCCTCATCCGGTGTGGCGCCGTCATCGCCAGTCTCCGGCTGTGCAAAAATCCGCCGGTCCCGCGGTGCGGCTTCGCCGGGATTATTGTTGAACTGCGCCCGTTCGATGCCCCCCTCACCCAGCCGCGGCGGCACATAGGTGGAGTGTGCCGAATCCCCGGAATCCGCCGTCAGGACCAGCGCGACAAATCCGGCAGCGGCGAGCAGTCCGCCCACAGCCGAGAGGACAAGTGTCGGGGCCGGCTTGTGCTCTGCGGCCTCCTGCGTGGCCTGCATCGACAGCCGCCAGAGCGCGAACAGGATGAAGGGCGACGCAAAGAGCAACATCTCGAGAAGGGCCAGTCTGATCATTATCTGTCTCCAAACAGGCGGTCATGCAGGGCTTTCAGCATGCCCGCCGTTGCGCCCCATATATAGCGCTCCTGCCAGGGCATTGCCCAGAAACGGCGGATTTTTCCGCGGAACTCCATTTCATGACGCTCATGATTCGCGGCATTCATCAGGAAATCAAAGGGGGTTTCGAACACCTCCGATACCTCCCTGTGGTCCGGCGTGACCGTGTAGCCGGGTTTTATGACCCCGACAAAAGGCGTCACCTGAAAGGCGGTCACGGTTTCATACGGGTCAAAGCAGCCAAGGATCTCGACATGATCGGGCGTTATGCCGATTTCCTCATGCGTCTCGCGCAGCGCGGTCTGCGCCAGGGTTTCGCCCGGCTCCCGGCGGCCGCCCGGGAAGGAGATCTGCCCGGCATGTTTGGTCAGATGGGCGGCGCGCATCGTGAACAGGAATCGTGGCGGGCCATCATGCAGGATGAGCGGGGCCAGCACGGCCGCCTGGTTCAGCCGGGCGCCTGAGGGAATGACACGTCCGTCCAGATCGCCATCCCCCCGCGAAGCCGCCGCGGCGGGGCGGTCGGGATGATCGAGCTTTTCCTCCAGCAGATCGCGCAGGGCCTGCGGTGTCATTCGGCGCGGCCCAGTTCGAATTCCTGCCCGCGCGAGCGGATGAAGAGAGTTTTCCTGCCGTCCACATCGCGAATCGCCGCGCGTTCGACGAGTTCATAGAAGGAAGGCCGGTTGATCAGCGCTTCCAGACGCCCGCGGACCAGGACAAAAGGCTCGGGCTCACCCGTGTCCGGGTCGATTTCCACGCGGACCGGGTGATCGGGACCCGCCACGACGACATCACCAAGATTTGTTGTGAAGATCAGAACCGGCTCGCCACTCTCTTCACCGCTATCGACCCGGACCGCCACAAAAGGCGCGGCCTCGACCTGAACCGCCTGCTTTTCCACCGGCGTTACGAGATAATGAACGCCATCGTCATCTTTTCGCAAGATACGCGCAAACAGTTTTACGAGACGTTCGCGGGTGATGCGACGTCCCTCATGCCACCAGCTGCCATCGCGGCGGATCACCATATCCATTGTATCGCAATGGGTGGGGTTCCACGTCTCGACGGGCGGCAATCCCTCGCCGGATGACTCCGCTGCTTTCAACAGCGACTGCATCAGGTCGGGTGATGTATGGTCGGCGGGCATGGACACTCCGTATTTGCATTGTCATTCTTCACGAACCAACGTGACCGGTCGACGCCGTGCGCTAGTTCATACAGGGATTTAGGGAGATTACCTTGGCGAAAAAACCGGCAAGTCCTGCAAAAACGACATCAGCGGCCCGCAAGCCGCGCAAGGCAGCTGCCCCCAAAACCCCGTCCCTGACGGCCATGGATGTGGTGGAAGCCGCTGATATTGCAACGGAACGCCTTGCCGCGACGCGGGCCTCCATCGGCAAGGTCATCTATGGCCTGGAAGACCAGGTGGAATTGTGTCTCGCCGCCATCCTGTCGGGCGGACATGCGCTTCTGGTAGGCGCGCCGGGCCTGGCCAAGACCAAGCTGGTGGAAACCCTCGCCATCGCCACCGGCCTCGATACCAAGCGGATCCAGTTCACGCCGGATCTGATGCCGGCAGATATTCTCGGCTCGGAAGTGCTGGAGGAGAGTGCGGGCGGCAAACGCTCCTTCCGCTTCATCCAGGGTCCGGTCTTCTGCCGCCTGCTGATGGCCGATGAAATCAACCGCGCCAGCCCGCGCACCCAGGCCGCGCTTTTGCAGGCAATGCAGGAACATCATGTGACGGTGGCCGGTCAACGCTATGACCTGCCGGAACCCTTCCATGTTCTGGCCACCCAGAACCCGATCGAGCAGGAGGGTACCTACCCGCTGCCGGAAGCCCAGCTCGACCGCTTCCTCCTTCGCGTGGATATTCCCTATCCGCAACGCGGCGATGAGCGCGAGATCCTGCTGGCGACGACCGGTGCGTCGGAAAACCGGGCCGAGCCGGTATTGTCGCCCGCTGAAATCCTTGACCTGCAGGCGCTGGTGCGCCGCATGCCGGTCGGCGAGAAAGTCGTCGATGCGATTCTGGACCTCGTCCATCTAGCGCGCCCGGAAGAAAGCGATGACAAGGATGTGCAAGCCGGCGTTTCCTGGGGTCCGGGCCCGCGGGCCGGCCAGGCGCTGATGCTGGCCGTTCGCGCCCGCGCCCTGTTGCAGGGCCGCCTTGCGCCCTCGACAGAGGATGTGGCCGTTCTGGCCGAGCCGGTGCTGAAACACCGCATGGCACTCTCATTCGCGGCGCGCGCTGACGGTCTGACACTGGAATCGCTGATTTCCCGCCTCGCTGCCAAAGCCGCCTAGAGGACATACGCGCCCATGCGCTCGCCCTTTGCCCGTGACGAAAGCAAACGCGCGGCCGACCTGCGTCAGGCCGGCGAGGCTGCGGCTGCGCCCTTTGGCGAGCTGGTGGCCGAGGCCGAGCGCATTGCGGCCAGCGTTGTCATGGGTGTGCATGGTCAGCGCCGGCGCGGTACGGGCGAGACCTTCTGGGAATACCGCCATCACCGCGCCGAAGACGGGGCGCAAGCCGTTGACTGGCGCATGTCGGCGAAGTCGTCGGAACTCTATGTCCGCGAGAACGAGCAGGAAGCCGCCAATACGGTGTGGCTGTGGCGGGACGGGTCGGCGACGATGGAATTCCGCTCCTCGCGTGATCTGCCGCTGAAAAAGGACCGGGCCGCCGTCTGCATGATCGCCATGGCAGCGCTATTGTCGCGTGGTGGTGAACGCATTGCCGCGCTGGGCGAAAGCGCCCGGGCCCGCGGCGGCGAGATGGGTCTGGAACGCACCGCCATCCGTCTCGGCACCGGACCGGGCAGCCTGGCTTCGGTCGAATCGGCACCGGTTTCGCGCTATGGGCGGGTCGTGCTGGCGAGTGATTTCCTCGATCCCATCGAGACCTGGCGCGCGCGCCTGTCGCGCTTTGCCGCCCTGCAGGCCAGCGGGGCGCTGCTTCGCATTATTGACCCGATGGAAGAAGACTTTCCGTTCAAGGGGCGGACCCGGTTCGAGGCCGCAGACGACAGTGAGAGCCTGCTGTTCGGCCGTGCGGAGGAAGCGCGCAAGGCCTATCGGGCGCGCTGGCAGGAACATGGCGACCGGCTGGCCGATCTGGCGCGCTCCTATGGCTGGACGCTGGTCACTCACCGGACTGACCGGCCCGCGACTCAGGCCGTGCTCGCCCTGCATCGCGCGCTGGCGAGGGACGTATAGATGCTGGCGCTTGGTCCCCTCGCCTTTGCTGCGCCGCTGGCCCTGATCGGGCTTTTGACGCTGCCCATATTGTGGCGGCTCTTGCGCGCCACCCCGCCGCCGCCGCGCCGGGCCGTGTTTCCGCCGCTGCGCCTGCTGAAGGATGCGCCGGATGACGCCGAGACGCCGCATCATGCGCCCTGGTGGCTGATCCTGTTCCGCCTGCTTCTGGCGGCTATTGTAATTATCGCCCTCGCCCGCCCGGTCTGGCAGCCTGAAACCGGTATCGAGACTGATCGCCCCCTGCTGCTGGTGGTGGATAATGGCTGGGCCTCGGCCCCGGCCTGGCGCGACATGGTGCGGGAAGCCAATTACCGGCTTGATCTGGCCAATGAAAATGGCCGCACGGCCGCCATCCTATTTACCGCCGATGCGACAGCAGATGCCGAGCTGGTCCTTGGCGATCCCGATGCCGCCCGCCGACGTCTGGAAAGCGCCGATGTCCAGGCCTGGCCGCCGGATCGGGAGCTTGCCGCCGGGCGGATTGATGCCGCCGTGGACGCCGGCGGTCTGACGAGTGATCTCCAGGTCGTCTGGATCACGGACGGCATTGACACCGCCGGATCGCAAAACCTTGCCCGTATTCTGGACCCGCTGGGGCCGGTGACCGCCATTCTGCCGGGGCCGGGCCGCTCGCCCGTGGCGCTAAGCGCACCGGTCGCCACGCCCAACGGTTTTGCCGTGGATGTGATGCGCATTGACGCCGAACTGCCGCGCACGGTTTCGCTGGTCGCGACAGCGGGCGATGGCCGCGCCGTCGCCCGCACCGAGGTCGAGTTGGACACCAGCGTGACCCGCGCCCGCGCCGATATCGAATTGCCGCTGGACCTGCGCAACCGCGTGGCGGCCATCCGGATCGAGGGGCAGGTCTCTGCCGGTGGCACACAATTGACCGATGATGCCTGGCGGCGGCCCCGCGTGGGCGTGATTGACGCCGCCAGCGAGGACGGGCAGCCGCTCCTGTCGGACCTGCACTACATCATGCGCGCCATCGAACCTTTCACCGAAGCGCGGCGTGATGATCTCGACGCCTTGCTGGCGAACAATGTCTCGGCCCTGATCATGGTGGATGCGGCGCGCACCGACGATGCGCGGGTGCTGGATTTCGTCAATCAGGGCGGATTGCTGATCCGCTTTGCCGGACCGCGTCTGGCAGCGCGGGCCGATGCGCTGCTGCCGGTCCAGCTCCGTCAGGGCGGCCGCATGTTCGGCAGCGCGCTGGCCTGGGAAGAGCCGCAAACGCTGGCACCCTTTGCCGCCGACTCGCCCTTTGCCGGCCTGGCTGTGCCTCCCGAGGCGACCGTGTCGCGGCAAGTGCTGGCGGAACCCGGCACGGCGGCGGTGGACCGGGTCTGGGCGCGCCTGCAGGACGGGACGCCACTGGTCACGGCCATGCGCCAGGGCGAAGGCTGGGTGGTCTTGTTCCATGTCACGGCCGGACCGGAATGGTCGGATCTGCCACTGACCGGGCTGTTCCCGCGTATGCTGCGACGGATCTCCGCGCTGGCCCAGGGCGGAACGGCGACCCCGACACAATCCGGAGCTTATGTCATCGAGCGCGCGCTGGATGGCGAAGGCCGACTTTCCGATCCACCGGTTTCCGCACGGCCGGTTCCGGCACAAAGCTGGGACAATGCCCGCGCCAGCGCCGTCACACCGCCCGGCATCTACCGTCTGGGGCCCGCGAGTGCAGCCCTGAATGTCGTGCGCGCCGGCGGCGAGATCACCGCCTTGCCACGCAACCTGCCCGGCGTGACCTTTGCCAATCTGGAAGCGCCCGCCGAACGGCGGTTTGCCGGACCGCTCCTGGCGCTGGCGCTCTTCCTGCTGGCGATTGACGCGATCATCGGTCTGGCGCTGGCCGGACGGTTGCCGCGCCTGCGCCTGCCGCGCCGGGGCAGCGCTGTGGCGGCATTGATCGCGGCAGCCGGCCTTGTCTGGTTCCTGCCCCAGGCCCACGCCCAGCAGATGGAATATCTCGACAGTTTTGAAATGGATGCCGCCCTGGAGCTGCGCTTCGCCTATGTCGAAACCGGCAATCGCGAAGTCGATGCGCGCAGCCGCGCCGGATTGATCGGGATCAGCCGCGACATCACCCGCCGCAGTGCCATGGAGCCACAGGAACCCATGGCGGTGAATGTGGAAGCCAATGAGCTGGTCTTCTTCCCGGTTATCTACTGGCCGGTTCTGGAAAACGCGCCGCCCTTGTCGGCCGAGGCCGCTGAACGCGTCTCCCGCTACATCCAGTCCGGCGGTCTGATCCTGTTCGACACCCAGGATGCCGACATTGCCGCGACGCGCGCCGGCGCCCCACATCCCGGCCTCGCCCGCTTGCTGGAATCGGTCGACATCCCGGCGCTGGCCCGGATTGATCCCGACCATGTGCTGACGCGCTCCTTCTATCTCCTGCAGGACTTTCCCGGCCGGATCAGCGGCGGACCGGTCTGGGTCGAGGCGGATCCCGACGGCGCATCGCGGGACGGGGCTTCGGGCGTGATTATCGGTTCGAATGACTGGGCCTCGGCCTGGGCAACAGACGAAAACGGGCAATCCCTCTATCCGGTCGAGGGCGGCGAACGCGAACGCGAGATGGCAAGGCGTTTCGGCATGAATGTCGCGATGTATGCGCTGACCGGCAATTACAAGGCCGACCAGGTGCATATCCCGGCGTTGCTGGAAAGGCTGGGCCAATGAGTGTCGCCGCCACCACGCTGGACTTTGCGCCGCTCATCCCTGCCTGGGTCATCGGGTCGCTGGCCGTGCTTGCGCTGGGCGTTACCGGTTTCGGCGCAGTCCGCCGCCTGAATGGCTGGCTGTGGCGCAGCCTGTCGATCCTGCTGATTTCGGCCGTCCTGATGAATCCGTCGCTGGTCGAGGAGGAGCGCGAAGCCCTGCCGGATATCGCCCTGGCCGTAATCGACCGCTCGGACTCCATGGATATTCCCGGCCGCAGTGAAGCGGCAGACGCCGCCCTCGCGGATCTGCGGGCCCGTGCCGAAGCGGATCCGGAACTGGAACTGGTCGAGGCGGAGATCGGAAATGACCCCGATGGGACGCTGGCCATGGATGCCGTCCAGGCGGCGCTGGCCGGTATTCCGCGCGACCGCCTTGCCGGCATCATCATCGCGTCCGATGGCCGTGTTCATGACATGCCGGAAAATGCTGACGCGCTGGACATTGCCGCGCCGGTGCATCACCTGCTCACTGGCGACCCCGATCAGGGCGACCGGCGGCTGGTGATCGTGGAAGCCCCCCGCTATGGCCTGGTCAACGAGCCGGCCGAATTCGTGATCCGCGTCGAGGACGATGCGATGACCGGCACCGCAACGTTGACCTTCCGGGTCGATGGCGGTGATCCGCAGACGGCCCGGATCACCATCGGCACCGACACCACGGTCACGGCCCCGGTCGAGCATCGCGGCGCGAATGTGATCGAGATCGAGGTCGAGCCGGGCCGGGAGGAATTATCCCTGATCAACAATCGCGCGGCGGTCTCCGTGACCGGTGTGCGCGACCGGCTGCGGGTGTTGCTGGTCACGGGTGAACCGCATAATGGCGCGCGCACCTGGCGCGACCTTCTGAAGTCCGATCCATCCGTTGATCTGGTGCATTTCACCATTCTGCGCCCGCCGGAAGCGGTGGATTCCACGCCGGTGGATGAATTGTCCCTGATCCCCTTCCCGACCCGCGAATTGTTCGAGGAACGCCTGGACGAATTCGATCTGGTGATTTTCGACCGTTACCGGCGGCGGCAGCTCATCCCGCCCCTCTATTTCGATTACATCTCGCGCTATGTCGACAATGGCGGCGCCTTGCTGGTCACGGCCGGTCCGCCCTTCGGGCAGGCGACCTCCATCTACCGCTCTCCGCTGGCGGCGGTGCTGCCGGCGCGGCCCACAGGTGTCATTGCGACCGGGGCCTATCGCCCGGAAATCACCGAAGCCGGTTCACGCCATCCGGTCACTGCCAATCTGGCTCCGGCGGAAGGAGAAGACCCGTGGGGGGAATGGTTCCGCCGGATTGATGCGTCCGTGCTGGGCGGGGAGACCCTGCTTGAAGCGCCGGATGGCGGCCCCTTGCTGGTGCTGGCCCGCGCCGGACAGGGACGCTCGGCCATCCTGCTGTCGGATCAGAGCTGGCTGTGGGCGCGCGGCTATCAGGGCGGAGGGCCGCATGGCGAAATGTTCCGCCGCGTGGCGCACTGGCTGATGGGCGAGCCCGAGCTGGATGAAGAGCGCCTGTCCGCCTCTGCCTTCAACGGCCAGCTGATGGCCGAACGCACCACGCTGGCGGATGCGCCGCCGCCGCTGGAACTGGAATGGCCGTCCGGGCGGACCGAAACGCTGGACATGACCGCCACGGGCGAGCCGGGACGTTTCTCGGCCACGACCGGAGCCGAAGAACAATCCGGCCTGGTACGTTTGCGCTCGGGGGATCTGACGGCTGTTGCGGCGCTGGGTCCGCTCAATCCGCAGGAATATGCCAATCTACGCCCGACGCAGGAGGTGATACAGCCGCTTGTCCGCGCCACAGGGGGCGGCAGTTATGCCCTCGGCACTGGCGAAACCCCGGACCTGCCGGGCGTGCGGCGCACCCGGGCCGGGGCGGACGCCGCCGGACGCAACTGGTACGGGCTGCAACGCAATGAGCGCTATATCGTACGCGGTGCGGAGCGCACGCCGCTTCTGCCGGCCCTGCCCCTATTGCTGCTGATTGTGGCGGCGCTTGGCCAGGGTTGGCGGCGCGAAGGTCAATAGCCCCTCGACGTTACACCGTCTTCCGGCCTATCTTTCTGATTCATGGCCACCAATCCGCCTCCGGCAATCGAGACACCCGATCTCGAACAGCTCACCGATCCAGCGCTCTGGCGCGGCCGGCTGGAATCGCTGTGGGAGTGGCTGCGCTCGGAAATGGTCAGCGTCGATTTCGGCGTGCAGGCAGCGGCGATTGTCGTCGGCATTCTTCTGGCCTTCGCGGTACGCAAGCCGGTCGCCAATCTCCTGCAACGCCTCTGTAATATTGGCTTTTTGCGACGGTTCAGTTCGGATGCCGTGCGGCTACTGTCTCCGGTTCTCGGTCCGGCCCTGAGCTGGATCTTCCTGTCGGCGGTATTGTTCACGCTGCAACAGCTCGACATGGAGTTTTTCTGGGTCCGTCTGGCGGCTAATCTGGTTGGCGCGTGGGCGGTGATCCGGGCCATCACCGGCTTTATCGCCGAACCCTTCTGGTCACGCACAGCCGCCATCATGAGCTGGACCATCGCTGCGATGAATATCGTAGGCTGGCTTGCGCCGACCACCGGATTTCTGGACTCGCTGGGGGTCAGTGTGGGTGGCGGCCGGGTCTCCGTCATGTCCGCCATCCAGGCACTTGTTTTGCTGGTGGTGCTCTACTGGGTCGCCTCACGCATTGCCGCCGTTCTGTCGGCCCGCATCAACAAGCTGCCGAGCCTGAACCCCTCCGCGCGCTTGCTGATCGGAAAATCGGTCCAGGTCACCCTGCTGGCGTCTGCCATCCTGCTGGCGCTGTCCAGCCTGGGTATTCCTCTGGGCGCTCTGGCCATCTTCTCCGGTGCCGTGGGTCTCGGGATCGGCTTCGGGCTGCAGAAAATTTTCTCCAACCTCGTCTCGGGCGTGATCCTGCTGCTCGACCGTTCCATCAAGCCGGGCGATGTCATCACGCTGGAAGACACGTATGGCCGGGTGAATTCGCTGGGCATGCGCTTTGCGTCGGTGATCACACGCGACGGCATGGAGCACCTGATTCCCAATGAGGAATTCATCACCACCAAGGTGATCAACTGGTCCTTTTCCGATCATGCCGTCCGCATCAAGCGCATGATCGGGGTCGATTATACCACCGACATCCCGACGGCGATGGAACTGGCCGTCGAAGCCTCCAAGACGGTGCCGCGTGTGCTCAACTCGCCGGCACCGAAATGCCTTCTGCGCGGTTTTGGCGATAATTCCATCGATCTGGAAATCCGCTTCTGGATTGCCGATCCGGGGCAGGGTGTGAACAATGTGTCGAGCGAGGTGCTCCTGGCGATCTGGAAAGCCTTCACCGAGAATGGCGTCAATTTCCCCTTCCCGCAGCGCGACATCCATTTCCGCGGCGGCGAACCGGTTTCGGTGCGGATCCGGAAAGACTGACAAGAATGCTGGCGTCTTCACGCTTTGTGAATCCCTGCCGCGCCATCATACTGACCGTCTGATATGGAGTGTCCCATGACCGCGCGGCGTATATCTGTAGTCCTTTCGCTTCTGCTCGCCGCACCGGCGCTGTCCGGTTGCCTGGTGATCGGTGCCACATCAATGGTCGCGGAAACCGCCGTCCGCACGACCGGCACGGCGCTGGAAACCGCAGGCAATGTCGGCAGTGCTGTTGTCCGCACCGCCATACCCGGTGATGGCGAAGAGGATGAAGACGATCACGATCATGATCATGATCGCGAGTAATTCCTGACAGCGGCCTTTCTGTCTGCTATGGTTGTAATCACGGGGACAGGCCGATGATCAGGAGTATCACCATGCGTTATTTCGTCTCGGCTCTGGCAGCGGTGCTGTTTGCGGCACCGGTCTTCGCCCAGGGCCTCATTGCAAATTATACTGCCACGCCGGCGGGGCCGGTCCATCTGGCCGACATCACAATCGGTGAAACGCTGGAGGCCAAGCGCGATGAATATGGCGCGCGCGAATTCGACCGTCTGATCCGGACGCTGTCATCCGACCTGCAGCGCGAGCTGCGCGAGGTGGCGCTTCTGGCCGATGGCGAAGGCAGCGCAACGCTGCATGTCGTGATCGAGGATGCCACGCCCAATCGCCCAACCATGGCACAGCAAGGCGGAACGTCCGGGCTCAGCTTCCAGAGCTATGGCCGTGGCGGTGCCCATGTGATGGCCGAACTGCGCGCCGCGGATGGCTCGCTGGTGGCCACCTATGAATACAGCTGGACAACGCCCAGCATCCAGGATGCGCAATTTGCCAATGTCTGGACCGACACCAACCGGACCTTCGACCGCTTCTCCTCGCGGCTGGCCGCCAGCCTCCGTGATGCGGTGAATTCCGGCTCATAGACCTCTGTCAGGGCGCACCGATCCATTTGTGGGTCTGCAGGCTCAATGACCATTGAGGATGCGCCAGGCAGTAATCAAAGGCTGCCTGCGCATTCTTCATCTGGTCCGGCCCGTCCATGGGCTGAAGCGAGAATCGCCTGAAATCGAGACCTTCAAACCGGGCCGGATCGACACCCGGCTGCGGATAGACGAGTTTCAATTCCTCGCCGCTGGTCTGGACGATCCGGGCATCCGCCTTGGGGCTGACCGTCAACCAGTCAATGCCGGCGGGCGCTTTCAGCGTGCCATTGCTTTCAACAGCGATCTCGAACCCGGCCGCCTTGAAGGCGGCGATCAGCGGCGCATCAAGCTGCAGCAGCGGCTCACCGCCGGTGCACACCACCAGCGGCTTGCCTCCGCCCGGCCATTGCGCGGCGACGGCCTCTGCCAGCGCGGCGGCTGTCTTGAACTTGCCGCCGCCCGGCCCGTCCGTGCCGACAAAATCGGTGTCACAGAAATTACAGACGGCGCTCGCCCGGTCGCGTTCCAGCCCGGACCAGAGATTGCAGCCGGCAAAGCGGCAGAAGACCGCCGGACGCCCGGCCTGTCCGCCTTCACCCTGAACGGTGAGGAATATCTCTTTCACCGAATAGGTCATGTCCCTGTCTGCCACTCCACCCAGCCCCGGGCCCGCAATTCACAGGCCGGACACACGCCGCAGCCATAGCCCCAGTCATGCCGGTGCGAGCGGTCACCGAGATAACAGGTGTGGGAGTCTTCAACGATGATCCCGATCAGACGGTCGCCGCCGAGCTGATGCGCCAGCGCCCATGTCCCGCCCTTGGTCAGGAACATCAGGGGCGTTTCGATGGGCATCGGACGGTCGAGGCCGAGCGAAATCATGGCCTGGGCGGCATCAATGGTCTCGCGGCGGCAATCGGGATAGCCGGAATAATCGGTTTCACACATGCCCCCGACGAGACAGTCAAGGCCGCGCCGGTAAGCGAGGGCGGATGCAACGGTCAGGAAGACCAGATTGCGGCCCGGCACAAAGGTTGACGGCAAGCCCCCCTGTTTCCACTCGATTTCCATTTCTGCCGTCAATGCGCTTTCCGCCAGAGCGCCATAGCCGGACAGATCCACCACCTGGTCCGGCCCCAGCCGACCCGCCCAGACCGGATCAAGGCCGGCGAGCGCCGTGCGCACGCGTTGACGCGCTTCCAGCTCGACCTCATGGCGCTGGCCATAGGCAAAGCCGATGGTTTCCACACGGGCATGGTTTTCCAGCGCCCAGGCCAGTGCCGTGGCGGAATCCTGACCCCCGGAAAACAATACCAGCGCGGAAGGTGTGTCATCTGACTTCATAGCCCGGCCTTATAAGGCTAAAACTGCCGCCATGTCAGATGTCAGCCTCATCTATACCACCTGGCCGGATGAAGAGAGCGCGCGAACGGCCGCCGGGAAGCTGCTGGAATCGCGCCTGATTGCCTGCGCCAACCTGTTGCCCGGCGGGACCTCCTTTTATCAATGGAAGGGGAAGATGCAGGCCGAGGCCGAGTGGGTGATGATATTGAAGACGGCGCGGGCGGCGGAATGCGCGGAACGCATCAAGGCGCTGCATCCCTATGAGGAACCGGCCATACTGGAATGGCTGGTCGAGCCGGATGGCAGCTCCGCAGGCTTTCTTGACTGGGTGCGGTCAGAAACGCTTGGTTAAGGCGCGTAACACTTCAACGAATTTTTTGTGAAACCGCTGCGTAATTAATCGGATAGGCAATATTCGCTGCGAATTCTTCCGGCTCCTGAACACCGGAGCTGGAACATGAGCCGTCTCGTCCGCCATCTCAGTGAGCCCGTCGCTCCGATCACCGCCACAACAAAAGGCGAGGTGGTCTATGAAATGTTTGGTGATGACGAGGACTTGCTGGCCTTGCCGGTGGTCGATGGGGAGCGTCCGATCGGGCTGATCCCGCGCGATGCCTTCTTCCTGAAAATGGCAGATCGTCACGGCCGCGCGCTCTTTGCCAAGCGGCCTGTCACCTTTGTCATGGACAAGGATCCGCTGATCGTCGAGGAGATGACGCCGGTCAATGACCTCAACCGGCTGATTGTCACCAAACGTCCCGGTGCGCTGATGGACGGGTTCGTGATCACCCGAAACGGTGCCTATCGCGGTATCGGCACCGGGCTGGCCCTTTTTACGGCGGTGTCGGATGAGAGCGAGGAAAGAAACCGGAAACTGGCAGCCCTGGCCAAGCAGTTGGGCCAATCACGCCTGGAGGCGTTGTCGGCCGCCAAGGTCAAGTCCGATTTCCTTGCCACAATGAGCCATGAAATCCGTACACCGCTGAACGGTGTGTTGGGGATCAGCCAGCTGCTTCTCGAAACCGGTCTCAATCCCGATCAGGAAAAGCTCGCCAAGACGATTGTGGATTCGGGTGAGATTCTGCTGCGGATTCTCAATGACGTCCTCGATTTCTCGAAGCTCGAAGCCGGAAAGCTGGATATCGAGCCGGAAAGCTTTGCGCTTTCCAAGCTGGCCGATGAGGCCAGAGCCCTGTGGAGCGTGCGTGCGGCAGAGAAAGCCCTCGATTTCACAGTTACCTGCGACGGCAAGGAAGATCAGTTGATATTTGGTGACCGTGTTCGCCTGGAGCAGGTGCTGTTCAACCTGATCGGCAACGCCATAAAATTCACCGAGCAGGGCTCTGTGAGTGTCGTGCTTTCAACATCGGCGCTCGGTGGCGGATGCCGGCTTTTGCGGGCCGATGTGCGCGACACGGGGTGCGGCATTCCGCTGAATGCACAATCGCGGATGTTCCAGCAATTCAGCCAGGCCGATGCCAGTACGACCCGCAAGCATGGGGGGACCGGCCTGGGGCTGGCGATTTCCAGGCGGATCTTGGAATTGCTGGGCGGGACAATCGGCTTCGAAAGCGAAGAAGGCAAGGGCACGCATTTCTGGTTTGAAGCCGTGCTGGGCGAAGTGACTCTGATGCCGGAAACGCCAGCAGTGGAAGAAGCCGCGGCTTCATTGCCGATCGGCGGACCATTACGCATCCTCGTTGCAGAGGACAATGTCGTGAACCAGCAGGTGATTGTCGGCTTGCTCCAGATGCGCGGTATCGAGGCGGATGTCGTGGGCGATGGCCGCGAAGCGCTGGAAGCGGTTCAGAGCCGCTCCTACAATCTGGTTTTCATGGATGTGCAAATGCCGCACATGGATGGCCTGGCCGCCACCCGCGCCATACGCAGCCTGCATACGACTGCCGCCCTTACGCCGATTATTGCGCTGACGGCCAATGCCCGCCGGGAGGATGAGGCGCAATGCCTTGCTGCGGGAATGAATCTGCATCTTGCCAAGCCCATCCGGAAAGATGTCCTCTTTGCAGCCATGGACCAGCTTGCGGGACATCAGACAAGGCCACAGGCCATGACCCGCACAGCCTGATCGCCGGAGATATTGGCGGCACCGGCCGATTCCGATGTCTTTCGGACGGGCCAGGAAGAGTATCGACCCCGATTCCCGGCCACAGCCCCGAGATGGCGAGGGCTCTAGCTTGCCCGGGCGATGGATCCGCCATTGCCGTCGCTGATCACCGAGGCAATGGTGTCAAACAGGCGCTGTGTGTCGATCGGCTTGGATATGAAGCCGTCCATGCCGGCGGCGAGGCATTGGGCTTCGTCTTCACGGCGGGCATTGGCCGTCAGAGCGATGATGGGTGTCATCGCCGCTGTGGACGGCAAATCCCGGATGGCACGCGTGGCCTGGAGCCCGTCCATGACCGGCATACGCATATCCATCAGAATAAGGTCAAAGGCCTTGTTGGTGGCGGCTTCCACGGCCTGTTCGCCGTTTTCTGCAAATTCGACCGACCAGCCCTTGGCCACGAGGAAGCCTTCGATCACCGTCCGGTTGATGGCATTGTCCTCTGCTGCGAGGACTCGCAAGGGGCGGCCGGGCAGGCTGGCGGCAGCAGCATTCTGATGCGACGGCGTCGCCGGGACGTCTTCAATGGCCGAGGGCGAGGTGTCGACCGCTTCCGGTCCGCTGCGCTTTTCATGCTTGTCCAGGCTGGTCAGCTGAACGGCAAACCAGAAGTGGGAGCCGCCTTCCTTGCGGCGCTCATAACCGACTTCACCGTCCATCATTTCCGCGAGGTGGCGGGTGATGGTGAGCCCGGTTGCGGTGCCGTCCATGACCCGGATGCCATCCGCATCGGATTCGAAGAAGTTCTTGAACAACCGGCCTTCCGCTTCGCGCGGGACGCCGCGTCCGGTATCCTCGACGACAGCTTTCAGGCGGGCTTTGCCGGCATTCATCTGGACATCGAGACGAACATCGACCTGACCGCTGGCAGTAAACCGCAGGGCGTTGCGGATATAGGTGAACAGCATCTGTTTCAGCCGGGCGGAATCACCGGCCAGGACGAGCTGGCTATCCCCGGTCAGCGTCAGATTGAATTGCAGCCCCTTGGCCCGGGCCTTGGGCTCCCACAACATGCGGGTATCGCGCGCCAGACGCTCGGCGGTGATCTCGCCATTCATCAGGTTGAGCTGCCCGGATTCAATGATGGAGACATCGCGCAGATCGCCGACAAAGCGCATCAGCATTTCTGCAGCATCATAGATCTGGCGGTTTTTCTTGCGGGTGTCCGTATCCAGCGTTTCGTCTTCCGCCAGGCGGCGCGAAACACCGATAATGCCGGCGAGCGGATTCTTGATGTCATGACTGACACCGGCGAGGAAAGCCGATTTGGCGCGGGTGGCATCTTCGCCCCTGCGCGCCGTCAATTCGTGACGGCGGGCGAGTTCGCGCAGCGCCTTGGCCTGGGTTTCGACCCGCAGCTTGGCCCCCTCAAGCGAGGCATTGGCCTCGAAAGCCTCTTTCAGCGTCTTGCGGTATTGCGCCGATATGCGGATGGTCACGGCCAGGTAGAGGAAAAGGACTGCGGACAGGCCGTAGGCCGGAATTGTACCGATCATGGAAACATAGCCGGCCGCCAGCGATATTGCCGGTACATTGTAGGCAATGATACCGATCGGGCGGGTCGCGGACGACAGAGCGGCCCCCGCCGTCATGCCCGCGAGGATAAATGCCACAGCGAAATGAACGACAGAAATCTGTGAAATGGGCAGCAGAAAAAAGGCTGCGCCCCAGAGGGAGCCGGACATTGCAGACAACAGGAGAAACAGCTTGTCGCGGAAGGGGGGCAGCCGGCCGCCAAGAGCAATCGCATTCTTCGCCAGCAGGAAACGTGAAAGCGCCAGACACACACCGGTCGTAAACCAGACGCCAACGTGAAGCACAGGTGCCACGGTGAGCATCATGGCCCCGAGAATCAGTCCGTTGACAACATTCAACGGAACTGCCGACAGCCCGCTGCGGAAATAGATTTCCATCCGGGCGCGGTCGATCTCTTCCAGCGCGCCCTCGGTGATGGTGCGCGCTCTCGAGGCCTGTTCTTCGGCCTTCCGCTCTGCCCTGTCAGTCATATTCAAGCCGAACACGCCCGTCCCCGCCCTTCGTGAAAGCGAATCACTTGTGTTCAGAAGGGCATAGGCATGGTGGCCAGAAGGTTAATTTTGCTGCGGATGAGCAAAACGGTCCGGCGCGCTCAATGCCGCCGGACCGTCTCATGCGCGCCTATTTCTTCGCCAGAAGGTCGCGGATTTCGGCCAGCAAGACTTCCTCATTCGACGGCGCAGGCGGGGCGGCAGGCGCTTCCTCCTGCTTTTTCTTCATGGAATTCATGGCCTTGACAATCAGAAACAGGGCGAAGGCCAGGATCACGAAGGCGATCACATTGTTGATGAAAAGACCGTAATTGATGGTCGCAGCACCGGCTTCCTGCGCAGCGGCGAGGCTTTCATACTGTACATCCCCCAGCGCAATGAAGAGGTTGGTGAAATCCACACCGCCGAGCGCAAGACCGAGCGGCGGCATGAGAATGTCGTTCACCAGCGACCGGACGATGGTTGAAAACGCGCCACCCAAAATGAAGCCGACCGCGAGATCGACGACATTGCCGCGCATGGCAAATTCCCTGAATTCCTTGAGCATTGGCTCCTCCCCTTTGGACGGAGAATCCTATTCCGGGGGACGCGGGCTGTCATGCAGAATATTGAAGGATTTGGTAGCGGAGGAGAGACTTGAACTCCCGACACGCGGATTATGATTCCGCTGCTCTAACCAGCTGAGCTACTCCGCCACACGCCGCACATCACCCTTGCGGGCGCGCCATGCGAGGGAGGCGATATACTGTGCTGATCGGGCGCGTGCAAGCACCCGGATTCATACAGGCAGCGGCTTTTGCATGGCGGGTGCGCCCCGGCCCGCATATGTTGAGTCCTGATTTGAGGGATTCGGAGGGGAAATGAGCCTTTTGGATGATGGCGATGGCCCGCGGCGCATCCTGATCCTGGCGGCACATCCCGCCCCGCGCCGGTCTGTGGCGGGCCGGGCTCTGCGGCAGGCGGCGCGCGCGATCGACGGTGTCACACTGGCCGATCTCCATGCCGAATATCCGCGCCTCGACATTGATGCCGACCGCGAACAACAGCGGGCGGAAGCGCATGATGTTCTGATCTTCCTGCATCCCTTCTACTGGTATTCCACCCCGGCCATCCTGAAGGAATGGCAGGATATCGTGCTGGAACATGGCTGGGCTTTCGGCCATTCGGGCAAGGCGTTGACGGGCAAGATCTTCTTTTCGGCCCTGACCGCCGGAAACCCGGAAGAAAGCTATGCCGAAGACGGCTATAATCATTTTACGCTGCGCCAGATGCTGACGCCGCTGGAACAGACCGCGGATTATTGCGGCATGGTGTATCTGCCGCCCTTCGCGTTTTTCCGCGCCGGACATGCGCAGGAAGATGACCGCCTCAGCCAGCATGTCGCGGAATGGACGGGGTTGCTGACCGCGCTGCGCGACCGGCGGCTGGATATCGAGGCGGTGCGCGCCCTGCCCCTGCTCAACGGGCAGCTCAAATCCCTGACGGTGGAGGACTAGGCCATGGACGGGATACTTCTCAGTGCCACCATCTATCTGGTCGCCGCGGTCATCATGGTGCCGGTCTGTTCACGCCTCGGGCTCGGCTCCGTGCTCGGATACCTGATTGCCGGCGTGTTGATCGGGCCGGTATTCGGCCTGGTCGGATCCGAAACCCAGGATGTGCAGCATATTGCCGAGTTCGGCGTGGTGATGATGCTGTTCCTGATCGGTCTGGAGCTGGAACCGCGCGCCCTGTGGGACATGCGGACGCGGCTTCTGGGGTTGGGTGGATTGCAGGTGTCACTGACTGCCGGCCTGATCGCTGCGGCCTGTGTTCTGCTGGGGCTGGGCTGGACCGTCGCAGTGGCCATCGGCCTGACCTTCTCGCTCTCCTCCACAGCGATCGTGATGCAGACCCTGTCCGAAAAGAGGCTGGACAAGACGGAGGGCGGGCGTGGCAGTTTTTCCGTCCTGCTGTTCCAGGACATTGCCGTCATTCCGATGCTGGCCTTCCTGCCACTCCTGGCGCTGCCGGAGCTGATGGGCACAGGTGCCGAGGATGCCGCGCACGGTGTGGCGGACGCTGCGCATGGAGCAGCGGACCATGGAGATACGCACGGCGCCGGCCTCAGCATCGTCGATCGCTTGCCGGGCTGGGCCTATGGACCGGTGGTGCTGGCCGCCATCGGCGTGGTGGTGGGCGGCGGCATGTATCTGACACGGCCCCTGTTCCGTTTCATCGCCCGGTCAGGCCTGCGTGAAATGTTCACCGCGGTGGCGCTGTTCATTGTCATCGGCATTGCGCTTTTGATGACGCTGGTCGGCCTGTCGCCGGCACTGGGCACTTTCCTGGCCGGTGTGGTGCTTGCCAATTCGGAATACCGGCACGAGCTGGAAGCCGATATCGAGCCCTTCCGCGGTCTGTTGATGGGACTGTTCTTCATCACGGTCGGGGCGGGCATCCGCTTTGATGTCTTCCTCGCCGACTGGGCGCTGATCCTCGGCCTGCTGGCGGCGCTGATCGCGGTCAAGGCAGCGGTATTGATGATGCTGGCTTTCCTGTTCAAGCTGCGCGGGCGGGATCGCTGGCTGATGACACTGGCACTGGCACAGGCCGGCGAGTTCGGCTTCGTGCTGTTATCCTTCAACGTGCAGAACAGTGTCATTCCGCCGGATCTGCAGCCAACCCTGTCGCTGCTGGTGGCGCTCTCCATGCTGGTCACCCCCTTGCTCTTCATTCTCTACGAGCAGGTGTTTGCGCGAAAATTCACAGAAACCGATGTGACGCGCGAAGCTGACGCGATTGACGAGCGCGGCACGACCCTCATTGCCGGGCATGGCCGTTTCGGGCAGATCGTCAACCGCCTGCTGCGCGCCTCGGGCTATGAGACCGTGGTGCTGGAACATCGCAGCGATCTTGTGGATGGCGTCCGCAAATTCGGCATCAAGACCTTTTATGGCGATGCCACGCGGCCCGATCTTCTGCATGCGGCCGGCCTGCATGAGGCGCGGCAATTCGTGGTGGCGATTGACGACAAGGACCAGATTACCGCCCTGGTCAAACATGTGCGCCGGGAGCGGCCCGACATTCATATCGTTGCGCGGGCGATTGACCGGCATCATGTCTACCAGCTTTATGCCGCCGGGGCGGATGACATTATCCGTGAGACATTCGACAGTGCGGTCCGCGCCGGACGCAGTGCGCTGGAAGCGATGGGTGAACATCCTTTCGAGGTCGAAAAGGCGGTGCGCTATTTCGTGCGCCATGACCGCGAGACATTGCGCAAGCTGGCGGCGGCCTGGAAAGAGAATGTCGATGTCTTCGACAATGAGGAATATGTCGCCATCGCCAAACGCCAGAATGAAATGATGATGGAGACGATGCGCTCCGACCGCGAAGCCGCGCGCGGCAATGCGCTGGAGCGCGCCTGGATGCCGCCGGATGTGCGGCCCGAGGAAGAAGTGGACAAGGACTGATGCAACCGGGTGATATCCGCATCTCTGCCGCCGAGCTGACCACCTTCTGTGCCGCGGCGCTAGCGAGGGCCGGTGCGAAGGAGGGGGATGCACGGGCGGTCGCCGATCATCTGGTGATGGCCAATCTGTGCGGGCATGACAGTCACGGCGCGGGGCTTTTGCCCACCTATCTGAGACATGTGGCCGAGGGTCTGGTCGATGTTCATGCCGTCCCCGAAGTGATCCATGACAAGGGCGCGATTCTGAAAGTGGCCGGCCATGATGCATGGGGGCGGATTGCCGGCGAATTTGCCATGACAGCCGCCTTCCCGAAGGCGGAGGCGCTCGGTGCCTGTATTCTGACCCTGTCCAATGCCCATCATCTGGGCCGCATCGGGGCCTTTGGTGAAATGGCGGCGCAGGAAGGGTTTGCCGCGATCTTCTTCGTGAATGTCACCGATCTGGATCCGGTGGTGGCCCCCTATCAGGGCACGGATGGCCGCTTCGGCACCAATCCGGTCTGTATCGCCCTGCCGCCCACTGGTACCAAGCCCGCCTTCCTGCTGGATATGGCAACCAGCCGGATCGCCATGGGCAAGGCGCGGATCGCCGCCAGCAAGGGGCTGCGTGTGCCCTTCGGCGCGATCATTGATGAAAACGGCCTGCCGACGGATGATCCGTCCGGCTTCAAGGGGTTTGACCAGAAGGGCGCGCTGACGCCGTTCGGCGATCACAAGGGGTATGGGCTGGTCTTCGCGGCAGAATTGCTGGCCGGCGTGTTTTCCGGCGGCGGCACGATCCAGCCCGGCCATGAACGGCGCGGCGGTATCCGCAACCAGATGATGGCTGTCATTCTCTCACCGGACGCGTTCGGTGATCCCGCTGCCATGGACCGCGAGATGGAAGCGATGTGGGAGTATGCCCTCGCTTCTCCGCCAGCCGACTGGGACAGCCCGATCGTCGCGCCCGGCGATCCGGAACGGTCCCTGCGCAAGCGCCGCGCGGCCGAGGGCGTGCCGATGGACCCGGAAACGCTGAAACAGCTCAATGCGGCCGCGGAGTCTGTGGGGGTGACGGAGCGGCTGGGTTAGCCGGCATACAATCAGACGTTTTCTCCCCCTGCTTGCGGGGGAGTGGCCTGTAAGGCCGAGGGGGGCTGGCCCCCTCCGTCAGCTTCGCTGCCACCTCCCCCGTAATCGGGGGAGGAAAGCAGCTGCTAACCCCTTCCCTTCCTGGTGAACGGCGTTCACAATGCGCACAAGCCATTCCGGGGAGAGATCGCATATGAAAAGTATTCTAGCCGCCGCGCTTGGCGCACTGGCCCTGTCGGGGGCCGCCTTCACTCAGGACGAGGCCCAGATCACGCCGGCGCAGACCAATGTCGTCTATGGCATGGTGTCGGGGGCAGCGTTGCTGATGGATGTCTATACGCCCACCGGCGAGCGCAACGGGTTCGGCGTCATCGTGGTGCCGGGGTCGGGCTGGTACCGGCCGGAAATCTATTCCGCGCCACAGCTGAAAGACCTGACCGATTATCACTATGTCCGCAATGTCGTCGAAGCCCTGAACGAAGAAGGCTTTACCGCTTTCGTCATCAATCACCGCTCTTCACCGGGCAACCGCTTTCCGGCGGCCGTGAATGATACCCGCCGGGCGGTGCGTTATGTGCGCTTTGCCGCCGAGGCCTGGGGCATTGATCCCGATCATATCGCCACGCTGGGCCATTCCTCGGGCGCGAATCTCGCCACCATGGCCGCATTGATGGATGATGCGCCGGGCGACGGGCTGGATGCGATCGACCAGACCTCTGCCGCCGTTCAGGCCACGGTCGGCATTGCCACGCCCTTCATGCTGGCCGGTGATCCCGAAGAAGCCAGCTCCTATGCGGCGCAGACCATAGCCATGTATACCGGCGTGCCGTATTTCGGACCGGACAATCATTATCAAGCCAGCCCGCCCATCGCGGTGCAGGCCTCTCCGGCGACCTATGCCGATGCCAATGATCCGCCGCTCTACATGATCGATTCGGTGGATGATATGGTCGTCCCGGTCAGCCAGGGCGATTACATGCTGACCGTGCTGAACGAGGTTGGCGTGCGGTATGAGCATGTCCGCACCGAGGGTGACGGGCATAATCCGGCGTTTGACATGGCGGCCATGGCCGCCTGGCTGGAAAGCGTGCTGGCGGAGTAGACCACCCATCTCGTCCTTCGAGGCTCGCTACGCTCGCACCTCAGGATGAGGTGTGCATTTCATTCGTCACCTTCCGGCTTGACCGGAGGGCCTGAGGATATCCTCCGAATGAATCGGTGGATGACGGTATGTAAATGACGTCAAAACCGCTCCACTTCGATGGTGACAAGGCCGGTAATCCGGTAATCGCGCAGGGTGTGATTTTTGTTCATTGACCATTCATAAGATTCCGTGCGTTGTCCCGTCACGGCAGTCTGATGCCGGGTATTTTCATCCAGGAACCCTTATATGAAACGTCTTCTCCTTGCTGCGGCGATGTCTGCGGCAGCCGTCTGTGCCAGCGCACAGGCTCAGGACTATGGCCTCAATCCGACCTATGGCACGGTCAATCTGTCAGCCGGCTTCATGCCGGACCCCTACCGGGTCGATGTCGTGTCCGGCGGCAATATCGATGCGTCCTGGATCCAGGGCTGCGTCGGCATGATTTCCGACGCGCCTGACGTGCGGCTGAATTACAGCGCCGGCGGGTATGAGCTGTTCCTGAATGTGGCCTCTGATTACGACACGACGCTGGTCGTCAACGGACCGGACGGTCAATGGTATTGCGACGATGATTCCGGTGGCGGTCTGACGCCGGGCCTCGCCTTCTACCCGGCCATGTCCGGCCAGTATGATATCTGGATCGGCTCCTATAACGGCCAGTTCGAGAATGCCGAATTGCAGATCTCCGAAGTCCGCAACTAGCATCGTTTCATACCGATTGCATGAGCAAGGGCCCCGGAGATCCGTCTCCGGGGTTTCTTTCTGCCAGCCTACATCCCGAACAGGGCTTTCATGTCCGGCGGCAGGCGTCGGGGACGCCGCGTTTCCATATCGATAAAGGTCCATGTGGTGAGGACTTTGGCCGAGGGCTTGTCGGCGCCAGCCTGCCGGATATCAACATGGCGCGGACAGCGCAGACCCTTGACCGGATCGACCCAGGTGCGCAGTTCGACCTCGTCGCCCAGCTTCAGCTCGCGGTGATAATCGATCTCGTGGCGCAGCACGACCCACAGGCCAGCCGCCTGCATGTCATCGCTCGCCACGGCCTGCCAATGGCGCTCGGCCATCTCCGCCGCCCAGCGCAGATAGACCAGATTGTTCACATGCCCCATGAAATCGATATCGGCCTCCGCCACCGTTTGCCGGTGCAGGAAGGCGGTTTCGAACGAAGTGGCCAGCGCCGGCATTATTTCTTCGGCGCGGAGATGTGGATCGGGTGGCCCAGCGCGGCGAGCGCGGCCTCGGCAAAACCTTCGGTCAGCGTCGGGTGGACATGGACCGTGCCGGCAATGTCTTCCAGGCGCGCACCCATTTCCATGGCCAGCGCAAATTCGCCGGAGAGTTCGGAGACATGCTTGCCGACGGCATGGATGCCGAGGATGACATGATCAGACTCGCGCGCCGTGATGCGGATGAAGCCGCCATCGGCGCCGCCTTCCATCGACAGGTAACGGCCATTGGCCGCGAGCGGGAATTTGCCGGTGATGACGGTCTCGCCCTTGTCTTTCGCTTCATCCGGCGTGAGGCCGACACCGACGATTTCCGGCTCGGTGAAGCAGACAGCCGCAATGGCGACCGGATCGAAAACCGTCCTGTGTCCGGCGATGATCTCGGCCACGCGCTCGCCCTGCGCGGTGGCACGGTGGGCCAGCAGGGGTTCGCCGGTTAGATCGCCCAGCGCATAAACGCCGCGCATGCCGGTTTCGCAGCGCTCATTCACTTTCAGGAATTTGCCGTCATTCGGGATGCCCATCTTCTCGAGCCCCCAGCCGGACATGTTCGGCTTGCGGCCGACGGAGACAAGGATGTTGTCGGCCTCCAGACGCTCGGTCCCGCCCTTGACGGTCTCGAATTCGAGGAAGGTCTTGCCACCCTCTTCCACCACGCCCTTGGCCTTGCAGGACGTGTGAACGGTGACATCATGCTCTTTCAGCCAGCGTGTGATCGGCCGGGTCAGCTCTTTGTCATAGACGGGCAGGATACGGTCCAGCGCTTCGACGAAGGTGACCTCTGATCCCAGCTTGCGATAGGCGATGCCGAGCTCCAGCCCGATATAACCGCCCCCGACGACGACCAGTTTCTCCGGCAGCTTTTCCAGATCCAGCGCGCCGGTGGAGCCGATGACCTTGCCACCGAATTTCAGGAAGGGCAGTTCAACCTCGACCGAACCGGTGGCGAGAATGACATTCTTCGCGGTGATCTTCTGCGTGGAGCCGTCTTCCAGCGTGACGGTGCAGGTCTTGGCGTCTTCAAACTCGGCCCAGCCGGAGATGGCCTTCACCTTGGCGGCCTTGAGCAGTTGTTCAACGCCGCCGGTCAGCTTGCCGACGATCTCGTCTTTCCAGGCGACAAGGCCCTTCATGTCGAGCTTGGGTTTGGCGGACAGGGAAATGCCCAGCTTGCCGCTCTCGGCATGGTGGACCATGTCGGCGAACTTGTCCGCGGCGTGGATAAACGCCTTCGACGGAATGCAGCCCCGATTGAGGCAGGTGCCGCCCCAGCCATCCTTGTCGACGATAATGGTGTCCAGCCCCAGCTGGCCCGCGCGGATGGCCGCCGGATAACCGCCCGGGCCGCCGCCCACTACCAGTACGTCACAGGTCAGATCGCTCATGCCGAAGCCCTCGTCTTGAATTCAGGCGAGGGTTTAACCGGGGAGCGGTTTCAAAGGAAGGGGACGGTGTGCAGGGCAGATATGCAAATAGCATCCCGCAAATGCATAACCGGTATGCAGTCAGAAGCCGCTTTTTCGACATTTTTGTGACACGTTTGCAACCTAGAGGCCGTCCCCGCTGAAAAAGGGGGCTGTCATGGCCTGTGAAATCATCTTCCCGGAAACGGGGAATATCGTTGAAGTGCGCCTCAATGGCGAACTGACCTTTGAATCCTTCCGCGACATGCATGCCGATCTGTTTTACGGCGGGCAATGGCGCACGGGCATGAATCTGCTGTCGATCATCGAAAAAGGCACCGGCATGACCGGCGTGGACGCCAAGCGGCTCCGCAATGCCTTCCGCGAAGAAGTCGAACGCCTGCATGCGCTTCGTGGCCCCGACTACAAGGTCGCCTGGGTGGCCGAGGAGCCCAGTTCCGAACCGCTCTTGCTGAAATGGCAATCCATGCCTTTCGTCAACGGGGCCTATGACCTTGAAATCTTCCGTGACCGCGGCGAAGCGCGTACGTGGCTGGAGACCTTCGCGGCAGACTGGCCGGAATTCTATTCGCCGGCGCAACTGGCCCGGCGGGCGTAAAGCTTCACGGCGTTTACCCAGGCACCGGTCTCTTCATCCCGCACCTGCGTAATGCGCGCCCATTCGCCATTTCCGTAATTCTCGAACCAGACCCGGCGTTCCGCGGCTTCCGGATAGACCTGCCAGAGCCAGAGGCGGCCGTCCTCGCGGAGCTGCTGATGCAGTTCGCGGACCTCGTGATTGGCGGTGTAATGCCAGGCGGTTTCCCAGCGGCTTTCGGCTTCATCGTAGAGACGGATATTGATGCCGGCCCCTGCCTGCTCGCGATATCCGAAACCGGGATCGAACCACTCATCGATAATGGCCCGGCCATTGAGGCCGTAATAGCCGTTCCAGCGGGCCGAATAGGGTTGCGGCTCGCCCCAGGCGCCCGCCTCGGCATCCCAGTTGAGGAATGCCACGTCGAAATCCCCGATGAGGAAGGCGAATTGTGCGAACTCTTCCGGCATGTCCGGATGCGGCGCGCCATAATTTCCGCAGCGGACCGTGCCTTCACCGGTGACTTGCGCTTGGGCGGATGCGCTGGCCAGCAAGGCGAATGCGAGAACGGATAATGCGCGATTCATGATGATCTCCCCAAATTGTGGAGGATCATGTCAAAATTATCCGCGCCGTGGCGTCACGATGGCGTGAGGGGTTGTGTCACACCACACTGTCACCCTCCGGCTTGACCGGATGATCTCATCGAATGGCGAGATCCTCCGATTAAATCGGAGGATGACGAGGAGGTGTTTCTCGACAGGGGTTGGATGGGTCCACGCTTTTGCGGGGGCCTCCGCAAGCTATGGCATAAACAGTGTTGCCGGATTCTCCAGATAGCCCTTCACATTCTGGATCAGGACGGCGGCTTCATAGCCATCGACAATGCGGTGATCAAAGCTGGAGGAGAGGTTCATCAGCTTCTTCGGGACCACGCGGCCGCCGGCATCAAAGCGCGGCAATTCCTGCATCTTGTTGACGCCGATAATGGCGGTTTCCGGCAGGTTGATGACCGGTGTCGTCACCAGACCACCGATTGCGCCCAGCGAGGTGATGGTGATGGTGGAGCCTGACAGCTCGTCCTTGGTCGCCTTGCCGTCGCGGGCGGCCCTGGCCAGACGGCCGAGCTCGGCGGCGAGTTCCCAGACATCCATGGCTTCGGCATGCTTGATGGTCGGCACCATCAGGCCATTCGGCGTGGCGGTGGCGACGCCGAGATGGACGCCTTCATATTTCGTCAGAACGCCGGCCTCGGTGTCATAGTGCGCGTTGGCCTGCGGGGTGTCCGGCAGGGCGCGGCACAGGGCGGCGGCGAGGAAGGGGATGAGTGTCAGCTTGGGCTGATCATCACGCTTCCTGGCATTCAGGTGTGCGCGCAAATCTTCCAGCGCCGTCAGGTCAATCTCCTCGACATAGGCGATGTGCGGGATGGTGGTCTTCGCCTTGACCATATTCTCGGCGATCTTGCGGCGCAGGCCGATGATTTTCTGTTCCTCGACGCCGGTGCGCTTGCTGCGTCCCGAGCCACTCCCACCGGCACGGGCCGAGAGGCGTCCGCCAGAGGCGATGAAATCATCGAGGTCCTGGTGCGTGATCCGGCCGGCCGGGCCGGTGCCCGGAACGGTACCCAGATCAACATCGTTTTCGCGTGCGCGCTGGCGTACAGCCGGGCTGGCCAGCGGCTTGTCCCCTTCAGCGCGGGCGACAGGTGCGGCTTTGTTTTTTCTCCCCTCGCTTGCGGGGGGAGTGGCCGGCTCTGCCGGTCGAGGGGGGGAAGGCTCTGCCTTGGCATCTGCCCCCTCCGTCTCGCTTTCGCTCGACACCTCCCCCGCAGGCGGGGGAGGAACATCTTCCGCCGATGGTGCCGGGGCACCGCTCGTGTCGATGAAGAGGATTTCGGTGCCCACCGGAATCACATCCCCCGGTTCACCGACGATCTTGGTCACAACACCATTCACCGCGCATGGCACTTCGACTGTCGCCTTGTCGGTCATCACATCAAGAATGGGCTGGTCTTCCTCAACCGTGTCACCGACCTTGATACGCCATTCGACGATCTCGGCCTCGACCACGCCTTCGCCGACATCGGGAAGCTTGTAACGGTATTCAGACATCAGGCAGCCTCCATCACGGATTTCAACGCATTGATAAAGCGGTCCTGCCCCGGAAAGTAGGACCATTCATGCGCATGTGGATAGGGCGTATCCCAGCCCGTCACACGGCCGATCGGCGCTTCGAGCGACCAGAAGCAGTCTTCCTGGATCTGGGCCGCAAGCTCGGCTGCAAAACCGGAGGTGCGCGGCGCTTCCTGGCTGACAATGCAACGGCCGGTTTTCTTCACCGAGGTGGTAATCGTGCCGATGTCATATGGCGTGAGCGTCTTGAGGTCGATCACCTCGGCATCAATGCCGGATTTCTCCGCCGCCGACAGGGCGACATGGACCAGCGTGCCATAGGCAATGACAGTGACATCATTGCCTTCACGGACCACCTCGGCGGTATCCAGAGGCACAGTGTAATGGCCTTCCGGCACCTCGCCCTTGGGGTGATTGGCCCAGCTTTGCAGCGCGCCGTCCGGCTTGCCGTCGAAAGGCCCGTTATACATCCGCTTGGGCTCGAAGAAGACGACCGGGTCATTGTTCTCGATAGAGGCCAGCAGCAACCCCTTGGCGTCATAGGGATTGGACGGGATGACCACACGAAGGCCCGGAACGTGCGTGAAAAACGCTTCCGGGCTCATGGAGTGGGTCTGCCCCCCGCGAATACCGCCGCCCCAGGGGGAGCGGATCACGATGGGCTGGGTGTACTGGCCAGCGGAACGATAGCGCAGGCGAGTCATCTCGTTCACAATCTGGTCGATGGCCGGGAAGATATAATCCGAGAACTGGACTTCCGCGACGGGCCGCAGACCATTGGCGGCCATGCCGATGGCCATGGCGGCAATCGCGGCCTCGTTGATCGGCGTGTCGAAGGACCGGTCGAGGCCGTATTTTGCCTGCAGGCCGGCCGTGACGCGGAACACCCCGCCAAAATATCCGGCATCCTCGCCGAAGGAGACCACATTCGGGTCTTTTTCCATCGCGATGTCGAGCGCCGAATTGAGCGCCTGGATCATGTTCATTTTAGCCACGGCCTATACTCCCAGATCCTGACGCTGGCGGATCAGGCGCCAGTCGGGTTCCTCGAACACATCCTCGAAAATGGAGGGAACGGGTGATAGCGGTCCGTCATGCAGCGTGCCGTGACTTTCGGCTTCCTTGTAGGATTTCACGACCAGATCATTCAGCTCTTTTTCAAGCGCTTCATGGCGCTCATCATCCCACTCGCCAAGACCGATCAGGTGGTTCTTCAACCGCTCGATGGGATCGCCCAGCGGCCAGACCTTGGCTTCTGTTTTCGGGCGGTAGCCGGAGGGATCATCCGATGTGGAGTGGGCGTCCGCGCGATAGGAGAAATACTCGATATAGGCGGGGCCATGCCCCTTGCGCGCGCGTTCGGCCGCCCATTGCATGGCGGCATAAACGGCGAGGAAATCATTGCCGTCAACGCGCAGCGAGGCGATGCCATAGCCCAGCCCCTTCATGGCGAAAGTCGGGGCGTCGCCAATGGCCATATTCTGGTGGGTGGAAATCGCGAACTGGTTGTTGACCACGTTCAGGATCACCGGCGCGCGATAGGTCGAAGCCAGAGTCAGCGCGCCATGGAAATCGCCCTCGGCGGTCGTGCCATCGCCGATCCAGCTTGCCGTGACCTGATCCTCGCCCTTGTAGCGCGCCGCCATGGCCCAGCCGACGGCTTGCGGGAACTGGGTGCCGAGATTGCCGGAAATGGAGAAGAAATTGCCTTCCGCCCAGGTGTAGTGCACCGGCAGCTGGCGGCCCTTGAGATTGTCCCGGCTGTTGGAGATGCAGTGGCACATCATGTCAACAATGTCGCGCCCCCGGGCAAAGAGAATGCCCTGCTGTCGATAGGACGGGAAAACCATGTCACTGTTCTTGAGCGCCATGGCACCGGCGACGGCGACAGCCTCCTCGCCGGTCGACTTCATGTAGAAGCTCATCTTGCCCTGGCGCTGGAGCTTCAGCATGCGCTCGTCATAGACGCGGGTCAGCACCATGTGGCGCAATCCCTCGCGCAAGACGTCCGGCCTGATCTCCGGATTCCATTCGCCGACGGCCTGGTGATTGTGATCAAGGACGCGCACCATACCCAGCGCCAGCTCGATCGTGTCCCTGCCGTCCACGTCCACGCCGGGGCGTTTGGCCTCACCGGCAGCGGGAATGTTCAGATGCGAGAAATCCGGCTCGTCTCCGGGACGGAATTGCGGAACAGGAACGCGATAGCGCGGTTCTTGGGTCGCCATGGGCAATGCCTCTGATCGATTAGCTCATCCGGTGAAAGGCTTGCCACCTTTCGCGCGCGGGCCTTAGCGCGGAAAGCCGGTGTTTGTCCACTCACAGGCGCGCTATCCGCAGGCCGGGCCGTAACAGGTAGTGACAGTGTCTGGTTTGCAAGAATTGGAAAATATATATACGGCAATATCCAACTGACGTTTGCGGAGCATGATATAACCATGAAACTCGATGATATTGACATCAAAATTCTTGATTGCATGCAGGACGATGCCAGTCTCTCCGTCGCCGAGATTGCCGAGAAAGTCGGCCTCACAGCTTCGCCCTGCTGGCGGCGCATCCGGAATCTCGAAGCCGATGGCGTGATCCGCAAGCGGATGGCTATTCTGGAAGATCGCGAAGTCGGCCTCGATTTCCAGGCTGTCGTCATGGTGAAGATCGCTCCGCCGACCCGAAACAATCACGCCAAATTCATGAACGCCGTACAGTCGATTCCCGAGATCGTCGAGGCCCTGACCATTTCCGGCGAATATGATTATCTTCTTCGGGTGATGACGCCGGACATGACGTCCTACAACAATTTCATCGGAAATCGTCTGTTGCCAATTGATGTCATCGGCGCGAATTCCTCAGCGGTCATTCTGAAGAAGGTGAAAATGTTCAACGGCGTGCCGCTGAATCACCTGACCCAGCAAGGCAAGCTGCACAACGAGCCGGATTTCTAGCGGCGGTAGATAATCGAGCCTTTCTCGACATTCATCGCTGCCAGCACCGCTTCATATTGCAAATCCTGACCATAATCGAAGAGCGATTCAAACAGGGTGTAGGACCATTCGACGGCATGGCCATTATCGACGATATGGAAGGTCTGTGAGCGGTCATCATAGCCGTTAACGACCACCCAGTGCGACATCGCCGCGGCGTCATGCGGCGAGAAGATATCGCTGGCAAACTGGCTGCCCCAGCTGATCAGGGTGATCACCGGACGGCCCTGATCGAGATGGCGGCGTATGGTGTCGAGCGCGCGGGCATTGTTGCTTTCATTGCCCAGCGGCAGAACATCATGAACGAAGCCCGGGGCCAGATCATTCATGCGGTCGCGCAGCGTGCCAGGCGGCGTGCCGAGACTTTGATCAGACACAAAATTGCCAGAGCTCTGAACCCGGCGCTTGAACTGCTCATAGGTCGTGGGAACACCGTAGAAGCGCAGCACACGCGATCCGGCCTGAGGACCACAGGAATTGCCGCCGGAGAGCCGGTTGGCAAAGTCACCCGTTGGCACATTGAGAAAGACGTCAGGTTCCAGATCGCTTGCATTTGCAGACGGTGATGTCGGCGAGAGCGCCACGATGAGGGGCTGGTAGAAGACCTGAACGCCGGTGCGGGTGCCTGCTTCCTGACCGTTCGTATCACCGACGACCCGGAACGCCGCAACCGGGCTCATCGCTTCGCGCCGGGCTGTGAGTGCAGCCTCATGGAAATAGATGGAATTATCGCCATTGCGCCGGGCTTCACCGGCCCGTTCGACCAGAAAATCCTGTTCGTGATCCGTATCTGTGAAACTGACGCGTGTATTGCGGTCCAGCGCGCTTCGGGTCTCGCGCTGCCAGACATCGTCCTCCCACCATTCATACGCGACTTCGACGGCATCTATCCGCCATCCTGGCGGGGCCTGCCAGATTATCTCGCCCGGCCAGCGCCCGGCAGCGCGCGTGTCGCCGCCTGTTTCCTCGGCCTCGCCGGTGATGTCGGCCAGAATGCGGCGGCCATCACCCGACAGGGTCAAACGCGAGGTGACGGTCATCCGCGGGCCATTGCCATAAAACTCCCGGTCGCCGCCAGTGTGGTCGAGAATATGGAAATCACTGTGCTGTCCGTTGAGAGTGATGATCTCAGACCCGGCCGGACCCGACGGCGTGACCGGCGGCGCATAGGGCACAATCACCTCGATCGGGTTCCACTGCACCTGCACGCTGGTGCGCGAGACGGTCCGGTTGCCGTCCGCATCGAGATCGCCCACATCACGGCCATCATTGTCATTGGAAAATACATCTCCATTGGTATCGCCCATGACCATGAAAGCCCGCACTGGCCCGTCCGTCGCCGGCACGCCACGGCGCACATCCATCTCGCCGCGTCCGGGCACAATCGTATCGATCTCCCAGTCCGTATCCGTGTAGCTGGCCGTTGCGCGGGATGGTGTCACAATCCGCTCGATTGCGCCTCCTTCGGGATTGCACCAGATCCGGATGCGTTCCGCGACACGGCCCCGCGTCCAGTCGGAGCGCGTTTCCTCGGCAATCATTTCTATATCGGCGTAAAGGCAATGATCCTGGGCGCTGATCTCGGCCGAAAGGTCCACGCGCGGACCATTACCGCCGAAATCGCCATCCCCTCCCCCGTCGCGAATGGCATAAAGCCGGCCGCTCGGGCGTGGCTCGACGCTGACCGTCTGGCGGGTGATGCGCGGAGCTTCATACCGCATCGTGTCCACGGCTGTTACGGTCGGGCGGGGGCGGACGACATCGGGATTGAGCTGGGGCTGTTGTCCCTGCGGCAATTGTGTCACGGGGCGCTGGATCGTCTGCTGGATCAGCGGGCTGACCATGACCGGCTGGGCAGCAGCGCTGCGATTGCATTGCGCCAGCTGGCTGGCACTCAGCCGCGCGCCGGGATGGCCGTATTCGGTGATCTCGCCGACAATTGCCGCGAGTTGCGCGCACGCGCCTTGCCCGGGCTGGGGCCAGGGACCGGAAATGCGGCAGGCATTGCCCGCACAATTCCAGGTCAGTGCCCCGGCCCTGACGTCGCCGGACTGGAGCACCGTATGAGTGGTTCTCGCTGTGTAATTGAACGTCTGTGCAAATGCCGGTGTGCCTATCAGTATGGCTGCAAGCACGATCGGAGTCCGCATGAGGACCTCCCCTGTCATGACCTTCGCGGCCTGATAGTAGCCGAGAGACAGCTTTTCTCCTAGCAGGCGATTTGCCAAATCCGGCGCCAGACGCCGCGCTCGACACGACACGCTTCGTATTGCATTCTGAAGACATGGGGAGACAATCATGAACGCGGTTCGTGTAAGGGCGCATGGGGAGCCCTTCTTTCTGGCGATGATGCTGGTGCTGGCCGGACTTGTACTGGCCGGGTTCGGGCCCAGCTTCTATTTTCCGGATGCGGACAGGAGCGTGTTATCCCCTGCCCTGCAGATCCACGGCGTGATTTTCAGCCTCTGGATGCTGCTTCTGATCACCCAGGCCAGCCTGATACCGGCCGGGCGCTATGGTCTTCACAAGGCCATGGGCCTGCTCAGCCTGCCGCTGGTGGCGGCCATGATCGTCTTCGGCTTTCTTGCCATCGGTGATGCCTATGCGCGCGGCGTGGATTCTTTCGGCAGTCCGGAACAATTCGTCATCGTGCCATTCATGGATATTGTGGGATTTGCCGGCATCTATATCGCCGGCCTGCTCTTCCGGGGGCGGCCGGCCACCCACAAGCGGCTGATGCTGCTGGCCACCGTCTATGCGATCCTGCCCGCGACCGCGCGAATCGGAATATTCTATTTTTCCAATGAATTCATTGGCTTGATTTTACAAATCGTATTGTTTCTGGCCGTCATGGCCTATGACCTCATATCCCGCCGGGCCTTGCATCCCGCAACCCTGATCGTATTCGGTCTGAGCCTGTTGCGGGTCGGTCTGCTGTTCGGTTTCGGACCGAGCGCGGCCTGGGCCGATCTGGTTCGCTCCGTGCTGGGATAGAAAAACCCCGGGCCTTTCGGCCCGGGGTTTTGTCAATCCGGTATGCGGCTGGCGTTAATTCATGCGTTCCAGTGCCACCGCCGTGGCTTCACCGCCGCCGATGCATAGCGAGGCGACACCCTTGGTCTTGCCATGGCTTTCCAGTGCCGCAAGCAGGGTCACCATGATCCGGGCACCGGAGGCCCCAATCGGGTGGCCGAGCGCACAGGCACCACCATTGACGTTGACGATGTCATGGCTGAGGCCGAGCTCCTTCATGGCGATCATCGGGACAACGGCAAAGGCTTCATTGATTTCCCAGAGATCGACATCGCCGACCGACCAACCGGCCTTGTCGAGCACCTTGCGCATGGCGGGCACCGGCGCGGTGGTGAAATAGGCGGGCTCATGCGCATGCGCGGCTGTTGCCACGATCTTCGCCAGCGGCTTCAGTCCGCGCCGTTCGGCTTCCGACAGCTTCATCATGACCAGCGCGGCTGCGCCATCGGAGATCGCCGAAGCGTTGGCCGCCGTTACGGTGCCATCCTTGGTGAAAGCGGGACGCAGGCTCGGGATTTTCTCCGGCATGGCCTTGCGCGGCAATTCGTCTGTGTCGACGGTGACATCGCCCTTGCGGGTGGTGATCGTCACCGGCGTGATTTCGCGCTTGAAATCACCCTTTTCGGTGGCCCGTTGCGCGCGGGCCAGGGTTTCCAGCGCATAGGCGTCCTGCTGTTCGCGGGTGAATTGGTGTTCCTGCGCGATCATGTCGGCATAAACGCCCATGGGCTGCTTTTCATAGGCATCTTCCAGCCCGTCCTGCGCCATGTGGTCCTTGATCGTGTCATGGCCGTATTTGAAGCCGGCCCGGTGGGTGGGCAGCATGTGCGGCGCATTGGTCATGGATTCCATGCCGCCCGCGACGATGATGGCGGCATCACCCGAAGCGATGGAGGCGCGGCCCATAATGGCGGCCTGCATGCCGGAACCACACATCTTGTTGAGTGTTGTGGCCTCGACGGATTTGGGCAGGCCGGCCTTGATGGCGGACTGGCGCGCCGGCGCCTGACCCTGACCTGCAGGCAGAACATTGCCCATATAGATCATCTCGACATCTTCACCGGCGACACCGGCTTCTTCCAGCGCGGCCTTGACCGCAATGGCGCCGAGCTCGTTGGCAGACAAGGGCGCGAGATCGCCCAGCAGACCGCCCATCGGGGTACGGGCCATGCCGACGATGACAATGGGATCTTCCTTGGCACTCATGTTCAATCACTCCTGGGTGGAAGCATGATATGGGAATTGGGCGCGCATGTGAAAGGCGCACGGCGCATTTCGTCAAGCCTTGGCGCTGGTGAATTTGCTGCAGCGCACACAAGGCCGAAGCTGTATTTTTACCAAGCCTCCGGAATTAAGCCGCTTTTCCAAACGATCGGCCTCGGCTAAAACCATACCGGGATCAGGGGAAATTCATGTCCAGACATAAAGGCCGGCCGAGCCGGCGATCATTCCTGCGCACGGTCGTGGGTGGCGCGGCCCTGTCAGGTGCCACGTCGATCATCAACGGTGCCCACGCCCAGCATGGCAGCTGGAACGCGGAATATGCCGCCTGCCGCTCGGGCGTGACCGACTCAGATGGCGGTTCAGAAGCGGATCCTGTCGGCAATGGCCGCGGCACGGGCATTACCGACAGCGATAGCGGTGAAACGGCCGACCGGGCCGGGTACGGGCAAGGCACAGGCGTGACCGATGAGGATAGCGGTGAAAGCGCCGACCGCGCCGGTTATGGCCGCGGACCGCGCAGCTTTACGGACCGGGATCGCGGTGCCCATGCCGACCCGGCAGGTGAAGGCCGGGGGCCGGTCCGGGTGACAGATACCGATACCGGGTTCGGCTCGGATCCGATCGGGCGCGGACAGGGCGGTGACCGGATCAGAGCGGCGTCCAGCCGTCCCTGCCCGGAGGCCGAACCCCAAACGGACGGAGACCGGTAATGGCCACGACCACGATCGTCTCCGACCCGTCCCTCTCGGAAATTACCGCTCCGTCCGCCGCAAGGCTGGAAGGCATCGATTTTGCCCGCGCCATCGCCTTTCTCGGCATGATGATGGTGAATTTTCACATCTACATAAACAATGCCGATACCGACCCGGCCTGGGCGACCCAGCTGGCCAGCCTGTTTTCCGGGCGGGCCGCGGCGACCTTCGTTTTCGTCGCGGGTGTGGGCACTGCGCTGCTGACAGCGCGCTGGCGGCGGACCCGCAGCCTGGACGACCGGCGGGCGGCGCGCCTGTCGCTCCTCAAGCGCGGCATCTTCCTCTTCATCTTGGGCGTCTCCTTCCGGGCGCAATGGCCGTATGACATCCTGCATTTCTACGGGGTCTATCTGGCACTGGCGGCGCTGCTTTTCACGTTCAGCACACGCTGGCTGATCGTTTTTGCCATCATCACACCGCTGCTCTTCGTGGCGGAATATCTCGCCTTCCCGCCGCTACTGGGCTGGGATTACTGGGAAAGTCCGAGCTTCCACAATCCGCTGGTGGCGGTCCGGGACGTCTTCTTCACCGGACATCATCCGGTCTTCCCGTGGTTCGCCTATTTCCTGGCCGGCATGGCGGTGGGACGGATTGACCTGCACAAACCGGCCAATCACTGGCGGCTGCTGACTGGCGGGGTGGCGCTGATCGCGCTGGCCAAGGCGATCAAGTTCGTGGCGCTGGATCTCAATTATATCAAGCTGGTGCCGGTCGAGGAGTGGGGGCCGGGCTATGCGCTCAACTATATCGCCGATCTGTTCGGCACGTCAGCCTATCCGCCCACCCCGCTCTATGTGATGTTCGGGCTCGGTGCCGGCATGATCGTCCTGTCGCTGTCGCTGATGATCTGTGCAGCGGACTGGCGGCGCAGCCTGTTCCAGCCGGTGATCCATGCCGGGCAGATGGCGCTGACGCTCTATCTTGCCCATGTCTTCATTGGCGTGACCGGGATTGAATGGTTCCTGCCCGAGGAGATGGAATCCATCTTCTGGCTGTATGGTGTCGTCATCGCCTTCTTTATCGCCTCCGTCATTTTCGCGACGATCTGGCGGCGCTATCACAGCCGGGGCCCGGTGGAATGGGCTATGCGGCGGCTGGTGGATTGATCAATATATAGTCGATTGAGACCAATCTGTCGGAAGCGCTCTCGAAATTGGCATCCAACGAAATCAACAACTCGCTATTCCAACCGGAAGAGCTTCGAAAGCCAATCCCAAATTTTCTCTCGGTTTTTTGGTGGCCCGAGTGCAATGAGCACCAGTGCGATTACAACATAGCCGGGAATTTCAATCGTCATCAGACAGACCTCGCAGCAAAACGAATCGGTCTGAACTGGCGATTAAATAATGCTGTTCAAATTCCAGGGCAGGTCAATGACCGATCCCATGGCTCCGGACATTTCTTTTTTCTTGACACGAGAAATTACGTGAAAGCCTAGCTTTATAGCTACTGCATGTCTTTTTGTAATTTTTTATGACGCTTTTCACATTTGGGTTAATCTTAGGGGTATTCTTTTAAACCGTCCCGGTGATCCAGCCGCCACCGAGCACGCGGTCCCCGGCGTCGGCGGGGGAATAGAAGACCGCCGCCTGTCCGGGGGCGACGCCTTCCTCGCCCTCATCCAGCAGCAGGCTGGTCTTGCCGTCCGCGATCTGCATGACGGCGGGCACGGGCGGGCGTGTGGAGCGGACCTTGACGAGGATCGGCGCGCCATCCTGGGCGGCAAGACCGCCCTCGCCGAGCCAGTTGACCTCGTGCAGCCTGATTTCCTTCACCGTCAGCGCGTCCCGCGGACCGACAATGACCTGGCGCGCGTCCGGGTTCAGCCTGACGACGTAAAGCGGATCGCCCGCGGCAATGCCCAGCCCGCGGCGTTGCCCCACGGTGAAGCGCAGCACGCCTTCATGACGGCCCAGCACGCGGCCATCAATGTGGATGATGTCGCCGGGGGCGGAGGCGCCGGGGCGCAGTTTTTCGACGATGTCAGCATAATTGCCATCGGGCACAAAGCAGATGTCCTGGCTGTCCGGCTTGTCGAAAATCGCGAGGCCGAAGGCTTCGGCAAGTTGCCGGGTCTGGTCCTTGGTCAGACCGCCCAGCGGAAAGCGCAGGTAATCGAGCTGTTCTGCCGTTGTGGCGAACAGGAAGTAGGATTGATCCTTGCCGGGATCCGCAGCGCGGCGCAATTGCGGGCCCTCCGGCGTTTCAACGCGCTGGATATAATGCCCGGTCGCCATACAGGCCGCACCGAGTTGCTTGGCCTGCTTCAGGAGGTCGGCAAATTTCACGCGTTCATTGCAGCGCACGCAGGGGATGGGCGTATAGCCGGCCAGGTAGGTATCGGCGAACTCGTCTATTACCGCTTCCCTGAAACGGCTTTCATAGTCGAGCACATAGTGGGGAAAGCCCATTTCCTCGGCGGCGCGGCGCGCATCATAAATGTCCTGGCCGGCACAGCACGCGCCCTTCTTCTTGATCGCTGCACCGTGATCATAAAGCTGCAGGGTCACGCCCACCACGTCATATCCCGCCTTGTGCAGGAGGGTCGCGGTGACAGTGGAGTCCACTCCGCCGGACATGGCCACGACCACGCGGTGATCGGACGGCTTGCCGCCCAGGCCCAAAATGTCTCCATCGAGACCGAATTCTCGGATGAGGGTGTCGGCGCGGCTATCGCCAGCGCGCGTTATTGTCGTCGTCATACTCGTCTCCCACGGGGTCAAGGCCCGAAGCAGTCGTTAAAGGAAGCGCGGATATAGGCGAAAGGCGCCGGTTTAGGAAGGGCTAGTCGCGCCGGGCCTCGACGGAATCGGTAACAAACCAGTCCGTGCCGGGATAGCGGCGCTCGATTGTCTGGCGATAATGATCATCCGAAATGCGCTCCATGCGGGTGCGGGACTCGAAGGGTCCATGCTGATCCTCGCCCGAGAATGTGGATTCGAAACCGGATTCGGTGAGCGTGATGGTCTGATCAGAGTCGACCCAGAGATTATTGCGTCCGTCGAAGAAGCGAACGGAATAGAGATGGGTGGCGGGATCGAATGTGGTGATGACATTGCCGATCCAGTCGCCGGTCTCATTGTCGATCCAGTGCGAATTCAGACCCAGCCCGTCAAAAACGCGTGTGGTGGTGACGGAAAACTCCTTGGTCGTGGACTGCCCCGGGCCTGTCATCAGGAAGTTCTCAAGCTGCCAGCCGCCTTCCAGATAAGCCAAGTTGTCGAAAAATTCGCGGGCAGCCTGATGCGAACTGGATTCAGCGTCCTGAGCCCATGCGGTTCCCGCAAAAGCGAACAATAGGCAAGATAATAAAATGCGCATTTTCTATTCTCCCTGTCTTCAGTATCTGAATGTCGGGATAAATGCGCATCATTTTCGCGCAAAATGACATTAATGTGATTGAAAGTGCGTGTTATCGCAAGAACGGCAATAGCGAGACCTGGCTGAGGACCGAGAAGGTCCGCGCCGAGACATCAACCGCCGTCTGGGCCTGCTGGAAACGGGTCGCGGCGGCGGCCATGTCAGCATCTTCCAGATCGCCGATCAGGCTGTTCAGATAATCCGCTTTCTGGCCCTGGCTCCGCACCATGTTCTCGACACGCGATTGCTGGGCCCCGTTTTCGCCGACCCTGTCGCTGATCCGGTCAAACGCGGACAACACATTGGCAATTTCGCCCTGCAGATAGGTCTGCTGGGCATCGGTCAGCGGCCCGTCAAGCGGTCCATCCGGGCCGGCATCGAATTCGGCCAGGCGTTTGAACGCGGCCATGAGGTCCGTTCCGACCTCGTCAGCCAGCAGGCCGACCTCCATCGTCACCTGATCATCCAGCTTCGCCACCGGGCGGCGGCCGGAATTGACAAAGACGTCCGCCGCGGTGGGTGCGGCGACCAGATCGGCAAGCGTTTCTGCCGCAATCGGGTTTGTGTCCGTGCGTGTGCCGCCGAAGACATATCCGCCGGCATATTGTGTCGACAGCGCGCTGCGCGCCTTTTCGAAGGCTTCGCGCGCCTGGTTCATGATGTGCGTGCCATCAATCGTGGTCATCGCCACCCGCAGATCGCTGGCCGACTCCGACAGCTTGTCGAGGGCAAGGGCCGTCACTTCCATCCGGCTTCCCACGCGTTCAGCGGAGAATTTGTAGGATTCCGCACGGTCCCGCGCGCCATAAGCGGCGGAAATGGATTCGGCACGGTGGCCTGCGCCTTTAAGGTCGGGATTGAGTTTTCCGGTCGCCAGTTGCTGCTGGCTTTCGAAGACATTGCGCTGCGCTCTCATCAGATCCAAGAGCGCGGTCTGGGCCGCGGCGGATGTTGCGATGCGGGTCATCTCACCTCTCCTAGATGATACTCAGCAGCGTATCGGTCAGCTCTTTTGCCGTCTGCAGGAGCCGCGCGGACGCGTTGTAGGATTGCTGGAAAATGGTCATGTTGGCGAGTTCCTCGTCGAGGCTGACGCCTTCGACATCGGCGCGTTTCTGATCAGCCGCGGTTTTCAGGGATTCCGCAGATTGCGCCGAACGTTCAGCGCGCGCGGCCCGCGAACCGATATCGCCGGCGACCCTTGCAGCAAAATTTTCCAACGTGCCGGAGCTGGCCGCAAAGCCACCGGCGGCGGAGAAGGCGCGCTGGCTGGTCAGGGCCGATTGCAGGGCGTGACCGCCGCGGCCATCTCCGGACGTCACCACAATATCCCCCACGGCCGGTGCCCCGTCGAGATCGAGTTTTGCCATGGCCAGCTGCGAGGAATCGGCGCGAATACGCGGCGCGACCTGCGGCAGGTCCGTTCGTCCGGCCTGCGCTGAGAGCCCCAAGCCAAACAAATCACTGAAAGCGATGGCGGTGGTTCCACGCTGGGTATTGTCGCCGACCAGCTCGACCTCGAAGCTGTCAAAACCCGGAACCGGTGTCTGGACCAGCTCCCCGGTCCCGTTGATGGAGAAGGTGGCATAGCGGCCGAGACCGGCCACCGGATCGTTCAACTGATTGAGCAGATCATTGAAGCTGCCAGCGCCGACGCTGATCGAAATGTCCTGGGCGACCGTTCCGTTTGCGCTGTTGACGCGGAAATCCAGCGTCTGCCCCGGTGTGAAGCCATGCGCATCGGTACCGGACACGCCGCTCTGGAAAAACAGCGGGCGGGTGGATTCAACAAGATCGTTGAGCCCGAAGAAATGCGAAAACCCCCGGCCACCCCGGTCTGACGGCGCATTTGAATCCTGCAGCGTGGAAATACCGTCGGTTCCGGTCGCGGAAACCGTCATCCGGCCATCGGCAAAGCTGGCGGAGCCATCAGCCCCCAGCGCGGTGTTGAGCGCCGCGGTGAAATCGGCGACTGTTGTTCCGCCGAAGCCCGTGGCGGCCCCCCCATCGACGTTCAGGGTTCCTGCGTCGAAGTCGACATCAATCTGCTTGACCATTGCGCCAGTGTCATCCACCACAGCAATCGTGGTGGCACCGCTGAAACCGAGATTATCCGTACCCAGAAGACCGGTATTGCGGCCCTCCAGGCTGGTTGGCGGCGGGTAGGCTGTGGCGTCATTATGTTCCTTGTTGAGTGCGTCTGCAGCAGTGGATACCAGCTCGGCAATCTCTTCCATGAGCGCTGGCAATTCATTGTCCCGGAGTTCAAGGAAGGCCGCCAGTTCACCGGACCGGATATGCGGGTTGAAATCCATCTGCCCGGTTCCGCCCGGCGACTGGATGGTGATGCGCGAATAGTCAACGCCGGCGGCTCCCGAGCCTGTCGGCGGATAACGCAATAGGGCGGCACCGTTCTCCACGAGCGCCACGCCATCGGTGGTCGAGACGAAAACACGGCCATCGCCATTTGTTGTGGTCCGTATGTCGAGATACTGGGCGAGCTCATCGACCAGTTCGGCCTGGCGGTTCTGTGCCCCTGTCGAGTCGGCGGCCGCCGATGTCAGGGATTGGACCTCGCGGTTGAGGTTTGCGATTTCGGCCGTGAGTTCATTGACGCGGTTGATGGTGGAGGCAATCCGGCTATCGGCCTCCTGGCGCAATACGCGCAACTCGCTGTTCAGGCGGCGACCCTCTTCAAAGAAGGATTGCAGATCCGCAGCGACGGACATACGAGAAACGGTGAGCGAGGGCTCCAGCGCTGCGGACGATATTGACGAGAACGCCTGATTGAGCCGCGAGAAGATAGAACCCTGATCGTCAAATGTGCCGACCTGCGATTGAAAACGGTCGAGGGACTGGCCGATAATCTCGGCGGCTGAATGTTCTGCTGACGCGCGGACAGACGCGGCCTGAAGGAAGGCATCCGCGACACGGACGACGCCGGTCACGCTGACGCCGAAACCCCGGCCATCAATGACGCGCGTGGTAAAATTCGCTTCGGTGCGCGCATAGCCCGGCGTGTTGACATTGGCGACGTTGTTGGAGGCGGACCTCAGCCCGATCTGGCTGGCCTGAAGTCCCGACAGGGCGCTTCCGAGAATGGAGCTCAGCGACATGGCAATGCCTCCCCTTCAAAACGATGGAAGTGGTAGAAAGATGCCGGGTATCGGGCAGAATCTGCCGGGGCAAAACGCGCGGACCCGCTGCCCACAATTTGCTCCTGCCGGGGCTTATTCCTTGTATTTGTGTTGCTTTTCAGCATTCCGGCTCATTCGCCTCACAGCAAAAATGATGTCTCTGGCGGATGACGTCGCAATGCCGGGGCCAGTTCCGGCGCGGACTGGCCGAAGCAGTCAAGCTGGGCAGATTTCGCCATCATGCAGGGGGAGATTCCTGCCGGGCGGCACCTATCCCCCATTGGCAACAAAGTTAATTTGTATATTTTTCAACACCTTATACCCATGCTCAACTGGCACACTCCTTGCGACTCCCCTGACGGGTGCATGGGCCATCGGGGCCCAAGCCATCAAGGGAAGCAAGGCACGGCATGGACGCGATCCTTTCGATCCTGCCACAGACCCAAAGCGCCAGCGGCGCTGGCGGAACGGCTGCGCCCGATGCTGCCGGGGATGATGAGTTTGCCGCCCTTCTGGCGGGCCAGACCGCTCCCGTCGCTCCGGTTCCGGCCATCCCGTCCAGGCCGAATGGCGGGAATGTTTTCAGCGCGGCGACAACGGCCGATACCGGTCCGGTTCTTACCGCCCTGGCACAAACACCTGCCCTGTCCGGTCTTGCGGCCGGTCCTCAATCTGCAGCGGGTGACGCTGTTGCGGCCGCATCCCTTCCTGCCTCCCCCACCACGGGAGAGACTTCCGGCGCTCAATCGGCCACCCCGGCGGCCAAGG
>WGNH01000017.1 GCA_016124665.1 Alphaproteobacteria bacterium | reverse complement strand
GGATTCCGGCTGCGCGCCGTGCGCCGGATCGGCCGCGGGCGCGATCGCATCGGGATCGTCAATCCCGTAGTGCGAAGCGGCCCGGCGCGTCAGGGCGGCGAATTCCATCACTTTGAGGAAGGCGATGAGCGTGGTGGGCTCGGGCTCGCGCGCCAGCATCTCGTCAATCGGGATGCGGAGCTTGACGGCGCGGTCGAGCGTCACAAGCTTTTTGGAGATCCGCGCGTTCTGCGCATTTTCGATCAACGTTTCGCGCCGCTTGGGCTGTTTGATTTCACCTGCGCGTTTCAGCAGCGATTCCAGATCGCCATAAATGTTGATCAGTTCCGCTGCCGTCTTCACGCCGATTCCGCGCACGCCCGGCACGTTGTCGGTGGAATCGCCGGCAAGCGATTGCACCTCGATCACCTTGGAGGGCGGCACGCCGAATTTCTCCATCACCTCCGCGCTGCCGATGCGCTTGTTCTTGACCGGATCGAGAAGTTCGATCGCGCCATCTTCCACAAGCTGCATCAGATCCTTGTCGGAGGATACGATGGTCACCCGCGCCCCCGCCTTGCGCGCGATGCTGGCATAGGTGGCGATCAGGTCATCGGCTTCGAAGCCAGGTTCCTCCACGCAGGCGACGCTGAAGGCGCGGGTGGCGTCGCGCACGAGCGGAAATTGTGGAATGAGATCTTCGGGCGGCTCCGGCCGGTTGGCCTTGTATTGCGGATAGATATCGTTGCGGAAGGACTTGCCGGAATAATCGAAGATCACGGCCAGGTGGCTGGGTTGTTCCTCGCCCTTCAGATCCTCCAGCAGTTTCCACAACATGTTGCAGAAGCCCTGCACCGCGCCGACCGGCGTGCCGTCCGAGCGAGTCAGCGGCGGCAGGGCGTGGTAGGCACGGAAAATATAGCCTGACCCATCAATCAGATAGACGTGAGACGTGTCATCGACTTTGCGTTCGATCGCCATTTTCCGGATCCTGCCTGCTTTGCGGCCAAGCTAGGCGGGGTTGCCGGGAGAGGCAATTGGCGGGTGCGGCTAGCCCGGAAACACCACCGGACCCAATAGCGCGCCCAGTGCGGCAATCACGACTGCCCCGGCAAGGTTCAGGCGGAAGCCGGCCCGCATCATCTGGCCCTGCGTGGTTGCGCCCGACGCATAGACGATGGCGTTCGGCGCAGTGGCGACGGGCAGCATGAAGGCGAAGCTGGCCGCAATCGCCACAGGCACGATGAGGCGTTCTGCCGGGAAGCCCGCGCCCGCGGCCATGGCGGCCAGCACCGGCAGGAAGGCCGAGGTCGTGGCCACATTGGAGGTCAGCTCGGTCAGGAAGATGACAACGAAGACAAGGGTGAAAATCAGAAGCGGGGCCGGAAAGGCCTGCAGGAAGCTCATCTGCACGCCAAGCCAGTCGGCAAGACCCGTGGCGGTGAGGGCGGCGGCGAGTGACAGCCCGCCACCGAACAGCACGATCACATTCCAGGGCAGGCGGGCGGTATCCTCCCAGACCATCAGCATCTTGCCCCTGCCTTCACCCGGCCCGCCCGCGGGGATGAGGAAGGCGAGGAGCGCGCCGAGCATGGCGATCTGGGTGTTGGACACGCCGGGCTCTATGGTCAGACCCAACGCCTCGCCGATCCAGCCCAGAAGGGGATTCCAGAGATAGGCCTGTCCCATCCACAGGGACGCAACAACACCGAAAAGAATGGCGACACGGGTTTCCGGCGTGGTGATTTTACCCAGGGCCTTCAATTCCTCGCCGACAATACGGCGCGCCGCCCCGGAATCGACGCGGCTGGTCAACTTGAAGGCCCAGCGCGTGAGGATGAACCACATCACGGGTATAAACAGGATGACGGCCGGCAGGCCCATCATCGACCAAGTGACGGGGTCAATCGTACGGCCGAATTCGCGTTCCAGAAAGCCGATGGCGATCAGATTGGTCGGTGTGCCGACAAAGACCCCCACGCCGCCGACTGAAGCGGCATAGGCTACGCCCAGCGCCAGGGCGACCGGGAAGTCCTTGCTGGCATGGCCCTCTTTCATCACTTCCTGCGCCACGCGCAGGGCGATCGGGATCATCATGATGGTGGTCGCCGTGTTGGAAATCCACATGGAGAGGAGCGCCGCCGCAGTCATGAAGCCAGCCACCAGAAAATCCGGGCGGCCACCAAAAATCTTCACGACATTCAGCGCAATGCGTGTGTGCAGATTCCAGCGTTCGACAGCCATGGCGATGATGAAACCGCCGAGCAGAAGCATGACGATGGGGCTGGCATAGGGGCTGGATGTTGCGGCGACCGAATTGATGTCCAGAAGCGGAAAAAGCGCCAGCGGGACCAGCGCAGTGGCGGCAATCGGAATGGCTTCGGTGGCCCACCATGCCGCCATCATCAGCGCAAGCGAGGCGAGCAGCCAGGCTTCACGGCTCAAGCCGTCGGGCAGAGGCAATAGCTGAAGGCCAAGGGCGAGGACCAGACCCGTAACCAGGCCGATATTCTGGGCGGGATTACGGGCCATATGGCGGGACTATTTTCCGGAGTCCGCCGGACCGCCCTTCTGGACGAAACGGCGGTCGCAATAGCCACACTCTACAAAGCCGGTATCGCGATCGATCTCATACCAGACTTTGGGATGCCCCAGCGCGCCCCCGCCGCCATCACAGGAGACGCGATGCTGGTCGGTCACAATCACTTCAGGCGGTTGCGGCGCGGTCATGGCAGGGCTCCGATGGACATGGGCAGAGGGTGCGCATAGTTATGGCCCTCAACCCGAGCCGTCAATCAGGACATGTTGATGAGTGAATTGCCCGAATACGCCCTTGAAGCCGTCGATCTGCGCAAGACTTATGGCGGCAGCAAAACCTCGCCCGGCAAGGAAGCGCTGAAAGGGGTGACGCTGCGCATCAAGCGGGGCTCGATTTTCGGACTTCTGGGACCCAATGGGGCGGGAAAGTCCACTTTCATCAATATCTTCGCCGGGCTGGTGAACAAGACGTCGGGCAAGGCGGTGATCTGGGGCCGCGATATCGACCGGGAGCCGCGCAATGCCCGCGCGGCAATCGGCGTTGTGCCCCAGGAAATCAATATGGATGTGTTTTTCACGCCCTATGAGACCCTGGAGCTGATGGCCGGTTTCTACGGGGTTCCCAAGGGCGAGCGGCGATCCGGGGAAATTCTGGCCGCCGTTGGTCTGTCGGACAAGCGCGATGCCTATGTGCGCCAGCTTTCCGGCGGCATGAAGCGCCGTCTGCTGGTCGCCAAGGCATTGGTGCACAATCCGCCCATACTGGTGCTGGATGAGCCGACGGCGGGCGTGGATATCGAATTGCGCCGCCAGCTCTGGGCCTATGTGCGGGAGCTGCATGCCGCCGGAACCACGATCGTTCTGACGACGCACTATCTCGAGGAGGCCCAGGAGCTTTGCGACGAGATCGCCATTGTCGACCAGGGCGAGGTGATTGCCTGCGAGCCCAAGGATTCGCTTCTGAAGCGCATGGATACCAAGACGCTGGTGATTGATCCGGTGGAACCGCTGGACGCCGTGCCGCAAACACTGGCCGGATTTGATGCCGCGCTCCGTCCGGGCGGGACGCTGGCGGTGAATTATAAATTCGGGGAGCAGTCTGTCGCGGAAATCATTGAAAAATATAATGCTTCTGGCGCGCGAATCGCCGATTTACGGACAGAAGAGCCGGATCTGGAGGATGTTTTCATGGCGCTGACCTATCAACGCGACGGACACGCCGCCTGATTCGCCTTGTTTTGGCCGCATGGGCCGGACAGTCTGGCTGCGAACAGGGAGGCCGATATGAGATTTGTCCGCCGCGTCTTTGCCGCCATCGTTTCGGTCGGCCTGTTTGTCTTCCTGAGCTATGTGTTCACCCTGTTCATGCACCCGCAGGGGCGTAATGGATGGGTCGCCGCGCTGATTTTTATCGCCATATCGGCTATTGGCTGCATCCTGCTTTACGCCTGGATGGCCAGGCCGGGGCGAAAGATCCGGCTGGATCCGGGGCTGGATGACCGGGATGCCGGATCGCTGGGGCTGGGCCTGACCGGGCTCGGGGCTGCCGATCGCCGCCGGCGCGAGGATGCTGATCCGGACGATTTCGGCGGACGCCGCCGTCAGGACCGCGATAATGGCGACGATGGCGACGATGCCGATGATGATCTGACCGGGCTGAACTGATCAACCGGCATTCAGGCGGCGGCAGATATCATCGAGCTGTTCCAGCCGCGAATAGCTGATGGTGACGCGGCCCGCTTCGCCCTTGCCATGATCAATTTCGACCGTGAGGCCAAGCCGATGGGACAGATCCTGTTCCAGTGCGCGTGTATCCGCGTCCTTTGCAGATGACACGGATTTGGTTTCCGGCGCCTTTTTGCCCTGCGGCGCTTTCATCAGATTTTCGGCCTGGCGCACGCTGAGGCCCTGGCTGACGATATTGTCAGCGAGGACTTCGGGGTTGGGCGCCGTGGCAATCGCCCGCGCGTGGCCCATGGTCAGGCGGCCTGAGGCCAGGTGGTCCAGCACGCTGGCGGGAAGAGCCAGAAGGCGCATCATATTGGCGATATGGCTGCGGCTCTTGCCGACGGCGCGGGCAATTTCGTCCTGTGTGTGCTCGAAGCGGTCAACGAGCTGCTTGTAGGCCCGCGCCTCCTCAACGGGATTGAGGTCGGCCCGCTGGACATTCTCGACAATGGCGATTTCCAGCGTTTCGCGATCGGTAAGGTCCCGGACAAGCACGGGAATTTCGTGCAGACGCGCCAGCTGTGCCGCGCGCCAGCGGCGTTCGCCCGCCACAATCTGATAGCCGCCGCCTGTGGGGGCAGGACGGACAAGGACCGGCTGCAACAGGCCTTTTTCCGCTATGGAGGCGGCCAGCGATTTGAGATCGTCTTCGGAAAATGTGCGGCGCGGCTGATCCGGGTTGGCGCTGATCTCCTCAATGGGAAGCATTTGAGCCGATTTCGAGCCGGCCGCCGGGGCATCGGCCATATCGCCATCATTCAGAAGCGCGGAAAGGCCGCGGCCGAGACCGCGTGTGCGTTCAGCAGTCATGCCGGAACTCTTTCGTTTTCAATACTTTGACGTTTTTCTTGCTGGACGATTTCTTTTGCAAGCGCGATATAGGCCTGACTGCCGGAGCAGTTGAGATCATAGAGCAGGACCGGCTTGCCGAACGACGGCGCCTCCGAGACCCGGACATTGCGGGGAATGCGGGTCTTGTAGACCTGATCCCCGAAATGTTCGCGCACATCGGCCTCGACCTGGCCGGAGAGATTGTTGCGGCTGTCAAACATGGTCAGAACGACGCCCTGGACGGCGAGACGTGGATTGAGGTTGGTGCGAACGAGATCAATGGTGCGCATCAACTGGCTGAGACCCTCCAGAGCGAAGAATTCGCACTGAAGCGGTACCAGCACAGAGTCAGCAGATGTCAATGCATTGACCGTCAACAGATTGAGCGAGGGCGGACAATCAATCAGGACATAATCGCAATGTTGCCCTGCATCGCTCAGGCGTTTGCGGAGGCGGTCGATGGCATGCCGCATGCGGTAGGACCGGCGGGGCGCCGAAGCGAGCTCCAGTTCGGCTCCGGACAGATCCGGGTCGGACGGGGCCAGCGAGAGACCGGGGACGAGTGTATCGACCAGGGCCCGCTCCAGTGGCTGCTCTCCCACCAGCACATCATAGGTCGTGATCTTGCGGTCAGCTGGCGGCACGCCGAGACCTGTGGAGGCATTGCCCTGCGGGTCTATATCCAGAATCACGACCTGCTTGCCGATCGCGGCCAGCGCCGTTCCCAGATTGATCGTTGTGGTGGTCTTGCCGACCCCGCCTTTCTGATTGGCGATGGCGATCACTTTGGGCGCTTTTCCGCGGTTCATCTCAGGCATGCCGGTTTCCCTTCTTCGGCCGGAGGGAGGAAATATGGAGTATGACTCCTTCCTCACTGGTCTGACTTGGCCGAACATCTGCGTCGAAGGTCCAGTATTTATTGGCATCCGTCAATTCCTGACGGTAGCGCTGCCCCTTGGGAAAGAGGCAGATTCCGCCGGTTTTCAACAGCGGATAGGCATACCAGAGCAATTTATCGAGTGCAGCGACGGCGCGGGCCGTAATGACATCGAATTTTTCCGTCTGATCCAGGGCTTCAACACGGCAGTTTTCCATGCGGGCCGGCGCGCCCGTGGCATCGATCGTGGCCTGAACGAATCGCGCCTTCTTGCCGACCGATTCGACCATGACCAGTTTGGATGCCGTTAGGCCGCGGTCTTTCATCGCCAGCGCCAGTGCCAGGCCGGGGATGCCTGCGCCCGCCCCAAGGTCGAGCCAGCACAGCCCGTCCTGCGGGGCGTGATCGATGAGCTGGAATCCGTCGAGGGCATGACGTTTCCAGAAATCGTCCATGGTCGAGCGTCCAACGAGGTTTGTGGCCGTGTTGGCCTCGGCCAGCATGTCGTGCCAGATGGTGAAGGCCGCGAGTGTTTCACGTGAAACACCGGTGGCTTTCCGGAACTCCTCTGGCCCGAACCCCATGCTAGCCGGCCCGCCGGGCAGATTTGATATGGGCAAGGATCGCGGTGACCGCGCCCGGCGTGACACCTTCAATGCGGCTGGCCTGGCCAAGTGTGGCCGGGCGGGCGGCTTTCAGCTTTTCCCGGGCTTCCGAAGACAGACCGCCGATCAGATCGAAATCGATGCCGGCCGGCAGGGTGATGGCTTCGTCGCGCCGGAAGGCCAGTATGTCGGCATCCTGCCGCTGCAGGTAATTCGCGTAGATGGCCTCGATGGCCAATTGCTCTCCGATCCCCGGGTCAACTTCAGACAGCTCCGGAAAGGCGGTCACGATCTGCGGCCAGCCGACCTCCGGATAGCTGAGCAATTCCCTGGCCGTCCGCCGGTGCCCGTCCTGATTGACGGCAATGCCCACGGATCCGGCTTCTTTCGGTGTCAGTGAGAGTCGGCTGATCACGTCCCGTCCGGCGTCCAGACGGGATGACTTGCGCGCATAGCGCTGCGTGCGCTCTGGGGACACACCTCCGAGGCCGATGGCAAGAGGAGTCAGGCGCTGATCCGCATTGTCTGCGCGCAGGGACAATCGGTATTCAGCCCGGCTGGTGAACATGCGATAAGGCTCACTGACACCTCGAGTCACGAGGTCATCGATCAACACGCCGATATAGGCGTCAGACCGGCTCAGAATGACGGGATCTTCCTGATGTGCGGCGCGCGCTGCATTGAGGCCGGCCATCAAACCCTGGGCGGCCGCTTCCTCATATCCGGTCGTGCCATTGATCTGGCCGGCGAGATACAGGCCGGGGGCCGCGCGGACCTGGAGGTCCGCCGTCAGTTCGCGCGGATCGACATAGTCATATTCAATGGCATAGCCATAGCGCGCGACCTCGACAGTCTCCAAACCGGGAATGGTGCGTAGGAATTGCAATTGCACGTCATCGGGCAAAGAGGTCGATATGCCATTGGGATAGACCAGATCCGTGTCCAGCCCCTCCGGTTCGAGGAAAATCTGGTGACTGTCCTTGTCGGCGAAGCGATGGATCTTGTCTTCAATGGACGGACAATAACGGGGGCCCCGGCCTGAAATGCCACCGCTATAGACGGCGGACTGATCCAGGTTTTCGGCAATAATGCGGTGGGTTTCCGGTGTCGTGTGGGTAATGCCGCATTCGATCTGTGGGACCGAAATCCGGTCCGTCAGAAAGGAGAAGGGCACAGGGGTTTCGTCCGCCGGCTGGCGTTCCAGTACTGACCAGTTGATGGTCGACCCCTTGAGCCGGGCAGGTGTTCCGGTTTTCAAACGGCCCATCCGCAAACCCAGCCCGTAGAGCCGGTCGGACAGGCCGATGGCCGGCTTTTCCCCGAAGCGGCCCGCCGGTGTGCGTTCCAGTCCGCGATGGATAACGCCTTTCAGGAAAGTGCCAGTGGTCAGAACCACGGCCTGACAGGACCAGCGCCGGCCATCCGCAGCGATCACGCCCGTAACCCGGCCGCTGTCCTCAACCATCAGATCCTCGATGGCGGCCGCCTCAATGGTCAGGCCGGGTGTTGCCGCGAGCTCGGCCTGCATGGCTTCCCGATAGAGCCGCCGGTCAGACTGCGTGCGGGGGCCGCGTACAGCCGGACCCTTGGAGCGGTTCAACAGGCGGAACTGGATGCCGGAGGCATCTGCCATCCGGCCCATAATGCCGTCCATGGCGTCGATTTCGCGGACCAGATGCCCCTTGCCGAGGCCACCAATCGCCGGATTGCAGGACATTTCGCCGATTGTCCCGGGATTGTGGGTGAGCAGAAGCGTGCGCGCGCCCAAGCGTGCGCTCGCCGCTGCCGCTTCGCAGCCGGCATGGCCACCACCAATAATGATGACGTCCCAATTCGAGGTCATCGCATCAACTCCATCAGGGCCGCGCTATGTAATGTCTCCGCACGCCGGAGTCGAGGGGAGGGGGCCGTGTTCCACGTGGAACACAAAGCTATTTTCCGACACAGAAGCGGGAAAAGACCTCGCCCAGCACCTCCTCAATATCCACCCGCCCGGTCAGACTCTCCAGGGAGCGCGTGGCCAGACGCAAATCCTCACCAGCAAATTCAGGCTGATCCAGGGATTCCGCCGCCCGCGCCAATGCCGCAAACGCCTGTTCCACATTCCGGCGATGGCGGGCGCGGGAAAGGGCCGGCATCTCCCGCCGCCCGAGACGTTTCGTCACTTCTGACTCAAGCCAGCGCTCAATATCCGGAACGCCTTCGCCTTTGGTGATCGCGGCGCGAATCACCGCCACATCAGAGTCAGGGAGAGTCAGCCTTTGGTCCAGATCCGACTTGTTCGCCACCAGGAGGTGGGATTTTTCCAAGACTCGAGTCATCTCCTGATTCCAGACAGCACTTCCATCCAGCACACCCACCACCAAATCCGCAGAGTCAGCACGAGTCAGCGCACGCTTTATCCCCTCTTGCTCGACAATGTCCTGAGCCGCCCTCAGCCCCGCCGTGTCAGCAAGAGTCACCGCAAACCCCCCCAGAATTGTGCGGACCTCGACAATGTCCCGCGTGGTGCCGGGAATATCGGTCACAATGGCCGCCTCCCGCCTGGCCAGCGCGTTCAACAGGCTCGACTTGCCGGCATTGGGCGGGCCGATAATGGCGATGTTGAAACCGTCGCGGATTTTCTCGCCGCGATGATTGTCATCCAGATGGCGCGCCATTTGATCCTGAAGGGACTGGATCGCCGTTCGGGCCGTCTGTGCCAGATGATCCGGCACGCCCTCTTCATCGGGAAAGTCGATCTCGCCCTCGATGGCGGCCATGATTGACACCAGTCGGGCGCGCCAGTCCTCGTAAAGTGATTTGAGGGCGCCGGTCATCTGCGCGAGGGCCTGTTCGCGCTGGGCCGATGTCTCGGCGTCGATCAGATCAGCCAGACCTTCCGCTTCGGTGAGGTCCAGCTTGCCATGCTCGAAGGCACGGCGCGTGAATTCCCCCGCTTCTGCCGGCCGGGCGCCCAGCTCAAGCAGGCGATCCAGCAGCGCCTCGATGATCGCCGGACCGCCATGAATCTGGAATTCGGCACAATCCTCACCTGTAAAGCTGGCCGGGCCGGGGAAGAACAGGATCAAGCCCTGATCAATGGCCTGTCCGCCGGCATCACGGATCATGCGCAGGGCCGCTTTTCGCGGTTCCGGACGCTGTCCGCCGAGCGTCGAATCGAGAATCGCCCGTGTCAGCGGACCGGAAAGGCGGATCACGGCCACGCCCGAGCGTCCCGGCGGCGTGGCCAGGGCAAATATGGTATCGGGTGACATGAGCGCTATTCTTTGGGTGTCTGTCCAGCCTGGCGCATCAATGTCATGAACTGATCCTGCATCTGGCCGCCGAAGCTCATCCAGTTCTTCATCAACACATCCGGTTCGAGCGAGGACATATTGTCCTTCATGCGTCTCGACATTTCCTTGACCATCGCTTCATTCAGCGGCGTAACGTCGGGAAGGCCGAAAAAGGCGCGGGCCTCGGCCGGTGTACAATCGATATCAATCTTGACCTTCATGGACGGCTTCCCTTGTTGTCGGCGCTCAAGCTTATATCCTCTCAACCGGCACGCTGCAAAAAGCAAATCGAGGGAGAGACCTCATGGCATCCGAAATGATCACGATCCACAGCCCAGATGGCGAATTCCAAGCCTATCGCGCCGCCCCGAAGGGCGGCAACGGCCCCGCGATTATCGTCATACAGGAAATCTTCGGCATCAATCAGGTGATGCGCGATATCTGCGATGATCTGGCGGATCAGGGATATGTCGCCATCTGCCCGGATCTATTCTGGCGAATCGAGCCGGGCATAGACATTACCGACCAGACCAGGGAAGAGTGGGATAAAGCCTTTGAATTGTTCGGTAAATTTGATCCAGATACCGGGGTCAAGGATATTGCGGAAACCCTTGATGTGGCCCGGCGCGATCCGGCTGCCAATGGCAAGGCCGGCGCAATTGGATACTGCCTTGGCGGTTTGCTGGCCTATCTCACGGCCTGCCGCACGGACGCAGATGCCTGCGTCGGCTATTACGGCGTCAAGATTCCGGACTATCTGGAGGAGGCCGGAAATATTTCGGGGCATCTGATGCTGCATGTCGCGGGAAAGGACGAATTTGTAGACGCGAAGGCCCAAAAAGCCATGCATGAGGGGCTGGACGATAATCCGCATGTCACACTTCATGACTATCCGGACAATGATCATGCCTTTGCCCGGCAGGGCGGCGCACATTTTGATGCCAGGGCGGCCGATCTGGCCAATACACGCACCCGCGCCTTTCTGCAGGCGCATCTCGGATAGGACAGACGCACCATGTTTCCCGGCGTTTCGCTGATTTTTCTGAGCTTGCAAATCACGTCGGGCCTCTTGCCCGTCAGCGGCCTGCTTGATTGCGCACGCGAGGCCGATATCACTCTGGTGGCCGTCCACCGGGCGGGGGGATTCGAGCCGGGAATTCCAGAAAATTCCCTGTCCGGTTTGCGCCGGGCCGCAGAGCTGGGCGCGGCCTTTGCCGAAATCGACCTTCGTGAAACCGCAGATGGTGAAATTATCCTGATGCATGACGCGACACTGGACCGGACGACGACCGCAAGCGGGACCGTCGCCGAGCTGACGCTGGAGGACCTGCAGCCGCATTACCTGGTCGATTCAGAAGGCCACAGGACGGCTGATCGCATCCCGACGCTGGCAGAGGCTTTCGAAATTGCCCGCGAAACCGGACTCTATCTGGAGCTCGACCTGAAAGGCCTCTCTCCTGCCCGTATTGCCGAACTTGCACTTGCAGAGGGAATGGCAGGCCAGAGCCTCATCATCATCTATGATGTTGAGGAGGCGGGTGCGATCCAGGCCGTTTCGACCGATATCGGCATTTCCCTGCCATTCACGGACCGCGACATTGTGCTCAACAGCGAGCTTCAGTTTTCTTCCCTGCTGGCCTGGGCCGGGCGGGGTGTTCCCGACGCCCGCACCGAAGCCTTCCTGACCGGGCAGGGAATCGAAACCGCCATCCATGATTTTCCTGCGGAAGCGGACGGCTCGATCGATTATGATTTCATCGACGCGCAGCATATAGAATTGCTGGCATCGGATAATCCGGAAGCGGCCGTGCGTGCATTCGGACGATGGAATTCCTATTGCCGCGCTGATTAATCGGCGGTGGCGCGTTTCCAGCTGTCCCGTGCCGTTGCGCGTTTGAAATAGGCCTTGAGTTCATCCGGCACGTCATCAAACTGCTTCACCAGCTTCACCAGAAGCAGCATGTAGACAATCGACATGTCAGCAAGGGTGAGCCGGTCACCGGCGAGCCATTCGCGCCCTTCGAGGCCACGGCTGGTGATCAGTAGTGCCTGTTTATCGAATTCGGATTTTGCCCACCGGGCCAGACCCGGATTGCGCTTGTCTTCGGGCAGCAGCATTGTGTGCGCCAGCATCAGGCTGTTCGCCATGACCATGCTGGCTTCTCCGAAATGCAGCCATTCCAGATAGCGGGCATAATCAGGCTCATCCGGCGTCACAACCAGATCCGTCGGGCCGTATTTCCCGGCGAGATATTGCATCATCGCCAGTGATTCCAGCATCAGCGTCTCGCCATCGCGCATCGCCGGGATTTTCTGCAGCGGATTGATCGTCTTGTAGGCCTCACCCCCGACATTGCCATGTTTGAAGTTCGGGCGCTCCAGCCGGTAGGGAATGCCCATTTCCTCCATCACCCAACGGGGCCGGATGGCCCGGGTCAGAGGCGCGTAATAGAGCGTGATATCTGGTGCCGGCATGATCAGCCTAGGTGTTCATTGAATCAAAAAAGTCCGAATTGGTCTTTGTTTCCTTAAGCTTGGACAGAAGGAAATCGATCGCGTCCTGGGCGCCCATCGGGTTGAGGATGCGGCGCAGAACATAGGTTTTCTGCAGATCGACCTTGTCGACGAGCAGCTCTTCCTTGCGGGTTCCGGACTTGAGAATGTCGATGGCCGGGAAAACGCGCTTGTCGGCCACTTTGCGGTCGAGAACGATTTCCGAATTGCCCGTCCCCTTGAATTCTTCGAAAATCACTTCGTCCATGCGCGAGCCGGTATCGATCAGCGCCGTGGCGATGATGGAGAGCGAGCCGCCATGCTCGATATTCCGGGCGGCACCGAAGAAACGTTTCGGCCGCTGCAGGGCATTGGCGTCGACACCGCCGGTCAGAACCTTGCCGGATGAGGGAACCACCGTGTTGTAGGCGCGGCCGAGACGGGTGATGGAATCGAGCAGGATGACCACATCGCGGCCATGTTCGACCAGGCGCTTGGCCTTTTCGATCACCATGTCGGCCACCTGGACGTGGCGCGTCGCCGGCTCGTCAAAAGTCGAGGAGACGACCTCGCCTTTCACGGTGCGCTGCATGTCGGTGACTTCCTCGGGCCGCTCGTCGATCAGAAGCACAATAAGGTAGCAATCCGGGTGATTGGTCTCGATGGCATTGGCGATGTTCTGAAGAATCATCGTCTTGCCCGTCCGCGGCGGCGCCACAATCAGGGCCCGCTGGCCCTTGCCGATCGGCGCCACAATATCGATCACGCGGCCGGTCCGGTCCTTCTTCGTGGGGTCCGGCAATTCCAGATTGAAGCGCTCTTCAGGATAAAGCGGCGTCAAATTGTCAAAATGGATCTTGTGACGCGCAGCTTCGGGATCGGAAAAATTGATGAGGCTGATCTTGAGCAGCGCGAAATAGCGTTCACCACGCCGCGGCGCGCGGATCTCGCCTTCAACGGTGTCTCCGGTGCGTAGGCCGAATTTCTTGATTTGGTTCGGCGAGACATAGATGTCGTCCGGCCCGGCCAGATAATTGGCTTCCGGCGATCGCAGAAAACCGAAACCATCCTGGAGAATTTCAAGAGTCCCGCCACCGGAAATCTCGACACCGCGCTCGGCCACTTCTTTCAGGACCGCAAACATGATGCCCTGTTTGCGCATGGTTGCCGCATTCTCGATGTCGAGGACCTCGGCGATTTCCAGCAATTCCGTGGGCTTTTTTTCCTTCAATTCCTGAAGGGTCATGCGGGTCATGCCGGCCAGCATGTCCGGCAGGGTTTTCGGTTCTGCCTCGGACTCATCCAGATCGGAATCGTTCTCGTTATCGAGATCGTCGTCATCAGATTCCATATCGTCATTATAATCGGACATCGGGACTCACTTGTGTCGAAAAGGGGGAGGTATGTTTCAATCTGGCCTGTTTATCGGACGGATTCCGCCAGGCAGCGGAACAGTCAAAAACGGGTGTGTCAGGGTCTCCGGGTTCGCCGCTGGTCTGGCGCACACCGGGAAAGGAATTTCGCGGTCGCGAAACTTTCCTGACGACTGACACAGGCGGGGTTCGGCGTCAAGCCGGAACTAGCGCAGGGCGACGGTCGCAACCAGAACAGTGATAATGGCCAGAAGCGCAGGCAATTCATTGTAAATGCGGTATTTCCGCTGGGGCCAGTCATTGGTGCCGGCTTCAAAGTGCTTTTTCCGGATGGCAAAGATGTGATGCAGACCTGTCATCAGGGAGATGGCTGCGAATTTCACGGCCCAATCCCATTGCAAAAAGACAGACCAGCCACCAGAGCGCTCGGCATTCGACCAGATCAGTAACAGGCCAAAAATCCAGGCCGCAATCATGGCCGGATTCATTATGAATTTCAGGAGGCGGTGTTCCTGAAGTCTGAGGACCTCGTCGAGCTCCCCCCCCGGTATTGCCGTACAATGATAGACAAACAGGCGCGGCAGGTAGAGCAGGCCCGCCATCCAGGCAATAACCGCCAGGATGTGTAAACCGCGCAGCCAGTCATAGGCGGCTATCACAACCTCAGACATGTTCGCTCACATGATTGGGGCATTTGGAAAAACCTGCCGGGCAAAGCCGCTTGCCGCAAGGCGGTTTCAGACCTGCGGGACCGTTCAGTGCCTCCAGAGTCAACTGCGCCAGAGTCTCGATATAGCCTTCATGAATGCCCAGTGCAGGCACCCGCAAATAGGTTCCGATCCCTTCTTCAGCAGCCAGTTCACCATATTCATCATCCAGCTCGACCAGCGTCTCGATATGTTCCGAAACAAAGGCAATCGGGGTGAGCAGGATGGCTTTTCCGTCACGGGCGGCCTGACTGATTGCGTCTTCCGTGGACGGACCGATCCATTTCAGCGGGCCAACCCGGGACTGATAGCAGATCTGCCAGTCGGGCAATTCCGGCAGCGCTTGCGCAACAGACGCCGCGGTCTGCTCGATTTGCCATTGATAGGGATCGCCCTGTTTGACGGTCCGCTCCGGCAGACCGTGCGCAGAAAACAGCAGACGTATAGTGTCCGGCGCTCCGGCCGCGGTCCACTTGTCGCGGATCAGATCAGCATGGGCCTTGATAAAGTCCGGGTGCCCGGGATAACAACAGACAATCCGGGCTTCGCCACCACCGGCTTGCTGCCATCCGGTCAAGGACGAACCCGTCGTCGAGGTTGAATACTGCGGATAGAGCGGCAGAAGCACGATTTCATCGGCACCCCAGTCTTTCACCGCACTGACGGCTTCTTCCACAAAGGGATGCCAGTAACGCATGGCGATAAAGGTCCTGAAATCGTCGCCCGTATTCTCGGCCTTCAACCGTGCTATCAGGGCGTCTGCCTGTTTTTGCGATTCCGCCAGGAGGGGTGATCCTCCGCCCATCAGCTCGTAATTCTTCCGGGCCGATGGTGCCCGCATTGTGGAAATAAACCAGGCCAGCGCCTCGCGGACCGGTCCCGGTGCGCCGATAATGGCAGGGTCGCGGAAGAGATTGCGCAAAAAGGGCTTCACATCATCCGGACCGTCCGGTCCGCCGAGATTGAACAATACGATCGCAATCTTGCGCGCCATGCCTATTCGCCTCTGATTTTCCGCACCAGTTGCTCGACATGTGCAACCGGAACATCCGGTGTTATGCCATGGCCCAGATTGAAAATATGCGGCCGGCCCCGGAAAGCGGAAATGATCCGATCAATTTCAGCGTCAAGCGCTTCCCCGCCGGCGCGCAGCGCGGCAGGGTCCAGTTGTCCCTGCAGCGGCATGCGCTCCGGCAGATTATCCAATGCCCATTGCGTATTGAGACCGTGATCCAGCGCCAGGGCGGTCACACCACTACGCTCTGCATAGCCGATATAGTTCGGCCCGGCCCCTTTCGGAAAGCCGATAACCGGACAGGTAATTCCGGCTGCCCGGAGGCCATCAACAATGCGGCGTGTCGGACGGATGACCATGTCCTCGAACATGGGCGGCGGCAGCCCTTCCGCCCAGCTATCGAAGAGTTTCAGCACTTCGGCCCCGGCTCTGGCCTGCATCACCAGATAGCGGATTGTGGCGTCGGCGATCAGGTCAAGCAGACGCGCCATGGCCTGCGGATATTGCCAATACATCCGCCGTGCATTCCAGCGGTCTTTTGATCCGCCGCCTTCGATCATGTAGGTCGCGACCGTCCAGGGCGAGCCGGCAAATCCGATCAATGCCGTCTCCGCCGGAAGTGCGACCGAGAGACTGGCGACGGTCTGACCGACCGGTCCGAGTATGGCCTCGACATCACCGATCTCTAGGCCGGCAATGTCGTCTGCTGACAATGGATCAAGCTTCGGGCCTTCACCGGTCTCGAACCAGACCTTGCGGCCCAAAGTCATTGGGATCAAAAGAATATCGGCAAACAAGATTGCCGCATCAAAGTTAAAGCGGCGGATGGGCTGCAAGGTGACTTCTGTTGCCTTATCCGGCGTCAGGCAGAAGTCGATGAAACTCTTCGCACCGGACCGGACTTCCCGGTATTCCGGCAAGTAGCGCCCGGCCTGTCTCATCAGCCATACCGGCGGCTGATCGAGCGCTTCTCCGTTCAGAACTTTCAGAATGCTTTTGGTCATGACCGGAGGGTTAGGGGGCAATATGCCGGAAGGCAATCCGCGTTAATCACTTCTCCCCCTTTCTTACAGAGTCTTGTTTTATTGATTGTGAGAGTCGTTGGTGTGTGGGTTGTGTGGGGAAGTGTCTTTTCCCCGGAATCCACACAATTCCTGACTGTTTATTAAAATCAGAATGGTCTTCTGTTTACAAAACAGGAAAACCCTAATTCTTTCTTTCATTCAATATGTTGATTGATATTGTAGCGGGATTACGTGTGGATAAACAGCCTGTGGATGTTAATTTCGGTATCGGCCGGCCATTTGTCCACACATCAGGTCCGCTGTGAATTCGGAATGGACAAGACGGGCGGCTTTCCCCGATGATCGGGGGTAAGACAAATTCGCCCGTGAGGGTGTTAACGAGTCCCTGACTTGTTAACACTTCATTAACCCCCGTCCGGACCGATAGCGCGCATGCCCAAGTCCAAATCTGCTCCCCGCAGTTTTCATGTTCATCTGGTATCGGATTCAACCGGCGAAACGCTGGGAGAAGTGATGCGCGCCTCGGTGGCGCAGTTTGAAGATGTGGAACTGATCGAGCATCTTTACGCGCTCGTCCGCTCGCCGCGTCAGCTTGACCGCGCCCTGGAGGAGATCGAACGCGCCCCCGGTGTTGTCATGTACACCATTGTTTCTGCCGACATGCGCCGGCGGCTGGAAGATCATTGCCAGAAGATCGGTGTGCCTGCGATTGCGATCCTGGATCCGATCATCGCCACGCTGTCGGGATATCTGGCGATGCCGCCCTCCAGCCGTGCCGGGGCCCAGCACGATCTGGATGCCCAGTATTATGAGCGGATTGAAGCGCTCAATTATGCGATCATGCATGATGATGGACAGGGCGGAAATCTGGAAGGTGCCGATGTCGTGCTGCTGGGTGTCAGCCGCACATCGAAAACGCCGACCTGCATCTATCTTGCGCATCGGGGCGTCAAGGCGGCCAATATTCCGCTGGTACGGGGCGCGATGGAACCGGCCGGCATTGAAAATCTCAAAAACCCGCTGATCGTCGGTCTGACCGCTTCTCCGGAAAGGATTGTCCAGATCCGCCGTAACCGGCTGTTATCGCTGAATGAAGGCCGGGATACCGAATATGTGGATGATACATCGGTAAAGGATGAGATCATCACGGCTAAACGATTGTACGCCCGCCATGGCTGGCCAACCATTGATGTGACACGCCGCTCGGTCGAGGAGACGGCCGCAAAAATCCTCAATCTCATCAATGACCGTAAGGCGAAAGCGTCATGACCCGTCTGATTCTGGCCTCCGGCAGCGCGATTCGCCGCCAGATACTGGAAGACGCAGGCGTGGCGTTCGAGGTCCAGACATCGGGTGTCGATGAGGATGCCATCAAGGCGGAATGGATCGGCAAAGACCCGTCCGGACTGGCAATCAAACTGGCGGAAGCCAAGGCAAAAGCGGTGCAAGCCGGAGAGGAGGCTGTGGTTCTGGGCGCGGACCAGATCCTTGGCCTCGACGGGCAGATCTACGACAAGGCCCGGTCGAAGGATGAAGCAAGGGCGCGGTTGCAGACGCTGCGCGGCAAAACCCATATTCTCCATTCGGGGCTGGCGGCGGTCCGCAAGGGTGAAACCATCTGGACTCATACCGAGGACAGCGATCTGAGCGTCAGGGATTTTTCCAATGCTTTTCTGGACCACTATATGGAAACAGCCGGGGATGAATTGACGGCCAGCGTCGGAGCCTATGCATTTGAAGGACTTGGCGCGCAGCTTTTCGAGAAAATCGAAGGCGACTATTACGCCATACTCGGCCTGCCGCTCCTGCCTGTACTGGCGCTGCTGCGCCGCGAAGGCGTCATTCCGGCATGATTACCGGGGATACACGGATCGCCGGTGTGATCGGCGCGCCGGTGACACACTCCCTGTCGCCACTCCTGATGAACAGCTGGATAGAGGCGGCCGGAATCAATGGGGCCTATGTGCCGTTGGCGGCCAATCCGGACCTGTCAGCAAAGAATCTTCGCGCCCTCGGTAAATCCGGTATTGCCGGGCTGAATGTGACCCTGCCCTTCAAGACAATAGCGGCTGAATGCGCTGACCAGCAGTCTGAAGCCGTGATCGAAACCGGCGCAGCCAATCTTCTGCTTTTCGGGGCGGAGGGGATCGAGGCCCGGAATACAGATATTGACGGCATCCACTCTGCCCTTGCCGGTGCCGGGCAGTCTTTCAGCCAACGATCGGTATTGATCCTGGGCGCAGGGGGTGTGGCGCGCGCGGTCTGCGCCGCTGCCCGGCAAGGCGAGGCGGCTCGGATTCTGGTCGCCAATCGCACACGCTCCAGAGCCGATGAGCTTGCCAAAACCTTCAATGGCGAAAGTCTGGGGCCGGACAATATCGAAGATGTCCTGCATTCAGCCGATATCATCGTCAATGCCACGAGCCTTGGCCTGGACGGCAAAACCGGCCCGGACATTGACTGGACGATCTGCAAACCCGGCGCGATTGCTTTTGATACCCTGTACACTCCGGCCCGCCGCCCCTTCACTGAGGGCGCCAAAGCGGCCGGTCTCATCCTGATTGACGGCCTTTCCATGCTGATCGGGCAGGCCCGGCCCTCCTTCGAAGCTCTGTTTGGTGTTGCGGTGCCCGAAACCGTCAAGGCTGATGCATTGCTCAGGAAGGCGCTGGCGCCATGAGTGTCTACAAGCTCGGACTGACCGGATCCATCGGCATGGGAAAGTCGACAACGGCCAACATGTTCCGCGAGGCCGGTATTCCGGTGTTTGATTCCGATGCGGTCGTGCACGCCCTCTATGCCAGAGGCGGGGAAGCCGTACCGCTCATCGAGGCGGCGTTTCCCGGAAGTGTCGAAGATGGCGAAGTTTCCCGCGCGAAGCTCTCGGCGGCCCTGGCGGACGATGCTTCCGGCTTCGACCGCCTGAATGCCATTGTTCATCCGCTGGTGGCGGCAAAGCGCCGGGATTTTCTGGAAGCCGCCCGGCAAGCAGGGGCGCCCATCGTGGTCCTTGATATTCCGCTGCTGTTTGAAACCGGCGCAGAGACAAGTGTGGACGGCATTCTGGTGGTCACCGCCCCGGAAGCGGTCCAGCGCGAGCGGGTTATGGCGCGGGAAGGAATGACAGAGGCCAAATTCCGACAAATCCTGTCGCGGCAGGTTCCGGATGCGGAAAAACGCAAACGCGCCGATTTCCTGATCGACACGTCTCTGGGCTTCGAAGCCGCAAGGAAATCTGTGGAAGAGCTGATCGCCGGTTTGAAGGCCGCGTCAAATCAGTCCAGACACTAAAGCATGCGTGAAATCGTCTTTGATACCGAAACCACTGGCCTGGACCCGCGTACAGGAGACCGGATTACAGAGATGGGTTGTGTTGAAGTCGAGGATTTCATCCCCACGGGCCGGACCTGGCATTCCTATGTCAATCCGCAACGCAGTGTTCCGGCAAAGGCCACGGAAATCACCGGACTGACGGCGGAATTTCTGGCCGACAAACCTCTCTTTGCAGACGTTGCCGATGCCTTTCTGGAATTTGTCGGCGACGCCAATGTGGTGGCGCATAATGCGCCTTTCGACCGCGGTTTCATCAATATGGAGCTGGAGCGCGCCGGCAAACCCATCATCGCCAATGAGCGCTGGATCGATACCGTTGTCATGGCGCGGAAGATGTTTCCCGGGGCGCATGCCTCACTGGACGCGCTCTGCAAGCGTTTCGGAGTCTCTCTCGAATCCCGGGATAAGCACGGCGCCATCATCGACGCCCTGTTGCTGGCAGATGTCTATCTCGAGCTGAATGGTGGCCGTGAACGTGCGCTGGACTTGTCCGGGGATGGGGGTGAAACGGGCGGTGCCGTTGTCTTTCCAGCCCGTCCGGCGCGTCCGCAACCGCTTGCCTCGCGGCTGACGGAAGCCGAAGCCGCCGCCCATCTGGCATTTGTCGAGACGCTGGGCGAGCGCCCGGTCTGGAAAAAGACCGGGCTGCTCTGATCCGTTCTGTTACTGGACCGGCGTGTCGCCATTTGCTGGCGTATTGCCGGCGGCGGCCTGTTGCTTGGCCAGTTGCTGGCGGTAAAGGCCGGCAAAGTCGATCGGCTCCAGCATCAAGGGCGGGAAACCGCCATCGCGGGTCGCATCCGCAAACACGCGGCGGGCATAAGGGAAGATCAGCCGCGGGCACTCCACCAGCAACATCGGCTGACGCGACACATCATCGAAGTTCAGGAGATCGAACAGGCCGCAATAGGTCAGCTCGCAGATGAAGGTGGTTTCCTCGCCACGCGTGGCCCGGGCCGACATGATGATCGCGACTTCATAGGCATTGCCTTCCAGCGCCTTGGCCTGAACATCGATATTCAGGTCAATATTCGGTTGCGCCTGATTGGCCCGCAGCGTGGCCGGCGCGCCGGGATTCTCGAATGACAAATCCTTGATATATTGCGCCAGGATCCGCATTTGCGGCATGTTTTGTTGGTCATTCTGCGGCGGGGTCGCGCCAGTTTCCGGCGTATCAGCCATGATCGTTTCTCCAGCCCGTAAGCGAAGGCCCGGCTTGTCCGGGCTATTGAGGGAAGGCGCGCGGGTAACATGTGCGCGCCATGGGAGCAAGACAGTCGCTGCGGGCTGACTCCCGGACCGGTCCGGCCTATGTTAGGACCAAGACCAAATTGATGGAGCCATATTCCTGAATGGAACTGATTACTCTCCTTATAGCCGCAGGCGCGGCCGCCTTTTTCGGCTATCGCCTTTTCATGGTTCTGGGCCGCAAGACCGGGCATACGCCTGATCTGCGCCCGGTGACGCCCGCACAGGATGAAAAACCGAATGCGGCAGAAATCTCCCCTGCCATGACGGATGGCGAAACCGGATCAAAATGGGCTGTCGACATGGATCCGGCACTGTTTCTGGAGGGTGCCAGGAAAGCCTATGCGCTGGTGGTTGAAGGCTTTGCCAAGGGCGACCGCGACGCGCTGCGGCCGCTTCTGACCCCAAAAGTCTATAGCCGGTATGAGAAAGCCATTTCCGATCGTGAAAGCCGGGATCAGACGACCGTGACGGAAATTGACCGTATTGCGGAATCGGAGATTCTCGAAAGCCAGCAAGACGGGCAGGTTTTCTCGGTGAAAGTGCGGTTCAAGGCCGACATCTCAACGGAAACGAAAGACAAGGACGGGCAACGTGTCTCGGGCGATCTCACCCGGCTCAATACGGTTGAGGAAATCTGGACCTTTGAAAAGGATGCTGGCAGCCGTGACCCGAACTGGAAGCTGGCGGGCGTCAGGACCGCTTAGCGCACTCGCACTCTCACTTCTGCTGCTGTCGTGTACGCGGCAGGACGGACCGCCTCCGGAGCCTCTGCCAGAGCCAGAACCCGGACCTGTGGTGGAGTCGGAACTCCGATATCAATTGCTCGACTGGCCGGATATCCGGTCCTGGCCTGATCTTGATCTTGCCCCCGCTTATGGCGCTTTTTCCCGCTCCTGCGAGTCAATCGGCCGGATGCCGCCCGGCCAGGCGCTGTCGCCTCGCACGGAGATTGGCGGCACTGCCGCTGACTGGCAGGCGGTGTGCCGCGGCCGCGAGGCGATGTCTCCGCGCGCGTTTTTTGAATCCCGCTTTGTCCCGGTCCGCATCACTGCGGGGGACACGGCATCGGGCCTGCTCACGGGCTATTACGAGCCGGAAGTCGAGGTGCGCCGGACCCGTCAGGGCGCGTTTACCCAGCCCATACGATCGCGGCCGGAGGACCTCCTTTCGGCGGATCTGGGTGATTTTTCCGAGGAACTGGCCGGCCAAAGGCTGATGGGCCGCGTTGAGGGCAACCGCTTCATTCCCTATCTGGACCGGGCAGAGATCGAGACCGGAAATGCCGGTGCGCCGCTCGCCTGGGGCCGGCCGATCGATGTCTTTTTCCTGCAGATCCAGGGCTCCGGCCGGCTGGTTTTCGAGGATGGCGAAACGCTTCGCGCCGCCTTTTCTGCCCATAACGGCCTGCCTTATGCGTCGATTGGCCGGGAGCTGGTGGCGCGCGGCGAGCTGGAATTGCACCAGGCGTCGAAGGCGGGAATCGAATCCTGGCTGAATGAAAACGGACCGGAGGCGACCGCCGGTCTCTTCGCGGTCAATCCGCGTTATGTCTTCTTCGGGTTGGAAGCCCTGCCCGATCCCGGGCTCGGGCCGCGCGGAGCCGCGGGCCTGCCCCTGACACCGATGGCATCCATTGCGGTAGATCCGGCCTTCCTGCCCTATGGCGTACCGGTCATCATCAGCGCCGACTTGCCGGAAGCACCCAGCTGGCAAGGCCTTATGGTGACGCAGGATACGGGCGGGGCGATTCGCGGGCCGATGCGCGGGGACTTTTTCTATGGCTGGGGTGAAACCGCGGAGCGGCGCGCCGGATCAACCCGGGCGCAGGCGGAATGGATTGTGCTTCTGCCACATGCCGTGGCCGAACAATTGCTCCAGCCGGCATGAGCGGGCGCCGTCTCAAACCGGACGAACGCCAGATCTGGCGGCAGGTAATAAAAACCGTGACGCCGCTCCATCCGCCTCGTGAAGACCTTGAAGCCGAATGGATGGCCGAAACGGCCGGGCCGACAATCACCCGGACCGGCCAGCCTGACCGGAAACCGGCTCCTCAACCGGGGGCGGCCAAAGCCAAGCCGCCGCCCGCTGACCGCTCTGCCGATCGCCGCCTGCGGCGGGGCCGCGTCGAGATTGACGCGAGGATTGACCTTCACGGGATGACACAGGAGGCGGCGCGCACGGCGCTGGGCCATTTCCTGCACGCTGCCCGGTCGCGGGGGTTTCGTGCGGTTCTGGTCATTACCGGAAAGGGAAAGGCCGGTGCCCGGGAGCGCGGGCCCGGCGATGCGCCGCCCGGTGTGATCCGGAGACGGTTTCCGGAATGGCTGGCGGAACCGGAATTGCGGCATCTGGTGTCGGGATACGCCACAGCCCATCGGCGTCATGGCGGCGATGGCGCTTTCTATGTGATGATCCGCAACGGCTAGAGAATGAATTTCGACAGATCCGCATTGCCGGCAAGTTCGCCGACCGTCTTGCGGACAAATTCACCATCAATCCGGACGGTTTCACCGGCGCGGTCGGATGCGGTGAAGGAGATGTCCTCGACCAGCTTCTCCATGACGGTCTGAAGCCGTCTTGCGCCGATATTCTCGACGCTTTCATTCACCGACGCGGCCAGACCTGCAATCTCGTCAATGGCGTCATCGGTGAAGTCCAGCGTCACCTCTTCGGTGCCCATCAAGGCAGTATACTGCTTGATCAGGCTGGCTTCCGGCTCCGTCAGGATGCGCTTGAAATCCTCTTTGGTCAGCGCCCGCAATTCAACGCGGATGGGCAAGCGGCCCTGCAATTCCGGCAACATGTCCGACGGTTTGGCGACATGAAAAGCACCGGAGGCAATAAAGAGGATATGGTCGGTCTTGACGGGCCCATGCTTGGTGGAGACCGTCGTGCCCTCGATCAGCGGCAGCAGGTCACGTTGCACACCTTCGCGGCTGACATCGGCTCCGCGGGCATCTGACCGGGCGGTGATCTTGTCGACTTCATCGAGGAAGACGATGCCGTCATTTTCGGCCATGCGAATGGCTTCCGCCGCGATGGCGCTTTCATCGATCAGCTTGTCGGCTTCTTCGGCGATCAGCGGCTCATAGGCCTCCTTGACAGTGGTGCGGATGCGTTTGGATTTTCCGCCCATTCCCTTGCCGAACATGTCCGACAGGTTGAGAACGCCCGCCCCGCCCGGCAGGCCGGGAATGTCCAGCTGCTGGAAGGGCGAGCTGTTATCAGCGAGATCGATCTCGATCTCCTTGTCATCAAGCTCGCCATCCCGAAGCTTCTTGCGGAAGCTGTCCTTTGTGGCATCACTGGCAGTATTGCCCACCAGCGCCTTGAGCACGCGGTCTTCCGCCATTTTGTGGGCGCGGGAGCGAACAGCCTCACGCTTTTCATCGCGCACCATGCCGATGGCGATTTCGACCAGGTCCCGCGCAATCTGGTCCACGTCGCGGCCGACATAGCCGACTTCGGTGAATTTGGTCGCCTCGACTTTCAGGAAGGGCGCGCGGGCCAGTTTGGCCAGGCGCCGCGAAATCTCGGTCTTGCCGACGCCGGTCGGCCCGATCATCAGAATATTCTTCGGCGTGACTTCCTCGCGCAGGCCCGGTTCAAGCTGGCTGCGGCGCCAGCGATTGCGCAGCGCTATGGCGACGGCACGCTTGGCGTCTTTCTGACCGATGATGAAGCGGTCGAGTTCGGAAACAATCTCGCGGGGCGAAAAATCAGTCATGGGCAGGGCGGTCTTTCCGGTTTAATTCTACATGCCATGTAGTCTGCCCTGCCTGCTTCCACAAATACCGGAGCTGAGGATTTTCATGCCAAACACAATACGGCCCCGCTTTCATCTGGCGTTTCCGGTTCATGATCTGGAGTCGGCCCGCGGCTTTTATGGCGGCCTGCTGGGCTGTCCGGAAGGCCGGGAGGACCCCGGTCACTGGATCGATTTCGACCTGTTCGGCCACCAGATCGTGGCGCATTTCGCGCCGGAAGAATGTGGCGGTGCCATTGCCAATGATGTCGATGGCAAAAAAGTGCCCGTGCGCCATTTCGGCCTGTTGATGGACTGGGATGCCTGGGAAAAGCTGGCCGCCAGGCTGAAAGCGGGCGGGGCTGATTTCCTGATCGAGCCCTATGTGCGGTTCAAGGGGCTGGCAGGCGAACAGGGCACCTTCTTTGTCATTGATCCCAGCGGCAATGCGCTGGAATTCAAGACGTTCCGGGACGAGACACAGATTTTCGCGCGCTGACTATTCGCCTGCCTCCATCACCTCGATGGTCAATTGGTCATTGGTGTAGACACAGATGCGGGCGGCAATCGCCATGGCCTTGCGGGCCAGCGTTTCGGCATCCTCTTCATATTCCATGAGGGCGCGTGCAGCGGACAGGGCGAAATTTCCGCCTGAACCGACGGCGACCACGCCATCTTCCGGCTCGAGCACATCGCCCGCCCCCGTGATCAGATAGGTAACGTCCTTGTCGCCGACGATGAGCATGGCGTCTAGGCGGCGCAGATAGCGGTCCGTGCGCCAGTCCTTGGCGAGTTCGACACAGGCGCGGGCAAGATGGCCGGAATGTTTTTCAAGTTTGGATTCGAGCCGCTCGAACAGGGCAAAGGCGTCTGCTGTGGCCCCCGCAAATCCGGCCACGACCTTGCCACCGGCCAGCCGGCGCACCTTGCGGGCATTGCCCTTCATGATGGTCGGGCCAACCGAGACCTGCCCGTCTCCGGCGAGCACGAATTTGCCACCCTTGCGGACGCCCAGAATCGTGGTGCCGCGCCAGCCCGGCACCTTGTCGGTTTGTGTCATGGAAGCCTCCGGATGTATCGGAGGCAAGGTCGGGGTCCGGCCGTCTGCCGTCAAGGCCCGCTGATCAGGCGCGCGCAGCCCTTACATCGTCGGCCAGGCTGTTGCGGGCATAGACCTCGAAATCGGCCGCCGGAACGGGTTTGGAGAAAAGATAACCCTGGGCCAGCGTTGCCCCCTCCTCACGGAGGGCGGTGAGCTGTTCGGTTGTCTCGACGCCCTCGGCCACGGTTTTCAGCTTCAGCGCCCTGGCAAGCGCAAGGATGGTTTCGACCACGGCGCGCGAATGCGGATCCTGTGACATGGAGCGGACAAAGCTCTGGTCAATCTTGAAGACGTCAAACGGCATGCGCGTCAGATAGGACAGGGAAGAGTGTCCGGTCCCGAAATCGTCGATCGCGAATTTGACGCCGCGGTCGCGCAGGGGCTGAACCTGATCAATGACGCGCTGGGGATCGCGCATGGCGATGGATTCGGTCAGCTCGATTTCAAGCAATTCGGGCGGCAGGCCGGTCTGTTCGAGGATTTCCATGACCGTGTCGGCAAAGCCGGGTCGCTCGAACTGCATGGCCGAAACATTGACCGCGACGGGCAGGCTCAAACCGTGACTGGCCCATTCGGCAGCCTGGCTACAGGCATTGCGCATCACCCAGTCGCCGATCTCGCCAATCAGGCCGGATTCCTCGGCGGCTTCGATAAAATGACCCGGGCTGAGCAGGCCGGATGTGGGATGGTTCCAGCGCACCAGCGCCTCGGATCCCTCGATAATACCGTCGCTCATGCGGACTTTCGGCTGATAATACACAACCAGCTGATTGTCCTTCACGGCGTCACGAAGCTCGTTTTCCAGCACGAGGCGCTCGAAGGCAGTCTGGTTCATCCGTGGCTCGAAGAAGTTGGCCGCATTGCCGCCGGTTTCCTTGGCATGCGCCATGGCAAGGTCAGCATGGCGCAACAGGCTTTCCGGCTCGGCCCCGTCTTGCGGGAAAACGGCAACGCCGATGCTGACGCCCAGAAAAACCTGGTGACCGGAAACATCGAACGGGCGGCGGATAGCCGAGATGATCTGCTGGGCATAGCGCGCAACATCGGCCGAGCTCTCGATATGAGGCACAAGCAGGGTGAATTCATCACCGCCCAGACGCGCCACCATGGACGGCTCGCCTTCGCCCCCACGCGAAAGATCATAGCCCCGCGCGGCTTCACGCAAGCGGCGCGCCACCATTTCCAGCAAGCGGTCGCCTTCGCCAATGCCCAGAGAATCATTGACGCGCTTGAAGCGATCCAGATCAAGAAAGAGCACAGCCCCGCTGGTTTCTTCCTCGACAGCCTTGCGCGTGACGCGCTCGACTTCCTTTCGGAAGCGTTCGCGGTTCGGCAATTCGGTGACCATGTCGACATAAGCCAGGCGGTGAATGCGTTTCAGATTGGAATCGATCCGCGACAGCATGCGGTTGAAGGCATTGGCCAATACCTCGAGCTCATCGCCGGTCTTGACATTGATGCGGACATCCAGGGATTTGGATGATGCGGTCCGGGCTGCGTCGGTCAGGCGTGCAATCGGCCGCAGCGCCCAGAAGACGAGACCGCCGGCGATCGGCAGAAAGATCAGGAGTGCGACCGTTGCTGTCAGCGCGTGGCGCTGCAGGGCCGCCCGGGAAGCGGCATGCAATTCATCCATGGATGACTGGGTGTAGACCACCCCGACCAGCCGATTGGCGGTGCTGTAAACCGGCGCGGCGACATGCACGGCATTGCCACGGATTTCCGACCGGGTTTCGCCGGAACCCAGCGCCATGACGACCAGCGGATCTGTCGCCAGCCCGGCATGAATGGAAGAAGAGGCGTCGCTATGCACAAGTGTCCGGCGGCGGGCATCGGCTATGAAGGCCTCGGTGACGTCCGCCCGCTCAACCAGGCTGGAAACGCGCCCCTGGAGGCGGTTGCGGTCATCAGCAAGAATATCATCCGACACATTCAGCGCGAGCATCTGCGCCTTCATGCTGGCGCGCTCGACCAGCACGGCCTGATTGTCCTGGCGCACATTCCGGTTTTCTATCACCATCAGGAAGGTCGCCGTCGCCATCATGAGCAGGGCCGTCATGACGGTGAACTTCATGACAAGCGAACGCATGAAGCGTGAGATCAGGCTGTGAAGCGGTGCCATGGAGCGCCCTTGGTCAGCTGGTCCGGACCGGCACAGACATGCAGCTTTCAGACGCGAATGTGTCTTTCAAACCACCTGGAAACATGTCCTACCACCCGGAGATTGTTTTTCTCGTTCGGGGGCAAGATGGCAGAAAGGGTTTGAAACACGGTTAAAGGGACAATCAGGTTTCGTTAACAGACCCGGCCTGCATTTGAAGACTGCGGTTAATAGCTGTGTAACACTTGAAATCAGCCGCCAAGCTCAATTCCGTTCTTTTGGGCCAGCTCCCTGAGGCTGATATTCGGGCGCGCGCCGATATGGGAGATGATCTCGGCGGCGGCGATCGCGCCCAGGCGTCCGGAGGCTTCCATGTCGAGACCTCTTGCCAATCCGGTCAGCATTCCGGCAGCGAACAGATCACCGGCTCCCGTCGTGTCGACGACCTTGCTGACAGGCTCTGCGGGAATGGAAATGGCCTCCCCCCTGTCAATCAGCACCGCCCCCTTTTCGGACCGCGTGATGGCGGCAATGCGGGTCTCGGCCCTAACCGCGTCCAATGCCGCATCAAAATCCCCGGTTTCATAGAGCGAAACCAGCTCGGCCTCGTTGGCGAACAATATATCGACATGGTTGCGGACGAGCTGGCGGAAAGCGGCGCGGTGGCGGTCCACGCAGAAACTGTCTGACAGGGTCAGCGAGGTCAGCCGGTTCGCTGCCTTGGCGATTTCTGCAGCTTTTACAAAGGCCTCCTTGGCCTCATCGCGGTCGAAGAGATAACCTTCCAGATAGGTGATGCGGGCCGAAGCGATCTTTTCTGCATCTATATCGTCTTCAGAAAAGAAGACGGAGGCTCCCAGAAAGGTCGACATGGAGCGCTGGGCATCCGGGGTGACATTGATCAGGCAACGCGCCGTCAGCGGGCCACCCACCAGCGGGGCCGTCGTGTAATCGACACCGGCGGCATTGAGATCATGGCGGAAAATCTCGCCCAGCTCGTCATCCGCGACCTTTCCGATATAGGCTCCGCGGGCTCCGAAAGAGGCGATTCCGGCCAGCGTGTTTGCTGCAGATCCGCCGGACACTTCCTTGCCCGGCGCCATGGCCGCATAGAGCTCCCTGGCCCGGTCTTCATCGATCAGGGTCATGGCCCCCTTCCCGATATCCTGATCTGTCAGGAAGGCATCGTTGCAGGAGGCGATGACATCCACAATGGCATTTCCAACACCGATAACATCGTAAACAGTCTGGCTCATATCCGGCTCCTGCGCATTAACGCTGTAAGGTTTTTGTCAGGACGGGCCTTAGCGCGCGGTCAACGGCGCGGCAAGCTTGCAGGCTGTGCTTGTGCGCGCTAACCCGCTGAAGCATGAGACGCGCTGCTTTTCTGACCGCTACCTGCATGATCGAAGGACATGCCGAAGTCCGCGAGGATGTGTGGGAGCACGCCCTGGAATTTTCAGCGTTGCAGCCGGCCTGCAAGCATCGCCTGATTTCGCTGGAGGAGGCCGTATGGGATGATCCGGCTTTTGACCCCTCTGCCTATGAGGCTGTCATCATCGGCACGTGTTGGGATTACATGCAGAAACCGGCCCTGTTTCTGGAGACGTTGGGCCGGATCAGCAAACAGGTTGCGCTGCTCAATCCGATCGAGACGGTGCGCTGGAATACTGACAAGTCCTATCTGAGGGATCTGGCCGGCCAGGGCATAGCCACCATCCCTACGCTCTGGGCAGATGCTGCGGACGAGGCGGCGCTGCACAGTGCCTTCGCGGCGCTGGGCACTGACGATATTGTCATCAAGCCGCGCATTGGTGCCAGCGCGTGGCGGCAGGCGCGTCTGAAAAAAGGCGCACCACTGCCACCTGCCGCGGAATTGCCGCCGGATGCCTGCCTGATCCAGCCTTTCCTGAAAGCCGCAGAGCAGGAAGGCGAGCTGACGCTTTTGTTTTTTGACCGGGTTTTCTCCCACGGTCTGGTGAAAAAGCCCCGGGCGGGGGATTATCGCACGCAATCCATGTATGGCGCGACAGAGGTAAAAGCCGATCCGCCCGCCGATGCGCTGGCCCTGGCGCATGCGGCGCTGGAAACGGTTTCCGGCCCGCTTCTCTATGCCCGGGTCGATCTGATGCGCGGAGCGGATGATGGCTGGAAAGTGATGGAGCTGGAGCTGATCGAGCCCTATTTCTATCCCGAGCAGGGCGCATATATGGGAGCACATTTTGCGGCAGCGCTTGACCGGCTGTTAGCAAAACCGGCGGGAATGTCATGACTTTGCCGACATTGTGCGGCATGGTGAGACGAAAGAACCGGAGATTCGACGATGCGCGCCTTCCTGATGACAATCACCCTTTTTGCTCTCGCGGCCTGTGCAACCAGTTCGAATGAGACCGGATCGATCGAGGTGTCTGAAGGCCCGTGTTTTGGCCAGTGTCCGATCTATGATGTGACCCTGACACCGGATGACCGTTATCTTCTCAATGGCGAGCGGTTCACACGCATCAACGGCCTGACCGAAGGCCGCCTTGAGACCGGCAGTTATGCGCGGATGGTGTATTTGCTGGAAGAGGCTGACTTTTTCAGGCTGCCGTCTGACATCACCTACAATAATCCTTCCGTCTGCCCCGGCCCGCCGCTCTCGGACATGCCGACCCTGACCGTGACATGGACGAACCGCCGGGGATCGCACACGGTCGAATGGTTCCAGGGTTGCAACAATGCGGCCATGCGTGATCTGCGCGACGGGTTGCGGGACGCTTTCGGTTATGAGGACATCGTCCGGCCCGGTTAGGCGGGCATCTTCTCCTCATACCGGCAGAGATCGGCAATCGCGCAATTTCCGCAATCGGGTTTGCGGGCCTTGCAGGTATAGCGTCCGTGCAGGATCAGCCAGTGATGCGCCCCCTTCAGATATTGCGAAGGGATGATTTTTTCCAGTTTGAGCTCGACCTCGAGCGGATTTTTCCCCGGCGCGAGGCCGGTCCGGTTCGAGACCCGGAAGATATGCGTATCGACGGCGATGGTCGGTTCGCCGAACGCCTCATTCATCACCACATTGGCGGTCTTGCGGCCGACGCCGGGCAGTTTTTCCAGCGCTTCACGGGTCCGGGGGACTTCACCGTCAAACTCCTCCAGAATCATACGCGAGAGCGCATGGACATTTCTGGCCTTGTTGCGGAACAGGCCAATGGTCTTGATGTGCTCCCGGATTCCGTCCTCACCGAGCGCCGCCATCTTTTCCGGCGTATCGGCAATGGCAAACAGTTTTCTCGTCGCCTTGTTGACCCCGACATCCGTGGCCTGGGCCGACAGGGCAACAGCCACCACCAGGGTGAAGGGGTTGACGTATTCCAGCTCGGTTGCCGGCTCGGGCCGGACTTCGGCCAGCCGGGCGAACAAATCCGTGGCTTCCTCGGTCGTGAACGGGGCAGGTTTTTTCTTGCGCGGCATGAGAGACCGATAGCCCGCCGCCTGTGCCGCGCCAAGCCCTATCGTGCGGTCGAGATCAAAAGCCAGACAGCGACGATGGCCAGACCCACGGCGAGGATCCGGCGCACCAGACGGTTCTGGCGCTCATTCTCGATGAACCCTCGCAGGCTGGCTGCGAGCGTCACAAGCAATAAATGGATGATCGTCGCAATCGCCACCGAGGTCAGGGCGAGGATCAGGGCCTGTGTGCGTTCATCGCGGCCCGTGGCGATGAATTGCGGCAGAACCGTCACATAGAAGAAGGCGGCTTTCGGATTCAGCACATTAATGACAAAACCGCGCAGGCCATGCTGCCAGTTCTGCCTGGCTGCCATCGCCGGGGCGGTTTTTCCTGCGGACAGCCAGCCTTCCACCGCGAGATAAAGCAGGAAAAGCGCGCCGGTCCACCGCAATCCTTCGTACAGCAGGGGCGAGGCGGAAATCAGCGCGGCCAGCCCCAATGCGGCGAGACCGGAGATCAACAAGAGACCCAGTGCGATGCCGCCGCTGGCCATATAGCCCGCCCTGCGCCCCTCGCTGAGACTGAGCATGATCAGCCAGGCCATGTTCGGGCCCGGTGTGAGCTCGATGATGAGCGCGGTGACCATGAAGCCGAGAAGGAGGGCGGGTTCGATCATGTCTTGCGCCTAATGCATGTGAGCCAATTCGTCACGCGACTTTCCGGGACAGGATTCTATATTGGACCAAATGCAAGGCCCTGTTGAATCCTGTCCGGCGGAATTGCGCCTTCCCGAAGCCCCTGACGGCCCGCTTTTCATGGATGCGGTGCTGGCCCCCAACCGGTCCCTGCCCAATCCCGGCTTCATCGCGCTCATGGTTGTTCTGGCGGTTATGAGCTTTACTGCCGGACTTGTTTATTTGCGAATGGGCGCGTGGCCGATCCCGTTCTTCTTCGGTCTCGACATTTTCCTGGTCTGGCTGGCCTTCAAGATCAGCTACCGCGATGGGCGGCGGCGGGAAATCATCCGGATCGCCCGTGACCGGGTCCTGATCCACCGGCAGCACCCCAATGGCGTGACACGTCATTATGTCCTGCCGACGGCGTGGGCCCGCGTCACGCTTCACCATGCCGGCAAGCATGATGCAGCGGTTGAACTGTCAGCCTCCGGCAAGCGGCTGATCGTCGGCAGTTTTCTCAGTCCGCGCGAACGGCCGGATCTGGGAGAGGCGATCAGGCTGGCACTCAGCCGCGCCCGCGCGCCATCGCCGCAAGAAACGGGTGGCGCGTAGACGCGGCTGACGCCATTCTTGGCACATGACCGATATTGCAGACTCCCTCGCCTATGATCTCTATGCCGCTGCGCGCGATTTCGACCGCATCAGCGAGGCGCTGGAATTCCTGGGCGATCACTGGCGGGACCATCCCGACCTTGCGGCTGCCGCTGCTGCTGCCGAACTGTCGCCGCATCATTTCCAGCGCGTGTTTTCGCGCTGGGTCGGGGTGAGCCCGAAAAAATATGTCGGCGCCCTCGCGCATTCGGCAGCGCGCGAGGCGCTGGCGGACGGGGCCAGCATTCTTGATGCCAGTTTTGAGGCCGGCCTGTCCGGGCCGGGCCGTCTGCATGATCTTTTCATCGCTCACGAGGCGGTTACACCCGGTCAAGCGAGGGCCCGCGGTGCCGGCCTGTCCTTTATCTGGGGCATGGCCCCCACCCCTTTCGGACCGGGCGTATTCCTGATTTCGCCGCGCGGCCTGTCGGCCCTGGCCTTTGCAGATCCCGATCTGGATACGGCTTTTGATGATCTGCACCGCCGGTATCCGGCAGCGCAATACACTCGCGATGATGATGAAGCCCTTCGCTGGGCGATGCGGATTTTTACCGAATCGGGCGGGCCGGTACCGCTGGCGCTCTATGGCACACCCTGGCAGCGCCAGGTCTGGCGCGCCCTGCTCGGCATTCCTTCCGGCCAGACCGTGACCTATCGCGATATTGCCAGCGAGGTGTGTACCCCCAAGGCATCGCGGGCCGTGGGAGCGGCGGTCGGGGCCAATCCGGTGAGCTGGCTCATTCCCTGTCACCGCGTTCTGGCATCGGACGGGCGTCTGACCGGATATCACTGGGGTGTGAATCGCAAGCGCGCCATGCTGGCCTATGAGGCCGCAAGCGCCTAGATTTGGCGCATGACGGATCCGTTTCTGATTGCTGCCCTTCTTGCCCTGTTCACCACTGTAGGCCTTGTGGTCCGCTGGTTTGTGGCCACGGCGCGCCTGCGCCATGATGCGCGGGAAGAATATGGCGGCCGCCTGATTGACCGGGCACACACAATTGCCGGGGTCGACGAGGCCGGTTTTGTCCGGGCCTATGTCGATGGTTATGCGCCGCGCTGGACGATTTATACCGCGGCCGCGCTGCTGGCGGCCATTCTGATTACACCACCGGCGGTTATGGGGCTTCTGGCCTTCTGGAGCTGGATCACGGCTTTTGTGGGGGCCAGCGATGTATTCGCACCGGGATATTATCCATGGATGTTCTATATGTTTTTCGGTCTTGTCGGCGCCTGGGCATTGTGCGGGTTTGTGGCGGCCCGGTTTCACCACCAGCGGGCGCCTGAATCCTTCAATGCGGCACTGATGCGCGCGCGCGGCGAGTCGCTGGACAACGTCGCGATCAAACGGGCGCGGCCGAAATGGGCCCGCCGGGCGCGCATCATTGCCGACGGCGCGCCAAATGAAGAGGGGCAATAATGGAATATCTTCACACCATGATCCGGGTCAGCGATGTCGATGAAACACTGCGTTTCTTCTGCGACGGGCTGGGCCTGAAGGAGATCCGCCGCGTGGACAGCGAGGCCGGCCGGTTCACGCTGATATTCCTTGCGAGCCCGGATGACATGAAACGCGGCGGGTATAGCGGAGAAGAAAGCCCTATCCCGGCCGGATTGCCGACCATCGAACTGACGCACAACTGGGATCCGGAGGCCTATACCGGCGGCCGGAATTTCGGTCATCTCGCTTACCGGGTTCAGGACATTTACGCGGTCTGCGCCCGCATGGCGGGGCTTGGTTACACGATCCACCGGCCGCCACGGGACGGGCGTATGGCCTTTGTCAAATCGCCGGACGGGATCTCCGTGGAATTGCTTCAGGCAGGTGAGGCCCGGGACAAGCAGGAACCCTGGGCCTCCATGGAAAATACCGGAAGCTGGTGATCAGGCCCGAAGCGTCAGTTTTCTGACGCGTTCGGCGCGCAGATGAATAAATTCGTCAGGAGTTGACAGGGTCAGAATCCGCATTTCGCCCACCGGCGTGACCGCGACCGGCCGGCCCTCGATGATCCGGTCGTCCTCATGCAGATCGACATAGGTAATCCGGATGGCGGTTTGCCGCTCGAGCGCACGGTTGAATGCGGCCAGCACTGCCGGCGCCGGACGCAGTTTGTCAGTTAATGACAGTATGGGGTGGCCCTCGAGCCTGTCGACGCGTTGTCCGCCCAGGATTTTCGAGAGTTGCGCTTGGGCCTTGACCGCGTCCAGTGCGAATTCTTCCTCTGCCGTCAGTGCAATCAGGCGGGCCCCGCGCCACAGGATCTGGGCCTGACGCCAGGTCAGGGAAATCGGCGGCGGGCCGTCATCCGGCGCCAGCCAGTAGCCAAGCCCGGCTTCGCCCTCGATCGGTACGCCGGAATCGATCAGCTTGGCCATGTCACGGTAAATCGTGCGTTCCGAGACGCTGAATTTTTCCGCAATCTGGTGCGCGGTCAGCGCCCCGGGGGCAGCGGATTTCAGGGTTCGGACAATGTCTACAAGACGGCGGGCGCGGCTCATGTCAATTCCTGACTGTTGCCTGCTCCTTATGCCTTGTGTGGCGGGGCCGGGTCAATTGCCGCTGATCACGTCCCGCATGGTATAGAGGCCGGCTTCCTGCTTCACCAGCCACTGGGCCGCCGTCAGGGCCCCAAGGGCAAAAACGCGCCGGTCGAGTGCCCGGTGGGTAATGCTTATTTCTTCATTATCCGATAAAAAGCGCACATCGTGTTCGCCAATAATCGCGCCGCCGCGCAAGGCGGCAAATCCGATGGCTCCCGGCCGCCGGCTCTGGTCCGGACCGCTGCGCCCCCGCTCGGCCACCATGTCGAGGATCTGGCCGCGCGCTGTGGCAATGGACTCGCCCAGAACCAGGGCGGTTCCAGAAGGCGCATCCACTTTGTTGCGGTGATGGGTCTCGCTGATCTCGGCATCCCATTTCTCCACGGGAAGACCCGCAGCGGCCGTCGAGACCAGCATTTCAACCAGCGCCAGGCCGATGGAGAAATTGCGTGCCGCGAGGACCGGGAGTTTTTCACCTGCAGCCCGCAGCGCGTCGGTCTGGGCCCGGTTGAGGCCGGTGACGCCGCATAACAGGGCGGGCCCGCCGAGATCTGCGAGCCGGTTGGCAATGGCCGTTGTGGCTTGAGGCGTGGAAGCGTCAATCACAGCGTCAGCATTTTCCAGCGCGTCTTCCAGGCGGATGACCGTCTGTTTCCCGATCCATCCCGTTCCGGCGATCTCGCCGAGATCCTGATCCGCGTAATCGGAATCCGCGCGCACCACGCCTCCGGTAAGTTCGAAGCGCTCATCGAGCATGATTTCGCGGGCTATCGTGCTGCCCAATCGTCCGCCAATTCCGACAATCGCAATGTTCAACGTCATCTTGCCTCGCCCCGGTTCATAGCGGATCAAATCTTGTTGAACATACTATAGCAGGAATGGTGAAGCGATTATTGTTACCCGATACAGAGGAGATTATCATGAATGTCATGACGTTAATCGCCGCGATCCTTTTGGAGCAAGCCGCTCCGCCCATCCCGGATACACAATATGAGCCCAGCGTGGCGCATCCTTTCGGCCAGCCGAATCCGGCGGCACCCGCCGAACTGGCACAGTTTGCCTTCTTCGCCGGCGCCTTCGATTGTACCGACCGGCGGCTGGGACCAGACGGGGAATGGGTCGAATTTCCGGCCATCTGGAACGGGCATTATTTCCTGAACGGACACGCCATACAGGACCAGTACTGGGCGCCGGGATTCTATACGACGAATATCCGCCAGTTTGATGAGGCCGAGGGCGTATGGAAAGTCGGCTTCTTTTCGGAGCCGGGTTATTCAAATGGCATCTGGACCGGAGGGCTGGAGGGAGAGGACATCGTCCTGACCCGCCCGCTGACGCGGCCGGACGGGACAGAAATCATATCCCGCCTGACCTTTTCGGACATAAGTGATAGCGGCTTCTCCTGGAGCGGAGCTGTGGTGACCGACGCCGGCGCCCGGGAAAACTGGACAAGTCTCTGCGTCCGCCGGCAATAGACATTCAGGACACAGGACGCGGCCTTAAGCAGGTCAGCCAGTGCCGCCGCCTGTTTTGGCAAGGTAATATTTCTCCTGTCACGTGTCCCCCCTTTATAAGAACTAGAATTCGGTTCGAATATAAACTAGCCTCCAAATCACTGATTCGATGTTCTTAATGAGAAGTTAAGCCCTTGGCGGAGTGGAAAATCGAAGACGAGGCCGGATCGGGGCCGGCGTCCGGTGTGCGCCCTGCCATGCAGGCGCGCAGCCGCGCCACGCGGGCCCGAATCCTCAAGATTCTGGAGAAATCCGTTCAGGACAACTCGATTGATGCCCTCACCGTTGCGGATATTGCGCGCAAGGCAAAATCCTCTGTGGGCGCATTCTATGGCCGCTTTGCGGACAAGGCGGCGGCGCTGGACGCGCTCTATGCCGACCGGCTCGATGTGCTGACAAACAGGCTGATGGCGGGCAATCAGGAAGCAAGACGGCACCGCGATGTGCATCGCTGGATCGGGCAACTGGCCGAGGACTGCGTGGCTCACGGGCTTGAGAACCGGGCTCTGCTCTCGCGGCTGGCGGGCCGCCCGGTGGATCTCGCCCAGCCGCCTAAAACACTGGCCGAGGATCTGTCGAAAACACTAATAGTGCTCAAGATCAAGCCGCCACACTTTGCACCACCCGCGGCGCGGTTTCTGCTGACCCTGGTGATCGGTTTGAGCCGCGATGCGGCGCTGTTCCAGGCCGATCTGCAAGACAATGCAGCGGCGCGCCGCGCCTTTACATCGGACATCCAGAAGGCGGCGCTGTGGTATCTGACCGCGCCGTCTGCCTAGACGCTGGGCCGGCCATCCTCGCTGGTGAGATCGTCCCAGAAGCGTTTTGCCTTGCCGACAAATCCTTCTGATTCCGGATTACAGTTTCCACCGGAGAGCTCGCAGAATTCCTGCAACAACTCCTTCTGGCGTTCTGTCAGATTGCGCGGCGTTTCAACATATAGTTCGACAATCATGTCGCCGCGTGGCCCGCCGCGCAGCCGGGGCATGCCCTTGCCCTTCAGCCGCATACGTTTTCCGGTCTGGGATGCAGGCGGGATTTTCAGCTCGGCCTTGCCGCCATCTATCACCGGACAACAGATCGAGCCGCCCAGAGCGGCGGTCACCATCGGCACGGTCGCGCGGCAATAGAGATTGGGGCCATCGCGCTCGAAGAGATCGTGGTGCCGGATCGAGACAAATATGTAGAGATCGCCCCGTGGCCCGCCGCGGGCACCGGCCTCGCCCTCACCGGCCAGGCGAATGCGCATGCCATCTTCCACGCCGGCCGGAATATCGACATTCAGCGTCCGCACCTTGCGGACCTGACCCACACCGTCACACTCATGGCAAGGCTCGGAAACCGTCTTGCCCTGTCCGCCACAGGCCGGGCAGGTCTGGCGAATGCGGAACATGCCGTTGCCGGCGGTGACCACACCCTGTCCTGCACACGTGCCACAGGTCTCCAGCGGCGTGCCTGGCTCGGCACCATTTCCGCTGCAACGCTCACAGGTCAGACTGGTCGGAACCTTCAGGGTTTCCGATTTGCCCTCGAAAGCGTCTTTCAGGCTGACTTCGAGATCATAGCGAAGGTCGGAACCGCGGGCCGGCCCGTTGCTGCGGCGCGCGCCCCGGCGCCCTCCCATGCCGCCAAAACCACCGCCAAAGACCTGCTCGAAAATATCGGCGAAATCGGCCGCTCCGGCATGTCCTCCGAACGGACCCTGTCCGCTGCCGCCCATACCGCCTTCAAAGGCGGCATGACCCATCTGGTCATAGGCGGCGCGTTTTTGCGGATCAGAGAGGGCCGCATAGGCCTCTCCGACTTCCTTGAAGCGCGCTTCAGCTTCGGCATCGCCGGGATTGCGGTCCGGGTGATACTGCATGGCCAGTTTGCGATAGGCGCTTTTCAGCGCCTTGTCGTCGGCCGTCCGGTCAACGCCGAGCACATCGTAATAATCACGCTTCGCCATGGAGGTTTGCCTTCAGGTGAGAGACGCCCTGCAAACAGCAGGGCGCCGGTCATCCGATACGCTGGTTAAGCGTTCTCTTTCTTGTCGCCATCGGAGTCGTCGCCATCGACTTCGGAATATTCGGCATCGACGACATCTTCATCAGCAGAGCCGGAGCTATCACCATCATCGCCGCCTTCGGCCTGCTGCGCTGCATACATGGCTTCACCCAGCTTCATCGCCGCCTGCACAAGCGCCTGCGTCTTGGCCTGGATTTCGGCCGCGTCTTCACCGTCCTTGACAGCTTTCAGCTCATCGGAGGCCTTGGTGATTTCGGCTTTCACATCATCGCCGACCTTGTCACCAAACTCCTCGAGCTGTTTTTCGGTCTGATGGATCAGGGCCTCGGCATTATTTTTGGCCTCGACCAGCTCCTTGCGTTTCTTGTCGGCTTCGGCATTGGCCTCGGCGTCCTTGACCATTTTCTCGATATCGTCATCGGACAGGCCGCCGGATGCCTGGATCCGGATCTGCTGTTCCTTGCCCGTCGCCTTGTCCTTGGCCGACACATTGACAATGCCGTTGGCATCAATGTCGAAGGTCACCTCGATCTGGGGCATGCCACGCGGTGCCGGAGCAATGCCCATCAGGTCGAACTGACCCAGAAGCTTGTTGTCAGCGGCCATCTGGCGCTCGCCCTGGAAGACCTTGATGGTCACGGCCTGCTGATTGTCCTCAGCGGTCGAGAATGTCTGGGATTTTTTCGTCGGAATGGTGGTGTTGCGCTCGATCAGCGAGGTGAAGACACCGCCGAGCGTCTCGATGCCGAGAGACAGCGGGGTCACGTCGAGCAGAAGCACGTCCTTCACATCACCTTGCAGAACACCGGCCTGGATGGCCGCGCCCATGGCGACGACTTCGTCGGGGTTCACGCCCTTGTGGGGCTCACGGCCGAAGAAAGCTTTCACGGCTTCCTGGACTTTCGGCATGCGGGTCATGCCGCCAACCAGCACCACGTCCTGAATATCGGATGCAGACATCCCGGCATCCTTCAGGGCCTTCTTGCACGGCTCGATCGTGCGCTTGACCAGATCCTCGACCAGCGATTCCAGCTTGGCGCGGGAGAGTTTCATGGTCAGGTGTTTCGGGCCGGACGCATCGGCGGTGATGAAGGGCAGATTGACCTCATAGGAGGTCGCGGAGGAGAGCTCCTTCTTGGCCTTTTCGGCTTCTTCCTTCAGGCGTTGCAGCGCCAGCTTGTCCTTGCGCAGGTCAATCGCGTGCTCTTTCTTGAACTCGTCTGCAAGGTAATCAACGATGCGCAGGTCGAAATCCTCACCGCCGAGGAAGGTGTCACCATTGGTGGCTTTCACCTCGAAGACGCCATCGCCGATCTCGAGGATCGACACGTCGAAGGTGCCGCCGCCCAGATCATAGACGGCAATCGTGCGGTTATCACCCTTGTCGAGGCCATAGGCGAGCGCTGCTGCCGTCGGCTCGTTGATGATACGGAGCACTTCAAGGCCCGCAATCTTGCCGGCATCCTTGGTGGCCTGGCGCTGCGAGTCGTTGAAATAGGCGGGCACGGTGATGACGGCCTGCTCAACCTTCTCGCCGAGATAGGATTCAGCCGTTTCCTTCATTTTCTGCAGGATGAAGGCGGAAATTTCAGACGGAGAGTATTTTTTGTCGCGGCCCTGGACCCAGGCGTCATTATTGTCAGAGGCAATGATCTTGTAGGGCACCATATCGGCGTCCTTCTTGACCATCGGGTCAGACATGTTGCGGCCGATCAGGCGCTTGATGGCAAAGAAGGTCTGTTCCGGATTGGTCACAGCCTGCCGCTTGGCGGGCTGGCCGATCAGGCGCTCACCATCTTCGGTGAAGGCCACAACAGACGGGGTGGTCCGGGCGCCTTCCGAATTCTCGATCACCCTGGCGCTGCCGCCATCCATGACCGCTACGCAGGAATTCGTGGTTCCGAGGTCAATACCGATAACCTTGCTCATGACGTGTTCGTCTCCGTTTTCTTGTTGGGCAGGACTGTTCCGCATGTCCAACCGGCCCGAAGCACCGGTTCGCCGGACGCAGATCCCCCAATGGCTTCAGGCGCAGCCGCCTGTTTCGTCACTTATCCATTTGCCGGACACCCGGCTCGCTGCCGGAGATAGGGAGACCCGGCATAACCCGCAAGGGTGTGGGGCGAATCAATTCAGGTGTTTGCAGTACGTTTCACTGGCCGCAGACGGGACATCGTCTATCCTTTTGCGCATGAGTTTGCCAGACGGTTTCAGATATCTGCCCGGCTATTATGACCGGACCCAACAGGCCGCGCTGGTCGAGGCCGTCCTGGACGCCGCAAATACCGCGCCCTTTTTCCGTCCGCGCATGCCCCGCACCGGCCAGCCGCTCAGCGTGACCATGACGAATTTCGGACCGCTGGGCTGGATGACGGACAAGGACAAAGGCTACCGCTATGAGGCGGTGCATCCACAAACCGGCGCGTCCTGGCCCGCCCCGCCGGATCTACTCATCCGTCTCTGGGATGACGTGTCCGGCTATGGTGCGCCCTTCGAAGCCTGCCTGGTCAACTATTATACGGAGACCTCCCGGATGGGTCTGCATATCGATTGGGACGAGGAGGCAACGGATGCGGCTGTTGTGTCCGTCTCTCTGGGGGACAAGGCCCGCTTCCGGCTTGGCGGGCCAAGCCGGAAAGGCAAAACGCATTCCCTGATCCTGTCATCGGGCGATGTGGTGGTGCTCGGCGGGGCAGCGCGGCGTTGTTATCACGGGGTGGACCGAATCTACCCGGGCACATCGACCCTTGTGCCACAGGGTGGCCGCCTCAATCTGACGATGCGGCGGGTTACAATTCCTGCCTAAGCCTGCTCCGGCAGGCTGCGATCCTGCCGCAATTCCTCCGGCGGAATGAAGTTGAGATTGTCCATGGCCTTTGACCGGCCATTGGCCTGTACCAGCCGCACATGCATGGGTTTGAGCTGCCGTGGTTCGCTGACGCCGCAGGAATGGGCGATGATTTCCACGTGTTCGCGCAGCGTATTGGCGTATAGGGCGACCTTTTCGGCCTTGTCCTCCGGCACCAGACCGCGCTGCAGGGCTTTCTTGTGCGTCGTAACGCCGGTGGGGCAAGTATTCATGTGGCATTTCATCGCCTGGATACAGCCAAGCGAGAACATGAAGCCGCGGCCACACTGGACAAAATCGGCCCCCGCTGCGAGGGCCCAGGCCACGGCAGACGGGATCAGGAGCTTTCCCGAGGCGATGATGCGGATGCGTTCTTTCAGCCCGTGATGACGCAGAATACCCGCTACCATGGGCAGGCTTTCGCGGATGGTCAGTCCGACATTGTCCATCAGCGCCATGGGCGCGGCGCCGGTGCCGCCATCACCGGAATCGATGGTGAAAAAGTCCGGCGCGCTTTCAATGCCGCGCGCCTTGATTTCCTCGCACAGCGCGTCCAGCCAGCCATAGGCCCCGACCACGAATTTGATGCCCACGGGCTTGCCTGAAACCTCCCGGATACGGGCAACAAAGTCGAGGAGTTCCTGATTGTTCGCGACCTCCGGATGCCGGTTGGGCGAGTGGGACGCAATTCCCGCCGGGATACCTCGAATATCCGCGATTTCCTGCGTCACCTTCTCTGCCGGAAGGATGCCGCCCTTGCCGGGTTTCGCGCCTTGCGAGAGTTTGAGTTCGAACATTCTGACCTGTTCGAGGCTGGCGACGGCTTTCAGTTTTTCATCTGACAACCCGCCCTCGGCATTGCGCACGCCGTATTTCGCCGTGCCGATCTGGAAGACAATGTCGCAACCGCCTTCCAGATGCGCATCGGAGAGCCCGCCCTCACCGGTATTGAGCCAGATTCCGGCCTTGGCCGCGCCGCGTGACAGGGCGCGCACGGCGGGCCGGGACAGGGCACCATAGCTCATGCCTGAAATATTGAAGAAAGAGGGGGCGTCATAAGGCAGGCGCGCAAACGGGCCGATCCGCATGGTTTCGGTATGGGCGACATCATCTTCGAGTACCGGATAGGGACAGTTGACAAAGATGGCGGTGCCCACAGGCGTCAGCGGTTTGGTCGACCCGAAGGCGATGGTTCCGCCCTCTCCCTTTGCGGAGCGATACACCCATTCGCGCTCGGCGCGGTTGAAGGGCAATTCCTCCCGGTCCATGGCGAAGAAATACTGGCGGAAAAACTCACCCAGCCGGGTGAAGAGATTCCGGAACCGCCCGACGACCGGATAATTCCGGCGGACAGCATCCTGGGTCTGGCTGATATCGATGATGAAGAGAATGACAATCACAAGTGCTGCCGCACCCAGCGAAAAGATGAAAAGCTGTGTCAGGATCGCAAGCGTATCCATTGCCCAGTTCGGTAACATGCTCACTCCTGTGTGCGGATTGACCAGACCATGACAAAGTCACCCTATGCTGGCGACACACATTCCCGTCACGGTTTGTGATGAATATGGGTGCGGTTGTGATCCGGCCAACAGGCTATGGCCCTTCCGCCGCTTCCCGCCCTCTCACCAGCGCCGTAGAAATGGCTTCCGCGCGATCAAGGCGCAATTCCGGCGTCTGGTCTTCCGCTCCCAGGGCCAGCTGTCCGGCCTTCCACTGCATGGACATGGCAATGCGGGCGCGGCCAGACGGGTGGTCGAAAAAGACAAATTCCTCGAAAGCACCCGGATCAATCTTGCGATAGGAGGCGAGGCGCAGCGCGGCGGTGGCAAAGCCGTCCGGTTCACGGGCGGCGTTGAGGCCGAAGAGATCGGCCTCGGCTTCATTGGTCCGGATCACCGTGTTGAAGACGGGTGTGGCCAGAAAGAAATAGACTGACAGACAGGCCGCCAGAAGCGGCAGGCCGGCAATATCGGAAATGCCCGAAACGCCCCAGTTCTTGCCGAACCGGCCATTCACGAAGGCGAAGAGCCGGTCGGTGAAGGCAAAGCCGATGGCCAGAACCACCGCAAAGATGATGAACATTTCCCAGAGATGGTTGAGCGCGTAATGGCCCATTTCATGGCCCATGACGGCCAGAACCTCATCGGGATCGGTATTGTCGATCAGCGTATCCGACAGGGCGATGCGGGTGGTGCCGAACAGACCATTCACATTGGCGGTGATGCGGTTGGACTGACGTGACACATCAAAGACATAGACATTATCGGCGGGAATGCCGTTGGCTTCGGCGAGTGCGAGAATGTCATCACGCAGCTCGCCTTCTTCCATCGGCTGATATTCATTGAAGAGCGGATCGATATAGACAGGCGAGATGAAGATCGCGACGGCCAGCAGGACCACCGACACGGCCGCGCCCCAGATCCACCAGGCGCGTTTGGCAAGGCGCAGCACAAGATAGAAAATCGTCAGGAAGATGGCCGCCATGATGACGCCGGTAACGAGGCCGATGACCTGTTCTCCCAGCCAGCCGCCGAGCGACATGGCCGACAGGCCGTAGGCGTGTTCGCGGAAATAGCCCTGCCAGAGCGTCAGCGGAAAAAGAATGACCGTGGTGACGATGGTGTAGATGGCCGCATAGAGGGCGACGGTCAGGGATTTCGATCTGACCAGCCCGTGAATCCGGTCGCGCAGGCCTCTTGAAAAGCCGGTCTGCAAAAGCAATCCCGCCATGGCGAGGCCCGCGATCAGATTGACCAGAATCAGCCAGTAGCCACCTTCGAAATAGGCATCCGAGCGCGCCCGCGCAGCGGCATCCATGGTGGCGATATAGGCGTCTGTCGCCGCAGCGGCATCAAAGCTGGCGGGTGTGCTGACCGCCGCCATCAGAAATTCCATGATCCGATCCTCCCCTGATCAGACAAACAGAGGAGGACAAATCCGGGCCGGAATCAACTCATGCGGTCAGGCCTTCACGTCGATGCCGGAGCCGGGCCCGGCCGTGTCGTCCCGGGCATCACCGGATCCGCCGTCTTCATCTGTGGCGGGCTGGCCAGCAGACACCGCTACCATGGCGGCGCGCAAGGTGCGGTCACCGATGACATAGCCGGGCGCAAAGCTGGCCGCGATGGTGCCGGCCTTCTGCTCGGAGGGAATCTGGGTGGTGGCCTGATGGTGGTTGGGGTCAAAGGCATCACCCGGTGCCGGCTCCACGCGCTTCACGCCATGGCGCTCCAGCGTCGAGAGCAGGGTCTTTTCCGTCAGCGCGACACCATCGACGAGTGTTTTGGCCGGGCCTTCGAGCGATTCAGACCGGGCCACCTGGAGGGCGCGGGAGAGATTGTCCGCGACATTCAGAATGTCACCTGCAAAGCCGGAAATGGCATACTGGCGGGCATCCTTCACCTCTTTTTCAGCACGCCTGCGCGCGTTCTGAACCTCGGCTGCGGTGCGCAGCAAGCGGTCCCGCGTGTCCTCCAGTTCGGCCTGCAGGGCGCGAATGGCATCTTCCGGTGACGGCTCTGCCGCCTCATCCTCTGCCATTGCGGCCTCTGCCGCTTCAGCTTCGGCCAGCGCCTCCGCCTCTGCGGCCTCGATTTCCTCGATCCGGTCTGCAATCGGTTGATCGTCGTTTTTTTCAGCCATCTTGTCCTCTTGACCCGTCTAGTTGCGGGATTTGTCCAGCAATCGCCCGACAACGCGGGCGGTATAATCGACCATGGGAATCACCCGGGCATAATTCAGACGCGTCGGTCCGATCACCCCCAGCGCCCCGATAATGCGCCGCTCGGAATCCATATAGGGAGCGACAATCACACTTGAACCCGAGAGGGAGAAAAGCGGGTTCTCCGCACCAATGAACAGGCGCACACCTTCTGCATCGCGCGCCTTGTCCAGAAGGGCGATCAGGCCCTCCTTGCGTTCGATCTCATCAAACAGCATGCGGATGCGTTCAAGGTCTTCGGCGGCGGCGACATTGTCCAGCAATTGCGCCTGACCGCGAATGATAAGCGCCCGTTCCTCGCCGCCTGACCAGCTGGCCAGCCCTTGCTCGACAAGTGCGCTGGCCGCAGCATCCAGCGAGGCCCGGCGGTCCTTGAGCTCGGCGCGGATTTCCTCGGCCGCCTGCTTGAGCGACCGGCCCTTGAGCCGGGCGGAGAGATAGTTTCCGGCTTCCACCATGGCCGACGCCGGCAGGCCCGGCGGGGCCACCATCATGCGATTTTCGACCGATCCGTCTTCGGACACCAGAATGGCGAGCGTCTCATAGGCGCTGACCGGTACGAATTCGACGTGTTTCAATGCGGTTTCGCGCGATGGCGTGGTCACCAGCCCGGCCCCTCCGGCCAGTCCTGCGAGCATGGATGATGCCTCGGAGAGGACGTCTGACACCTTTGCGGCCGTCGGAGCGACGCGCGATTCAATCGCTTTGCGGTCCTCCGAGGAGGGTTCGCCAACCTGCAACAGCCCGTCGACGAAGAGGCGCAAACCCGCATGCGTGGGCATGCGTCCCGCGCTCTGATGCGGTGCGGTCAGGAGCCCGATGGCGGCCAGATCCGACATGGTATTGCGGATCGAGGCCGGCGAAAGGCCCACGCCTTCGCGCCGGGACAGGGTGCGGGACCCAACCGGATCGCCCGTCTCCAGATAGGTGTCCACGATTTCGCGGAAAATCTGGCGCGAGCGCTCATCCAGATCGGTCAGATTGGGCATATTCGGGTTGTTGGTGGTCATTCTGCCATTCAGTTAGGACATGCAGCTTTGCCATTCAATCCGGCAAAGCGGTGATCCCCGGTTTACGCCGGGATGGCCCGCCGCTAGACGGAGCAGGCCCCAATCGGAGACGACACTATGAGACCTTATGGCCGCGCCCTTGATGCCTTGCGCGAAGTGACCATCGAAACCGGTGTTTCGCCCTATGCGGAAGGCTCCTGCCTGATCAAATGCGGCAATACGCACGTCTTGTGCACGGCCAGCGTCGAGGAGAATGTGCCGCCCTGGATGCGCAATTCCGGCAAGGGCTGGGTGACGGCGGAATACGGCATGTTACCGCGCGCCACACATACGCGGGGCCGCCGCGAGGCCGCCGCCGGGAAACAATCCGGCCGGACACAGGAAATCCAGCGCCTCATCGGGCGTTCCCTGCGGGCGGTGATCGACCTCAAGGCATTGGGAGAGCGGCAGGTGACGCTGGATTGCGATGTGATCCAGGCTGATGGCGGCACACGGACGGCGGCGATCACCGGCGCATGGGTGGCCTTGAAACTGGCTACGGGATGGCTGGTTGAGGAAGGCGTTCTGAAGACCGACCCGGTCCAGGACCAGCTGGCAGCGGTTTCCTGCGGCATGGTTGGTGGTACGGCGCGTCTTGATCTGGAATATGAAGAAGACAGCCAGGCCCAAACCGATGCGAATTTCGTGATGACCGCCGCTGGCGGGATTGTCGAGATCCAGGCCACGGCCGAGGACCGGCCCCTGCCACAGGACGATTTCAACAGGCTTTTCGAGCTGGCACGAAAAGGCATTGCCGAGCTAGGCGAAATCCAGAATTCTGTATTATAAGAAAAAAGAGAAGCAGCGGGAGCGCGCTGGGGGGCTGAAAAAGGCCCGATCGGCGCTCTTGGGAAGGGGCGTATGCCAATCAGGCCCGCTCCCGCTGCTTCTTCACCGTCCGGTGGAAAATCCGCCGGGGGCTCGTCTGGGACGGATCAGGCGTCGCTGCCGGTTCCGTCCTCATCCTCATCGAAGCTCAGAAGGTCGCCGGGCTGGCAATCCAGCTCCTTGCACAACGATTCCAGCGTCGAAAATCTGACCGCCTTGGCCTTGCCTGTCTTGAGGATGGACAGGTTGGCCATTGTGATGCCGACCCGGTCGCACAGCTCTGTCAGAGACATGCGGCGCTCGAGGAGCATCCTGTCGAGGGTGACGCGAATGGGCATGTTTCGCGCCTCCCTAAATCGTCAATTTCTGTTCCTGGCGCATCCGGGCCCCTTCGCGAAGGACCTCCGACAACACCAGAAGCGCAGCCACGGCGAACCATGGCCCGAGATTGAGATCGAAATGCGTGAGCTCCACGCCTCCGATCCGGAAGCCGAAGACGGCCAGCGAGATCGCGACCAGCCCCTGGGCGGCATATCGGACGATCTGATAGAGACCGATGGCAATCGCAATGATCCGCAGATGTCCGGCATTTTCAGGGACAAAGGGATCGCCCGAAATTAGTGTCCTCACGATCAGCCTGAGGCGATGCACGATCACCAGCAGGGTCACGATTTCCGCCACAAGCAGTGGCAACATGATAATCCGGTCCACCGCCCCCATGAGAGAGGTGGCCACTCCGCCCGGCAGCCAGCCAAAGAGCTGTGCTCCGAACAGGACCGTGGCGAGAAGTACGGTCACGGCACTGACAGTGAGTACCGCCCACAAGAGATACCAGATGATATCCAGGAGCCATTTCAGACCCCCGATCATCGGTCCTGTTTTGGTTTCCTCCATACCTTCCCGCCCCCTTCTGGGCCCCCGGCGGCGCGTCTCGCTACCGCCGGGGCCGTTTTACGCTCATGCAATCGCCGGGGTCAGAGCGGCAACCACGCCGGCGCCGACCGCGATGATGAGGAACGCATTGATCGCAACCGCAAAAAAAGTGCGGGCTGCAGTGTTTTCGGACCTGACCATTTTCATACTCCTGTGTTTCGTTTCAATCGACCAAAGGCTTTTGTTTTGTTATCCGGACGATCATTTCGCCGTCCGTGGATTTATCGATAAACATAAAATCCAGGGATCGCAAGCAGAAAATATCGTTTTTCGATATTAATTTTCCGAAATGCGATAAAATTTGAGGTAAAATCGACAGATGACAGGTATGAAATCATGGGTGTTGGCGTCCCATAACCATGGAAAAATCAAAGAGATAGGTGATCAGCTGGCACGCTTCGGTGTGAATTTGCAGTCAGCTGCAGAACTTTCACTTCCCGAACCGGAAGAAACGGAAGCGACATTCGCCGGAAATGCGTTGCTGAAAGCCCGTGCCGCCAGTCTCGCCACCGGTCTGCCGGCGCTGGCGGATGATTCCGGTTTGTGTGTCAGCGCCCTTGACGGTCAACCGGGCATTCATTCAGCGCGCTGGGCCGGGGAGAGTCGGGATTTCAACTGTGCCATGCAGCGGATCGAGTCGGAACTGACGGCAAGTGGCCGCAATGACCGCAGTGCCGCCTTCGTCTGTGTATTGGCGCTGGTTGTCCCGGGTGAAGCGGACCGCATCTATGAAGGCCGGATCGAGGGGGAGGTGGTCTGGCCACCTCGCGGTGACGCCGGATTCGGCTATGATCCGGTCTTCCGGCCTGAAGGAGACCACCGCGTGTTTGCTGAAATGAGTTCTGCGGAGAAAGCGGCGCTCAGCCACCGGGGCAGGGCCCTGTCCCGGCTGATCGAGGCCGAGTTCGGGAATGACTGATACGCCACTGGGTCTCTATGTCCACTGGCCATATTGCGCGCGGATCTGTCCCTATTGCGATTTCAATGTGTACCGGGCGCGGGGTGACGATAGCGCCCTGTTTGATGCGCTGCTGGCCGATCTGGCATATTGGGCCGGCGAATTGCCAGGCCGCAAACTCACCTCGCTTCATTTTGGTGGTGGCACGCCGTCCTTGCTGAAGCCGGAGCAGATCGGAAGGATCGTGCAGGCGGCGGACCGTTTTTTCGGTTTCGAGTGCGATGCCGAGATCGGCCTGGAAGCCAATCCGAATGATGCTGCGGGATTCCGGGGGTTTTCGGATGCCGGTATCAACCGGCTGTCCCTTGGTGTGCAAAGCTTTGATGATGATGCGCTGAGGGCGCTCGGCCGAGACCATGACGGGGCGGCCAGCCGAATGGCGCTGGAGGCGGCCCTCTCCTGCTTTGCCCGGGTTTCGATCGACGTCATCTATGCCCGCGAAGGTCAAACCGCAGCGAGCTGGGCCTCAGAATTGTCAGACGTTCTGGCGCTGGGTGTTTCGCATCTGTCACTGTACCAGCTCACGATCGAACCGGGCACGGCGTTTTTCAAACGTGTCGAGCGCGGCGAGATCAAGCCTCCCGGAGACGCATTGGGAGAACGCCTGTACCGCACCACTCAGGCGCTTTGTCAGGAAGCCGGTTTTCTCCCCTACGAGATTTCCAACCACGCCAAGCCGGGTGCGGAGTCACGCCATAACCGGCTATACTGGGAAGGTGCAGACTGGATCGGGATTGGCCCCGGGGCCCATGGCCGGATCGGCTCTCATGCGCTCGGCGGGCGGCGGGCCGTAGATACGGCGCTGCGTCCGGCGGACTATATTCGCCGGATTTCGGAAACCGGCACGGGATCAAAGAGTGAAAAACTGTCGGCCCTGGACGAGGTCCGGGAGCGCATACTGATGGGGTTGCGGATTGATACCGGCCTTGATCTGGCGCAGCTGGAACAGGTCACCGGGCTGACGGTTGATGAGGATGAAGCCGCGCGATATCTGGCTCAAGGCTGGTTGGCTCAGGATGGCACGCAGTTGCGGCTCACCGGGGAAGGCCGCCTGCTGGCCGATGGGCTGGCGGCGGCGCTTTGTCCCTAGAACACGGCCGGATCAAAACTGCGCGGCGCCGGGTCGATGACCCGGAAACCGTCATGGCGGACCTCGTATACGGCCAGACCCCGCTCGATGCGGCCATCTGCCCGGAAGCGGAACAGGCCGTCCGCGCCATAAAACCCTTCGGGATCCTCGAGCGCCTCGCGGCTGACCTCTCCTTCATTGGCGAAAAAGACCGCCAGCAGGACCGCGTCATAGGCATGACTGGCGATTCTTGAGGGTTCATCGCCAAAGGCGGACTGATATTGCGCGGAAAATGCACTATGAGCTTCGGCGTCTGGCCCGGCGAACCAGCCGCCATGCAAGACCGGTTCGCGCCGTGTCTCCTCGTCATTCCACAGGCCCGTCCCGAGAAAACGGACGATCAGAGGATCGATCTCGTGATAGGGTAATAGCGGTCCGAGCGTCCTCAAACGGGTACCGCCCTCCGGCAACATCACAGCCTGGAAGGGCGCGTCGGCTGACGGGACCCATTCGCTGGAATTGAACATCATCGCATCTTCGGCCTCAAGGCTGGTAAAGCCCAGCTGCGAGAGACGGCGGGCCGCCGATGTCATGGCCTCGACACCCCCGACATAGGTTTCCTCGGCCGCCAGATATCCGCCATTCAGCTCAGCGGTCTCCGCCAGCGCATCGCGCACGGCGCTGCCATAGGCCCCTCCCGGCCCGATAAACGCGAATCGTTCAACGCCCAGCCGGGCCACATAGGCCGTAATCCGGGCAACTTCCTGCTCGGGCGGAAGGCTCAGCAGATACACGCCGTTGCCGGCGATCGACGTGTCGGTCGAGAAAGCCAGTACGGGCACATCGTAACGGCGGGCCACGTCTCCTGCCGCAGTGGCCGCTGCACCAAACAGGGGGCCCAGGATAATATCAGCGCCGTCATCGATTGCGGCCTGCGCTGCCTGGCGCGCGCCTTCATTAGTGCCGCCTGTATCTTTCGGCATCAAAACCAGGGTCTCCGGTCCGTGTTCGAACAGGGCCAGTTCAGCGGCTTGCAGAAGATTTGCCGCTTCATTGCGCGCAGCTGCATTGGGATGGCTGAAGGGTAAAAGCAGGGCGGCGCGCGTGACCTCGCGGCCCTCGAGGTGGTGCGGGATCAGGCCGCCTTCGCGGATGATCTCCGGCTCAATGACCTCCGGCTCTGTCACTTCCGGCTCGGTGACGACCGGCGGCGGAGGGGGCGGTGGCGGTGGAGGCGGCGTGCTGGCACAAGCTGCCAATGCCGTCAGGGCCAGCGTTACAACAATCGGTCTTGGTAGTTTGCGCAAGCCGCGCAAAGATGTTGGGAGAATCATGTCCGAACCGCCTTCAGATATTCCGGCCAAAACTAGCCGCCGCGCTCCCGCACCGCAACCGCCTGAGCCGGGCCTCAACATTGTTTCGACGCCGATTGGCAATTTGCGGGATATTACGCTGCGTGCGCTGGACGCACTTGCCGGTGCGGATCGTATACTGGCCGAGGACACGCGCGTTGCCCGGAAACTGATGGACGCTTACGGCATCAGCGCGAAAGTTCAGCCCTATCATGATCATAACGGGGCGAAGATGCGGCCGGACATTCTTCAGGCGCTGGCAGATGGCGAGCGCGTCGTTCTGATCTCCGACGCCGGTACGCCGCTGATTTCCGACCCCGGCTACAAGCTGGTGCGGGAAGCGGTCGAGGCCGGCCATCCGGTCCGATCGCTGCCGGGGGCTTCCGCCCTGCTGGCTGGGCTGGCGGCTTCAGGCCTGCCGAGCGACGCGTTTTTCTTTGCCGGGTTTTTGCCGCCACGGTCGGGGACGCGACAAAATCGCCTGAAGGAGTTAGCCGCCATTCCGGGGACGCTGGTTTTTTATGAATCCGGTCCGCGGCTGGCGGCGAGTCTGGCCGATATCGCGTCTGTTCTCGGGGATCGCGAGGCGGTTGTGGCCCGGGAGCTGACCAAGAAATTCGAGGAATACCGGCGCGGACCGATTCGCGAGCTGGCGGACTTTTATGCCGGGGCAGGCGCACCGCGTGGCGAAATCACGCTTCTGGTCGGGCCGGGCGAGGCTGGCGATAACGTGCAGGTGGACATTGATGCCGAATTGACGGCCCTGATCCCCGGACTTGGCGTCAAGGGCGCAGCGGCAAGAGTCGCGCAGGCTACCGGGCTCAGCAAGCGCGACCTCTACGCCCGGGCGCAAGTCCTGAAAGAGGGCGGCGGGTGACCGGTCAGCGCCAGAGGGCTGAAGCCCGGGGCCGCCGGTCCGAGAAGTGGGCGGCCCTGTGGCTGATGCTGAAAGGATACCGGATTGTTGCCATGCGCGAGAAAACGCCGTCCGGCGAACTCGACATTGTGGCCTGCAAGGGTGGTCTTCTGGCGATTGTCGAGGTCAAGGCCCGCAACACGCTGGAAGACGGAATCAACGCTCTGACCTGGCACCAGCAGCAGCGCATCATCCGTGGCACATCCAGCTTTACAGGCCGACGGCGGCAATTTACCGGTCTCGCCATCCGTTATGATCTGATCGTGATCCGTGCCTGGCGCCTGCCGTATCATGTCCGTCAGGCTTTCTGGCCCGAGGGCCGATCTGCCCCGGACATTAATTGAACGGAATCATTTGCCCGGATAGTGTCCCGGGCGGGGCGGCCCATTCTGGAGTATCGACGCATGATTTTCCGATTCATTCCCGCATTTCTGGCGCTGTCGCTTTCGGCCTGCGCCGCGATGCAGCCTGAACGGTCGATTGGCCGTGATATTGACGATACCAATGCCTCGCTTTCCATCAAGGCCGCCATGACCCGCGCTGAAGGGTATGCGCTCGATGGCGTGGATGTCGAAGTGACTGACGGTCTGGCATTGCTAACCGGTACAGCTCCGCGCGAAGAGGACCGTCGGCAGGCGGAATGCCTGGCCTGGTCTGCTCTCGCCGTCCGGGCGGTCGAGAATGAAATCGAAGTCGGGAGTGCCTCGACCCTGCGCGACGGAGCCCGCGATAGCTGGATTACCCAGCAAGTGCGCTCGCGCCTCTTGCGCGACAGGTCGGTGCGCAGCGTCAATTACAATGTCGAGGCTGAAAACGGCCGTGTCTTCCTGCTCGGCATTGCACGGACGCGAGGTGAGCTGGAGCGTGCCGCGCAACATGCCTCTCTCGTGGATGGTGTGACCGACGTCGTCACTCTGGTCCGCGTTATTGGCGAAGAGACAACGCCCGTCGCACGCGGGGAAAGGCAGGCGGTAGCCTGTGGCGGCGAGGCCATTCCGGCCCTTGATTCCTTGCCATCCCTCGATCCTCCGCAGGATGTACGGTCAGCCCCGGTCACACCCATAGACTAGTCAGGACAGACAATGAGCCTTCGCATTGCGGTGCAGATGGACCCGGTTTCCGGAGTCGATATCAATGGCGATACCAGTTTTGCCCTGATGGAGGCCGCGCAGGCACGAGGTCACAGATTGTGGACCTATCAGCCGCAACACCTGTCCTGGGAGGCGGGGAAAATCACGGCCCGAGCGCGGCCCGTAACGGTCCAGCGCGTCAAAGAGCAGCCGGCCATTGAGGGTGAGCGCGAGACGCTGGATCTGGCAGATGATGTCGATGTGGTGTTGATGCGCCAGGATCCGCCCTTTGACATGTCCTACATCACGGCCTGTCACATTCTGGAATACCTGAAAGGCCGGACGCTGGTACTCAATGATCCGGAATGGGTCCGCTCCAGCCCGGAGAAAATCTTTCCGCTGGATTTTCCCGCTCTCATCCCGCCGACGCTGATTTCACGCGATGTTGCTGCAATCAAGACGTTCCGGGCCGAACACGGGGATATCATCCTCAAGCCGCTCTACGGTAATGGCGGGGCCGGCGTCTTCCGGATAAAGCCCGATGACGGCAATTTCTCGTCCATCGTGGAAATGTTTTTCGGCATCAACCGGGAACCGATCATCGCCCAGGCGTTTCTGCCGAATGTGGCGGCAGGCGACCGGCGCGTTATCCTGATTGATGGCGAACCTGCCGGCGTCATCAACCGTGTGCCACAGCCGGGAGAAACCCGCTCCAACATGCATGTGGGCGGCCGGGCGGAAGCCGCCGAGCTGAACGCGGCCGACCGGCATATCTGCGAGGTGATCGGGCCGGTGCTGAAGCAGCGCGGCCTTGTCCTGGTCGGGATCGATGTGATCGGCGACCGGCTGACCGAGATCAATGTCACCTCCCCCACCGGCGTGCAGGAGCTGAAACGCTTTTCCGGCGTGGATGCGGCGGCGTTGTTCTGGGATGCTGTGGACCGGCGTCTGGGCAAACAAATCTGACGCAACCTTGACTCGCAATGGTCATTCGTTCTTACTATGTTCCTGTTTTGATCGGAATTGTTCCACAATTTGTGGAAAGCTGTTGATATCATAAGGACTTACTCCAGCGGGAGCGTCCGGACAGGGGATGGGACATGGCGGCCAGCACCACAACAATTGCCTTTGAAGGCGCAAAAGCGCGGCGCGTGGACGCGCAGGCACAGTTTGCCGGCGGCCAGCCGGCCTTCATGGTGGTCGGGCTGGCGGACAAGGCGGTTGCCGAGAGCCGGGAGCGGGTGCGTGCTGCGTTCGCCGCCATCGGCCTGTCGCTGCCGCCCGGCCGGGTGATCGTCAATCTCGCGCCGGCAGACCGGCCGAAGGAAGGCGCGCATTTCGATCTTCCCATCGCCCTGTGCCTGATGGCGGCCATGGACGTCATTCCGCCGGATGCGGCTGCCGACCACCTCGCCATGGGTGAGCTGGGACTGGATGGGTCCATCAACATGACGCCGGGGGCCCTGCCCGCTGCCATGGCGGCCAGCGAGCACGATCTCGGATTCATCTGTCCGGAAGCGTGTGGTCCGGAAGCGGCCTGGGCCGGGGGCGAGCTCTCCATTCTGGCCCCCGCCTCGCTGATCCAGCTGGTCAATCATTTCAAGGGCCGGCAAATGCTGTCCCGGCCTGTTCCCGGTGATCTGATCGACAGCCGGCCTGACCTCGATCTCAGGGATGTCAAAGGACAGGAAAGCGCCAAGCGGGCGCTGGAGATCGCCGCGGCGGGCGGGCACAACCTCCTGATGGTCGGGCCGCCCGGGTCCGGAAAATCGATGATGGCGGCGCGCCTTCCCGGCCTGCTTCCGCCGTTGTCCGCGTCCGAATTGCTGGATGTCTCCATGATCCAGTCCGTAGCAGGGTTGCTGGAACGCGGGCGGCTGACCCGGTCGCGGCCCTTCCGGGCACCGCACCATTCGGCCTCGATGGCGGCCATGGTTGGTGGCGGCCAGAAAGCCAAGCCCGGGGAGGCCTCGCTGGCGCATCATGGCGTGCTATTCCTCGATGAATTGCCTGAATTTCACCCGCAGGTGCTCGACAGTCTGCGCCAGCCACTGGAGACGGGCGAGATTGTTGTCGCCCGCGCCAATGCGCATATTTCCTATCCGGCCCACTTCCAGCTGATTGCGGCGATGAATCCCTGCCGTTGTGGCTGGGCGGGGGCCAATGGCGAAGCCTGCAAGCGCGGTCCGCGCTGTGCGGCGGATTATCAGGCCCGGGTGTCCGGTCCGATGATGGACCGCATCGACCTTCATGTTGAAGTGCCTCCTGTCACGCCCGCTGACCTCGCCCTGCCGCCGCCCACGGAAGGCACGGCAGAGGCCGCGGCCCGTGTCGCACGGGCACGCGATGCGCAATCGGAACGCGGGCGGTTGAATGCCCGGTTGACGGCGGAATTGCTGGAACATGTGGCGGAGCCGGACCGGGGAGGACAACAATTGATCAATCAGGCGGCTGAAGCCATGGGGCTGACGGCACGCGGTTATCATCGGGTTTTGCGGTCGGCCCGGACGATTGCCGATCTTGACGGGTCCGAGGGTGTACGCCGGGTTCACATCGCTGAAGCCTTGTCATTACGCCGGAGCGCTCCCGGTGCCGGTGTCCTGACCGCGCCCGGCAGGAACCGGGTCGCCGCCGGGTAGCGTGGAAGCGCTTCCTTAACCGGTTCAGGACTAGACATATCACCCATGACAGAGACTCCGGATCGCGCGGCCTCCGAGGCCGCTGAAGCCGCCCTGATCGCGCTGGACTCGACGGGCGAGATGGCGCTCTTGCGCGCCGCTGACGGCCGCGTGCGGTTTGTAAACCATGCCTTCCTGTCGGCGTTTGGCGGGCGGCGGTCGGACTGGACCGGACGCTGGTTTGCCGTTGCTCCCGCGGGTCCGGCGGACAAGGGTTCCCGACGGTTCGAAGCGCTGATGCGCACCCGCGCCGGCAATCGCTGGGTGGAGTGGGATGAGCGCCCGGTTGAAAGCGGAGGCTCGATCTCCATTGGCAGGGATGTCACCGACCAGCGTGACGCCGACGCGGAGCGGCGCGAAGCTGAGGATGCGCGGACACGATTCTTTGCGTCCGTGACCCATGAGCTGCGGACACCGCTGGCAGGCGTCAAAGGGGTTGCCGACCTCCTGGCGCTTACCACCCTGCAGCCGGATCAGCGCGAATATGTGCGCGCTGTTGCCGATAGCGCCATGCACGGACTCGGACTGATTGATGAAATTCTCGACCTGTCGCGTCTTGACGCCGGACATGTCGATCTGCGGCCCGAACCGGTCCGCCCGGCCGACCTCGCGCGGCATGCCGTCGAATTGCTAGCACCCCGTGCGGCGGAAAAAGGATTGTCGCTCGCCTGTGTCGTCCGCGAATCGGCTCCGGAGGAAGTGCTGGCAGATACGGCGCGTTTGCGCCAGATCCTGTTCAACCTGCTCGGCAATGCGGTGAAATTCACTTCCGAAGGCGGCGCATGGGTAGAATTGTCTGGTGATATCGACAGCGAAGACCGGGCGCGCCTGATCATCACGGTGCGAGATACTGGTCCCGGCATTGATACAGGAGATCAATCAAGAATTTTCGATCATTTCGAGCGCGGGAAAGGGTCGGCGCAATTGAAGGAAAGCGGCGCCGGGCTGGGTCTTGCGATGGTGAAAAAGCTGGTCGAGGCCATGAATGGTGAAATCGGGCTGGAAAGCTCGCCGGGTGACGGAGCGTCCTTCTGGGCGGCGCTTCCCGTTCCGATCCGGAAGGGCGTCCGGACCGACCGGCCACTGGCCGGCGAAAGCGTCATGATCGCCTCGCCCTGCCGGGTGACGCGAAACGCGCTGTCGGCACAGATACTGGCGCTGGGCGGAGACGCCCGCACGCTGTCCAATCCGGACCGCATGGGGTCGGCACGGGGCATGACCGTATTGCTTGATGCAAGATGGGCAGACCGGGCCCAGGAATCCGGGGCCAAACGGACGCTGATCCTGACGGAAGCGACCTCGAAAGACCGGATACGTGACAATCCCCCGCCAGGAGCCGATGGCTGGCTGGTGACACCTGTGCGCCGGAAAAGTCTCGAGCGCTTTATACGGGACGCCATGCCGGGACAGGCTGGTGACAATAACCGCCTCGAAGGAGAGGGCTGGCCTTTGTCCGGTCTGCGTGTGCTGATTGCCGAGGACGATCCGGTCAACGGTCTGATTGCTGAACGCACCCTGATCCGGCTCGGTGCCCATCCCGAACGCGCCATGAATGGCCGCGAGGCGCTGGACCGGCTGATGGCAGGCGGGCTGGATGCGGCGCTGATTGATCTGCGCATGCCGGAAATGGACGGGCCGTCTGTTGCCAGAGCGGCGCGCGAGGCCGGCATCCAGATTCCGATGATCGCCCTGACCGCCAATACGTCAGAAGTGGACCGCCGCGCCTGCATGGAGGCGGGGATGAACGCCTTCCTGACCAAGCCGGTCGATCCTCAGACCCTGACGGGAACAGTGTTGAGCTTGTCGAAAGCGCAAAACCGTTTCAGGGTCGTTTCCGGATAGATCGGAGACAGGCTGATGACAGACGTGATCCAGCCAGGCGGCGACAAGCGCGGCTGGCGCGAAACGGTTCTGGTCTATTTCACTCCCGTCATGCTTTCGATGCTGATCCTCGGATTTGCTTCTGGCTTGCCGCTCTACATGGTCTTTCAGAAGCTGTCATTCTGGCTGCGCGACGCTGGAATCGAGCGTTCGACCATCGGCTTTTTCTACTGGGTCACTCTGTCTTATACGTTGAAGTTCCTGTGGTCGCCGATCGTCGACCGTGTGAAAATTCCGATACTACATTCATTGTTCGGTGCCCGCCGCTCCTGGATCGTCACAGCGATCACGGGCACGATTGCGGGGCTGGTGATCATTTCTCAGACCGATCCGACACAAGGTCTTCTGCCGGTGGCAATCGGCGCACTCCTGCTTTCCTATTCGGGCGCAACGCTGGATGTTGCCATCGATGCTTGGCGGATTGAATCAGCGCCGAACCGGATGCAGGCGAACATGGCGGCCGCTTATTCGCTCGGCTACCGCTTTGCCTACATGACGTCTGGGGTGGGATTAGCGATTTCCGAATGGTCGGACTGGACATGGTCATTCCTCGCCATGGCGCTGGCCATGGGAATATCCATGGTGTTGGTCTTCTTCATCAAGGAACCCGCTGCCGGGGCCGGAAAAAGGGAACTTGAAGGCGGCTTTGCAAGCAAGGTGGTCAATGCGGTCTGGGAGCCGTTCAAACAGTTTCTCGGCCGGCTCGGATTCTGGTTCTTCCCGGTCATTGCCCTGATCATGATCTATCGCATGTCCGATTTCACCATGGGCGTGATGGCAAGCCCACTTTATGCCGATATTGGTTTCAACAGGGCTATCGTAGGCGGAATTCAGAGCGGACCTGGCCTGATCGCGACCTTCACCGGCTTGTTCATCGGCGGAGTCGCGGCGTTCCGGTTCGGATTGATGCGCGCGATGGTGATCGGATTGATCATCACTTTCATTACGAACGGCGCCTATGCGTGGCTGGCCGCCACGGCTGGTCCGGACAGTATCTGGCAGCTCACCGTAGCAATCGTGGGTGACAATCTCGCTGGCGGATTTGTGACAACTGTCTTCATTGCCTATCTTTCCAGCCTCGTCGATCCGGCCAATGCCGCGACACAATATGCGTTGCTGGCATCGTTCTATGCGCTGGTCTCAAAATTCCTGTCCGGATTTTCCGGCGTGCTCGCCGACGCCGTTGGCTATGTGTACTTCTTCATCATCACGGCTTCGGTAACGATCCCTGCAGCGCTATTGCTCGCATTTGTAATGATCGCCGGGACCGAAGCCGCAAAAGGGAAACTCAAGTTCGCCGAGCGGGAAACGATCTAGTTTATTCCGCCGCTTCTGCCTCGGCCGACAAATCATAGGCGGCGAGGGCGGCGAGCGTGGTGATCTCGGTCACAGGCGCGCCGAGGCGGGCGATCTGTACCGGGCGCTCAAAACCCAGAAGCATGGGCCCCAACACGGTCGCGCCAGCGCCGGCGCCCATCAGCCGCGTGGCGATGGAAGCCGAGTGGATCGCCGGCATGACCAGTACATTCGCCGCCCGGGTCAGGCGCGAGAATGGATAAAGCAGGCGGTGGGCCGGATCGAGCGCGACATCGGCAGCGAGCTCTCCTTCATATTCAAAATCCACGCCGCGCTCGTCCAGGATACGCACGGCTGCCTGAAGCTTTTCGGAGCGCTGACCGGCGGGATTGCCGAAGGTCGAATAGGAGAGGAAGGCCACGCGCGGATCAAAACCGAAGCGCCGCGCCGCAGCCGCGGCTTCACAGGCGATATCCGCCAGGGCCTCTGAATCCGGGAATTCGGTGACATTGGTATCGGCAATGAAGAAGGTCTGGTTCTTGGCCAGAACGATGGACATGCCGATGACGCGCTCACCCTCGGCCGGGTCGAGCACGCGCGCGACATCATTCAATGCCGCATCGTAATTGCGTGTCACCCCGGTGACCATGCCGTCAGCATCCCCCAGCTTTACCATGCAGGCGGAGAAGACGTTGCGGTCATTGTTGACGAGGCGCTGCACATCCCGCTTCAGATAGCCTTCGCGCTGGAGCCGCGAATAGAGGAAGGCGGAATAGTCTGCATTGCGTTCTGACAGGCGGGCATTGACGATGGTCAGCGCGTCTTCCGGCACGCCGACAAGGCGCATATTGGCGCGGGTCTGTTCTTCGCGCCCCACCAGAATGGCCTCGCCGAGCTCCTGCGTCTGGAAAGCATAGGCTGCGCGAATGACAGAGGGTTCCTCGCCTTCGGCAAAGACGATGCGCTTGCCCTTTCCGGCAACTGCGCCCTGGATGCGCTGGAGCAAGGCGGCGGTCGGATCCAGCCGCCTTGCAAGTGATTTTTTGTAGACCGCCATATCCTCGATCGGCCGCCTCGCCACACCGGTATCCATGGCGGCTTGCGCGACATAGGGCGGAATGTAGGAAATCAGACGCGGATCGAAGGGCGAAGGGATGATGTAATCCTTGCCGAAGCTGGGGCGCTGGCCGTGATAGGCGGCCGCAACCTCGTCGGGCACGTCTTCCTTCGCCAGGTTGGCCAGCGCTCTGGCGCAGGCGATCTTCATTTCCTCATTGATCGTCCGGGCCCGCACATCCAGCGCTCCGCGGAAAATATAGGGAAAGCCGAGCACATTATTCACCTGATTGGGATAATCGGACCGGCCGGTGGCCATGATGGCATCCTTGCGGACCTTACGGACGGCCTCCGGGCGGATTTCCGGCTCCGGATTGGCCATTGCGAAAATAATCGGGTCCTTCGCCATGGACTTGACCATGTTCTCGTCGATGGCGCCGGCGACCGACAGGCCCAGGAAACAATCCGCGCCCTTCAGTGCTTCGGCCAGTGTCCGCGCCTTGGTCGGTGCAGCATGAGCGGCTTTCCACTGGTTCATGCCGTCCTCACGGCCTTCATAAATGGGCCCGCGGGAATCGCATAGAATGCAATGCTTGGCATTGACCCCCATGGCCTTGAGCAGCTCGAGCACAGCGATACCGGCCGCGCCCGCCCCATTGACCACGACTTTGAGCTTTGAAATGTCGCGCTTTGTAATTTCGCAGGCATTTATGATGCCCGCTGCCGCAATGATAGCAGTGCCATGCTGGTCGTCATGAAAGACGGGGATATCGAGCCGCTCACGCAGTTTTTGCTCGATGATGAAGCAGTCAGGGCCCTTGATATCTTCGAGATTGATGCCGCCGAAAGTCTCGCCAAATCGCGCAACGCATTCCACGAAGAGGTCGGGATCGTTTTCATCGACCTCTATATCCATACCGTCAATATCGGCAAAGCGCTTGAAAAGGACCGCCTTGCCTTCCATCACCGGCTTGGAGGCCAGCGGGCCGAGATTGCCCAGGCCCAGAATGGCTGTGCCATTGGAAACAATCGCCACAAGGTTGCCCTTGGACGTGTATTCGTAGACCAGATCGGGATCAGCGGCGATGGCCTTGACCGGCGCGGCCACGCCTGGCGAGTAGGCGAGAGACAGATCGCGTTGCGTCGCCATGGGCTTGGTCGGTTGAAGCGCGAGTTTTCCGCGGGTTGGCTGGCTGTGAAATCGCAGCGCGTCTTCATCATCCACGGGGCTTGTGCGGTCTGACATCTATCGTGTTCCTGAGCGGATCGCGGGAAGGGCAGGTTCGACCCTAACGCCGCGCGCGTCCGACGCAAGCGTCAAGGCCGCTTGCAGAGCTCACGAATCCCGGCCAATTTCCCGTGCCTTATGACCGATCCCACGCTCTCCGACCGCCAGTTTCCCAGCCCCGATGGCGCGACGCCGATGATGGCGCAATTCCTCGCCTTGCGCGAGGAAACGCCGAAAGATGCCTTGCTCTTTTACCGGATGGGCGATTTCTACGAACTCTTCTTTGACGATGCGAAACGGGCGGCCGAGGCGCTGGATATTGCATTGACCCAGAGGGGTCAGCATCAGGGTGAACCGATCCCGATGTGCGGTGTTCCGGCGGCGACGGCGGAAGCCTATCTGGCCCGCCTGATTCGCGCCGGTTTCAAGGTCGCGGTGGGTGAACAGCTGGAAGATCCGGCGGCCGCCAAGGCAAGGGGCGCCAAAACTGTTCAGCGCGGACTAGCGCGGATTGTAACGCCCGGCACGCTGACGGAAGATTCGCTGCTCGAGGCGAGAGCGTCCAACCGGATCGCGGCTTTTGCGCCATCCGCCTCCGGCGGAATGGCCATTGCCTGGGCGGAAGTTTCCACGGGTGAATTTGCCGCCAGCGCTGTCGACGAGACCGGGGTAGCGGCCGAGCTGGGTGCGCTCAATCCGGCGGAATTGCTGGTGCCAGAAGAGTATTTTGTGGCGGCAGCAGCATGGGTCGGGCGGGGCCGGATCACGCCACTGCCGCGCGCCAAATTCGATGCAAAGTCAGCCACACGGAGACTGAAGGAACGCTTTGGTGTGGATTCACTGGATGCGTTCGGTGATTTCACGTCGGCGGAAACGGCGGCACTTGGTGCCTTGCTCGACTATCTGGAACTGGCGCAGGCCGGGGCTCCGGCGAAGCTCTCTGCGCCCCGGCAGATCCGGAGCGGGAGCGCTCTGCTCATTGACCCGGCAACTCGGGCCAGCCTGGAAATTGACCGAACGCTGGCCGGGCAGCGCAAGGGCTCCTTGCTGGACGCGATCGACGGGACTGTGACGGCCCCCGGCGCCCGCCTCCTGTCGGCGCGGCTGAGCAGGCCCTCGACCGATCCTGTAGAAATCAATTCGCGACTGGACCTGCTTACATATTTTCTGAATTCGCCAACCAGCGCGACAGTGCGGGACCGGCTGAAGGCGGCAGGCGATCCGGAACGCGCTCTGTCGCGTCTTGTTCTGTCGCGCGGTGGCCCCCGCGATCTTTCTGCCCTGCGGCGAACCCTGGATGAAGCGCAAAGCCTGTCTGCCATATTGGTTCCGGGGACCGGACTGGACTTGCCTGAAAGGCTGGGAGAGCTGGCCGCGGCCCTGAATGTTCAGGGGTTTGAAGACCTTCGTTCGTTGGTCGCCGATCTCGAAGCCGCGCTGGTCGAAGAGCCGGGACTGTTTGTACGGGATGGCGGATTTATCGCCGAAGGCTGGATTGTGGCGCTGGATGAAGCGCGGGCCTTGCGCGACGATTCCCGCAAGCTGATTGCGGGTCTGCAAAAAACCTATTCAGAGGCCACAGGCGTTACCAATCTGAAGGTCAAGCATAACAATGTGCTGGGCTATTTCGTGGAAGTCAGTGCGCGCCATGCCGATCCGCTGATGGCGCATGATGGCTTCATTCATCGCCAGACCATGGCCAATGCGGTACGCTTTACCACGACGGAACTGGCGGAGCTGGAATCAAAAATTGCCGGCGCGGCCGGCCGGGCCCTGGCGCTGGAAGTCGAGGCTTTTGGCGGGTTCCGGGATCGTGTGGAGCACAATGCCGAAACCATCCGCTTCATCGCCCGGGCGCTTGCCGAGATCGATGTGGCAACGGCCAATGCCGAACTGGCCCGGCGCGCAAACTGGACGCGGCCGGACCTGGCGGAGGAGGCCGTTTTCGAGGTTGAAAGCGGCCGACATCCGGTGGTTGAAGCCGCGTTGAAACGCGATGGTGAAGCCGGGTTCACGCCCAATGACTGTCATATGTCTGGAGATGGCAAGTCCGGGGCCCGCCTCTTGCTGGTGACCGGTCCTAATATGGCCGGTAAATCGACCTATTTGCGGCAGAATGCCCTGATGATCATTCTGGCACAGGCCGGGCTGTATGTGCCTGCGGCGCGGGCGCGGATCGGAATTGCCGACCGGCTGTTTTCACGTGTTGGCGCGGCGGATGACCTCGCCCGCGGACGTTCGACATTCATGAATGAAATGGTCGAAACCGCCGCGATCCTTAATCAGGCCACGTCAAGGAGCTTTGTGATCCTTGATGAAGTGGGACGCGGAACCTCGACCTTTGACGGATTGTCCATCGCGTGGGCCGCAGCAGAGCACCTGCATGAGATCAATACCTGCCGTGCACTGTTCGCGACGCATTATCACGAGATGACCCGATTGGCTGAAGAGCTGTCGGCCGCCGGGAATCTGAGTCTCAGGGCGCGGGAATGGAAGGGCGAGCTGGTCTTTTTGCACCAGGTCGCCGAAGGGCCGGCCGACAGGTCCTATGGCATTGAAGTGGCCCGGCGCGCCGGATTGCCTCCGGCTGCCATAGCGCGGGCGACAACCATTCTCGAGCGTCTTGAAAGTGAAGATGCCCCGGCCGCGGCGCTGGCGGAATTACCGCTTTTCTCGGCGATGCCTGTGACCGCGCCCGCAAAACCCTCACAATTGTCCGAGCGGATGAAGCGGATTGATCCGGACCGGCTGAGCCCGCGGGAGGCGCTGGACTGTCTTTATGAGCTGAAGCGCCTGTCCGGCGAAGACAATGAGTGACGCAAAAGACGGCGCGCGCTAGAACCGGTGACAATGCTTGTTTCCTCGCTTCCGGCATCCCTTGATGGATTGAAACTGCGTGCTGAACTGGCAGCGGCGCTGGGCGGCAAGGGCTGGCAGGACACCGCAGCGCGTCTGGCCGCGATTACCCGCATAAAGGCATCTATCGAGGCCGGGCGGGAGGCAGCGTTCCGCAAGCTGGACGGAGCCAGTGGCGGGCTTGAGGCTGCGCGCTTTCTATCGGGCGTCATGAATGCCGTGCTTGGCGCGGTGTTCGATTCACTGGCAGCTGAAGCAGGCAAACCCGCGGATGGCATATCGCTTCTGGCGATCGGGGGTTATGGCGCCGGAGAACTCGCGCCGAGCTCGGATATCGATATTCTTTTCATCAAGCCGGACCGCGCCAGCAAGGCCCAGAACGCCTTTCTGGAGCAGGTCATCTATGTGTTGTGGGATTGCGGGCTGGATATCGGCGGCGGGGCTGTCCGCACGATTGATGAAACGCTGAAGATCGCTGATACGAATATCGGCGAACGCACATCGCTTTTGTCATTGCGGCACATTGCCGGCGATCCCGGTCTTGCCGAAAAGCTGCGTCAGGCGCTCCGTGATGAAGCGCAGTCAAAAGGCGCCGCCTTTGTTGAAGCCAAGTTGGCGGAGCGGGACAGCCGGATCGCAAAAGCGGGCCGTTCGCGCTATACGGTCGAACCCAATCTGAAGGAATCCAAGGGCGGGCTGCGTGATCTGCAACTGATGCGCTGGCTGGCGCAATTCCTCTACGGCGCCGACGCTTTCGAGCGCTGGGTTTCCTCCGGGCTTCTGACCGTCTCTGATGTCGAGAAATATCTGCGCGCGTCTGATTTTTTCTGGACGATCCGTTTCCACATTCACGCCATTATCGGCGGCAAGGATGACCGGTTGACCTTTGACATCCAGCCGGAAATCGCTGCGCGTATGGGATTTGACGATGCCGAGGCGGAAAGCGCGGTGGAGCGTTTCATGCGGCGGTATTTCCTGACCGCGATGGATGTCGGCAGCCTGACACGGCTTGTGTGCGCCAAGCTGGAAGCGGATCACCGCAAATCGCGCCCGCGCGGCCTGGCGCGCTTTCTGCCCGAAAAGGACACGCACGGAGAGCCGGTCGATGCAGCATTCCGGCTGGTCGATGGCCGTCTTGATTTTGCTGCCGATGTGGCGATCGAGAACGATCCCGTCCTGTTGATGCGGCTGTTCTGGGCGGCTTCGGCAATGGGGACGGATCTGCATCCTGATGCGATTGCGGTGGTGGGTCAGAATATACGCCTGATTGACGATGATTTCCGGTCGGATCCGCGTGCGGTCCGGGTGTTTTTCTCCATCCTGCTGGATTCGGCGGCGCCGCAACTGGTCTTGCGGTTGATGACCGAAGCCGGGCTTCTGGGGAAATTCCTGCCCGAGTTTGGCAGTATTGTCGCCCGCACCCAGTTCAACATGTATCATCGTTACACGGTTGATGAACACACGCTGCAACTGATCGGCCTGTTGCGCGAAATTGAAACCGGGGATCACCCCAATGATCACCCGATCGCCACAAAGATTGTCCACGACATCAAGAACCGGCGGGCGCTGCATCTGGCCGCGCTGCTGCATGACACCGGCAAGGGCAAGGGGGATCAATGCGTCGAGGGCGCGCTCCAGGCCCGCATGGCCTGCACGCGTCTGGGTTTGCCGAAAGCGGAAGTCGAACTCGTGGCCTGGCTGGTCCGTTCGCATCTTCTCATGAGCGACACAGCACAGAGGCGCGATATCGGCGACCCGCGCACGGTGATCGAGTTTGCCCGGGAGGTTGGCTCGATGGAACGATTGAACCTGCTGACGCTCCTGACAGTGATTGATATCCGTTCGGTCGGTCCCGGCATCTGGAATGGCTGGAAAGGACAGTTGTTGCGCGATCTCTACTCTGCAACGCGCAATGTGCTCGAAGGTGATACATCCGGTGAAGGTGAAGCGGAGATCCGGGCCCTTCTTAAGGGACAGGCGGATGATGCCCGTGCCCTGTTCCGCGAAAAACTGAAGCGGGTGGACGATGAATTCGCGCGTAACTGGACCGCTGATCTGGATGATTCCTACTGGCTGTCCTTTTCGGAAGCAGACCGTTTACGGCACGCAGCCTTCGTACGCGCCGCCCGGGCGCGCGGAGATCTGGTCGCTGCGGCGGCGCGGATCGACAAACGCCGGGCCGCCACTGAAGTCATGATGATTGCACCGGACCGGGACCGGTTGTTTGCAGACATTGTTGCCGTGCTTGCGCAGCTGGGCGCCAATGTTGTGGGTGCACAGGTCTCGACGACCGCCTCCGGTGAGGCGTTTGACGTTTTCTATGTACAGGACGCATCCGGCCAACCCTACGGGTATGACCGTGAGCGGGCCAGGGATGCCCTTGCCGAGCGTGTCCGCCGGGCTGCATCAGGGTCGAAATCACGATCCGGGACGCGGCCCGCGCAACGCCTGACGCGCCGGGCAACGGCCTTTACCGTTATTCCGTCCGTATCAATCGATCAGCAGGCCGCAGAAACCGCGACCCTGATCGAGGCGTCGGGCCGGGATCGTCCGGGCTTGCTGGCGGATCTCTCGGAAGTGCTGGCCGATGCCGGGCTGGCTTTGCAATCGGCCCGCATTGACGGTTATGGCGAACGCGCCACAGATGTTTTCTATGTGTTGAAGGACGGCCAGAAGCTTTCGGATACGGCGCAGATCGCCGACATCAAGGCGGCTTTGCTGGCAGTGCTGGCGGAAGAAGAGGCCCGCATTGAAGAAACCGCACGGACGCGCGGGCTGGCCCGCGCCCGGGCAAGCGCCGGGCGCTGACGATGCGATTGCTCCGATCCACTTTCGTTATTGGCGGGTTTACCGCCATCAGCCGGGTGCTGGGCTTTTTACGCGAGATATTGCTGGCCGCGGCGCTGGGTACAGGGCCGGTAGCGGAAGCCTTCGTTGTCGCTTTCCGTTTTCCCAACCTGTTTCGCCGGTTTTTTGCCGAGGGCGCATTCAATGCGGCCTATATTCCGCTTTACTCGCGGACGCTGGAAGGCGAAGGCCGGGATGAAGCCCGGCGGTTTGCGCGTGACACACTGTCGGTGATGATCGTGACGCTGTCCGTTCTGACGGTCATGGCGCAGATCTTCATGCCCGTCATCATCCGGGGCATTGCGCCGGGATTTGTCGATGAGCCGGGCCTGTTCGAAATGACGGTGCTTTTTACGCAGATCACCATGCCCTACCTCCTGCTTGTCTCGCTGACCGCAATGATGGGAGGGACGCTGAATGCGCATGACCGGTTCGCATTGTCAGCGGCGGCCCCGATTGCGCTGAATATCGTCATGATCGGCGTGTTACTTGTGGCGCCACGAAATCCGGAAACCACAGGCCTGTGGATCACGATCGCGGTACCCTTCTCCGGGGTTGTTCAGGCGGTCATGCTTTATTGGGGATGCCGCCGGTCCGGGATCCGGCTGGGCCTGCGCGTGCCGCAGCTGACGCCGAAAGTCCGCCGACTCATCGTGCTGGGCGTACCGGGCGCGATTGCCGGCGGCGTGACCCAGATCAATATTGTCATCAGTCAGCTGATTGCAACCCTGCAGGATGGCGCTGTTGCGTTGCTGTATTACGCGGACCGGCTGTATCAGCTGCCTCTGGGTGTCATCGGCATCGCGATGGGCGTAGCACTCTTGCCGACCCTTTCCAGACGGCTGAAAGCCGGTGATGACCAAGGCGCCATGGATGCGACCAACCGGGCTGTGGAAATTTCAATGGCGCTGACTCTGCCGGCGGCGGCCGCCTTGCTGGTCATGCCGGGCCTTCTGGTTGAGGGCCTGTTTCAGCGCGGCGCGTTCACAGCAGAAGATTCCGAAGCGACAAAACTGGCAGTCCAGGCTTTCGCCCTGGGTCTTCCGGCCTTTGTCCTGATCAAGGTGTTCTCGCCAGGCTTTTTTGCGCGGGAAGACACAATGACGCCGATGAAATTTGCTGCGGTCTCCATGGTGTTGAACATTGTGATCGGGGCAGCAGCTTTCTTCTGGATTCGCGACTTTGCGCCGGATCGTGGCCATGTCGGACTGGCTGCTGCGACCTCTTTTGCCGGCTGGGTGAATGCGGGATTGCTGGCCTTCTTTCTGGCGCGGCGGAGCGGGCTTGATATCGACAAGCGTCTGAAACGCGCTTTGCCCAAATTATTGGTCTCGGCAGTGCTTGCCGGCGGCGTGATGTATGCCCTGACCCTGTACCGGGAACCCCTGACCGATCTGTTGATCGGCTCGCGGCTTCTGACCGCTGTCGCAGCATCTGGAATCGGGCTGGTGGCCTATAGCCTTTTTGCCATACTCACAGGCGGGTTGCGGATTTCGGAGTTGCGTCACGCTTTCGCGCGTGGCTAAACGCGGGCCTTCCTTTTGCATCCTGCCTTCGAGTGAGATCATGACTGACGCGCAAACCTATTCCGGTCCCCAACGCATCCTCTCTGGCATGCAGCCTACGGGCGGGCTTCATCTGGGAAATTATCTCGGCGCGCTGGTGAACTGGGTGACGCTGCAGGATAGCGGCGCTGAGTGTTTCTATTGCGTGGTGGACATGCACGCCATCACCATGCCGCATGACGCACGAGGTCTGCCGGACAAGGTTCGCCAGGCTGCCGCAGCCTATATCGCATCCGGCGTTGATCCCGAAAAATCCGCGTTGTTTGCACAATCCGCTGTGACGGCGCATGCCGAACTTGCCTGGATATTCCAGTGCGTGGCCCGTCTCGGCTGGCTGGAGCGTATGACGCAATTCAAGGACAAGGCCGGCAAGGACAAGGAGCGTGCCAGCGTGGGTCTTTTTACTTACCCCGTGCTGCAGGCTGCCGATATTCTGGTTTACAAGGCGACCCATGTGCCGGTCGGCGAAGACCAGAAACAGCATCTGGAATTGTCCCGCGATATCGCGGCCCGCTTCATGCGTGACTTTGATTGTGATGGCTTTTTCCCGCTTCCCGACCCCTATATCCAGGGGGCGGGCACGCGCATCATGTCGCTGAAGGACGGATCGAAGAAGATGTCGAAGTCCGACCCGTCCGACCTCTCCCGCATCAATCTGGCGGATGATGCCGACACAATCGCACGCAAGATCAAGAAGGCCAAAACGGATCCCGAACCGCTTCCCGCCTCTCTGGAAGAGCTGGGCGATCGCCCCGAAGCGCTCAACCTCATCGGCATTTATGCGGCATTGGAAGGCTCGACGAAGGAGAAGGTAATTTCCGAATTCGGCGGACAGGGTTTTGGCGTGTTCAAGCCGAAACTGGCCGAACTGGCGGTCGAACGCCTGTCGCCTGTGGCCAATGAATATGCGCGCCTGATCGCCGACCCCGCAGAAATCGACCTTATTCTGACCCGCGGGGCCGAGCGTGCCCGCGCCGTGGCCGGACCGGTCATCAAGGACGTCAAGGAAATCGTCGGCTATTGGGGATAAACCGCCGCATGGTCAGGGCGGTCCTCTGGCGCTAGTACAGCGGCAAAAGGAAAGCGCCCATGCGAAGTTATCTTGCGATTTTTCCGGCTCTTATTCTTGCGGCCTGTGAGGCGCCGGAAAACCGGCCGTCTGCCCCCCCGCCCGGGGTGGAAGACACCGTGTCCGTTGCCGGGCAGGAAAGCGTGATCGAAATTCGTGCCGCATGGATGCGGCCCCATCCGGCAGGACGGGATGTAACGGCCGCCTATTTCACTGCCAACCTCGCCGAGGGATTTGAAGACGTATTGCTGTCGGCAAGGATCGACGGGGCGGAACGGGTCGAGCTGCACGGGCATTTCATGACCGGAGATGGCGTCATGCAGATGCGGGAGGTCGGGCCGCAGCGCATCGGAGAAGACGGCCCTCTGATATTCGCGCCGGGTGGTCTGCATCTGATGGTGTTCGGCCTGCCGGCTGTATCCGAAGGCGAGACAGTGAACGGGACGCTGACCTTCCAGAATGCCGATGCGGTTCCGGTCCGCTTTGCTGTGCAATCCATGCCGCCGGGGCTATCGGCCGATTAGGACAGCATGTCTGCGTAGAGCCTGGGATCATAGGGTTTTTGCGGGCGTGGCCGGAACATCCAGGCCAGATAGAGGCCGATGATGAGCCCTGGCAGGCCGCCAAAACCCACTGGATTTTCGTCCAGCAACAGAAATAGAGCGAAGCCGCCGCCGAGCAGGGCAAGCATCAGGCCGAGGCCCGACATGACAAAGCCGAACCAGAGTGGCTGGCCCTCGATAAAGCGGATTGTCGCGGCATAAGGCAGAAGCGCCCGATGAAGGGCGGTGTTGAAATCCCGGAATCCGACCGCACGATTCTCCCATTGGCCGAGGCTTTGCCAGCTGCGGGATCCGAAGACGATGATCGTCCCGTCTGTCGCGGTAATGCGGCAAACGACCTGGCTGTCACGGCCTGCCATTTCGACCCCGAGGCGGACTTCTGTAATGTCGTCAAACGCAATGGCGCGCTTCAGCGTCCCCTGCTCGCTCACGGAAATCCGCTTGGATTCCAGTGCTATGAGCTGTTCCTTAGCGGCGGCATTACGCCGATCTGAATAACTGGTTCCGGTCATGGGGCGCATTCCTATCTGGACGAATGGCGCGTGTCAGGCCAAATCTATGCATTATGAGCGAACATCGCCGTAAATTTTTGGTCGTGGCTGATCAGAGCGAAGAGTGCCGCACCGCGCTCTATTTCGCCGCCAAGCGGGCGCAGGCCACAGAGTGCGGCCTGATCCTTCTGGCCGTTATCGAACCATCCAATTTCGATCACTGGATCGGAGTCTCCGAAACCATGCGGCGTGAGGCCGAGGAGGAAGCCACCGAATTGCTGGACGCGCTGGCTGAGGATGCCGAAGCGGTTTTGGGCGAACGTCCGGAACTGGTCTTGCGGGAAGACGAGTTGCGGTCCGCGATGGCTGATCTGATCGAGGAAGATTCCACGATTTCCATTCTGGTGCTGGGAGCCGCCGAGACGGGAGAGGGGCCCGGCCCACTGGTCACCGCGCTGGCCCGCGGCCGTGGCCTGACCGGTGCACGCCCGATTCCTGTAACGGTTGTGCCGGGTGGTTTGTCACGCGAAGCGATTGATGCCCTCACATAATGAAGGGTTGCAGGCGGCGCCCAGAAGCGCCATGTGGGAGCTGGCAGACAGGACGGACTACCCATGTTTATCCAGACTGAAGACACTCCCAATCCGAACACGATGAAATTCCTGCCCGGCCGCGAGATCGCGCCCGAGGCTCCAAGGGAATTTGCAACACCGGAAGAAGCAGAAGCGTCCTTGCTGGCACGCGAACTGTTTGCGGTGGACGGCGTGACCGGTGTCTTTTGCGGTGCGGATTATGTCTCCGTTTCCAAGGATGAAACCGTGGGCTGGCCGCATATAAAGCCGGCGCTTCTGGGCACGATCATGGATGTACTCCAGTCCGGTGCGGCACTGTTTGATGCGGATGGGGGCGAGGCGGATTTCGAACCCGACAGCGGTCCTGCGAAAGAGATCAAGGAGATCATCGACACACGGGTGCGCCCGGCGGTTGCCCGCGATGGCGGGGATATCATCTTCAAGGGCTTTGACGAGCAGACCGGGATTGTCGCACTGGTGATGCGCGGCGCCTGTGCGGGCTGTCCATCATCTACAATGACCTTGAAGTCCGGTATCGAGAATCTTCTGAAGCATTATGTGCCGGAAGTCCGAGAGGTTGTCGCGGTCGGATAATCTCTTTTTCCGATTCTGACCTTAATAGAGCCCTGATCGCGCCTTACGTGCCTGTTTGTCACGAATAACACACAGGTGCTCTCATGCTCGACCAGAATATTTCAGATTATGACGCGCTTTCTGACGCGGCGCTGGATCAGCTTTTCCGCGAGGCGCGCACCCATTATGCTTGGACGGACAAGGCCATCCCGGACGAAACGCTGCATGCGCTCTATGATCTGGTGAAAATGGGCCCGACCAGCATGAACAATTCACCGGCGCGTTTTGTCTTTCTCACCTCTGGTGCCGCCAAGGCCCGGCTGAAACCGCACCTGATGGACGGAAATGTCGAGAAAACCATGACCGCACCGGTGACCGTCATTGTCGCCTGGGACAAGACTTTCTACGAAAAAATGCCGCAGCTTTTCCCGCACTCGGACGGTGCGCGCGACATGATGAAGAATACCGCCCAATCCAATGGTTATCGCAATGGCACGCTTCAGGGCGCGTATCTGATTCTTGCGGCAAGAGCGCTGGGCCTGGATGTCGGGCCAATGTCCGGATTCTCGATCGAGGGCGTCGACAAGGAATTTTTTGCCGGAGACAAGGGACGCGAAAACTGGACCGCCAATTTTCTGGTCAATCTTGGCTACGGCTCGGGTGAAAAAATCTTCCCCCGCCTGCCGCGACTTTCATTCGACGAGGCCGCCGCAATCCTCTAAACGCCGCAGCATGAATTTGCTGGCGATCGATACAACGGGTCCGGCCTGCTCTGTCGCGCTTCGCGTGCCGGGGCGGGCCGATATCGTTTGCTCTGAGAGCATGCCCCGCGGCCAGGCTGAACGGCTCGCGCCCATGGTTTCCGAGGTGCTGGCGGAGGCGGGACTGGCACCCCGGCAGATTGGCCGGATTGGCGTCACGACCGGGCCGGGCAGTTTTGCCGGCACCCGGGTCGGTGTTGCCTTTGCGCGCGGGCTGGCATTGGCGACGGGTGCGGAATGTGTCGGTATTTCGAACTTCCGGGCCTGGGTGAAGGCTTCTGACCCCAATGACGGTTATCCGGTGATTGCTGCGCATGATGCAAAGCGCGGCGAGGTCGTATTACAAAAATTTGAATGCGGCCGACCTGCCGGCCCGCCCCAAACCCTGCCGGTCGAAGGGTTCAGGAAATATGTGAAGGATGCGCTGCAATACGGCGATCCAATGTTTGCACTCTCGCTTGTTGGCAGTGCCGCTGCGCTTGCCGCCGAAGGGGGGTCGCCCGGCGCGACGGCTGCTGTTGATATGGGCGCTGTGCTGGATCTGGCTTGTCAGGCGGAAGGGCCCTTCGATCCGCCCCGCCCCTTCTATGCGCGACCGCCGGATGCGAAGCTTCCGGGCGGACAGACGATCCCGTGACGGTCTCACGAGTCCGCAAAGCAGACTGCGGAAAGCTTTCAGCGCTGCATGCCCGCGCCTTTCCCAAAGGCTGGACGGCTGCGGAAATCGCGCGCTTGATCTCCGAACCCGGCATGGTGGCGCTCGCGTTTAACGCACCGCATCCCGATGGCTTCATTCTGGTGCGGGTGGTGATGGATGAGGCTGAAATCCTGACGCTGGCCACAGACCCCGAGCATCGCCGCGCAGGTGTCGGAAGGGCGCTCCTGATATCCGCTCTGTCGGAGATCAGGCAATCCGGCGCAAAGCGCGTTTTTCTGGAGGTCTCAAGATCAAACATGGCTGCTTACAGGCTTTATATCTCAGCTGGGTTTTACAAAACCGGTCTGAGAAAGGCGTATTATTCCGATGGAAGTGATGCATTGGTCATGGAAAAAACACTCGGTGAATAGACGGATCGCTGCGACCGGCTTATGTCAGTAGTGAGGCACTTTCAGGGGAATATCCATGCCAGACCGGATCGAAAAACTCTGCATTGAAAAAGGCCTTCGGATGACAGACCAGCGCCGCGTGATTGCGCGCATCCTGTCTGATGCGGAAGACCACCCGGACGCCGAAGAGCTTCATCGCCGCGCCGCGGCCGAGGATGACCGGATTTCACTGGCGACGGTATACCGGACCGTTCGCCTGTTCGAGGAAGCCGGCATTATCGAGCGCCATGACTTCCGTGATGGTCGCGCCCGCTATGAAGAAGCCAGTGATGATCACCATGATCATCTGATTGATCTGCGATCGGGTGAAGTCATCGAATTTGTCAATGAGGAGATCGAGCGTTTGCAGGAGGCCGTTGCCCGGAAGCTCGGTTACCGCCTCGTGGACCACAGGCTCGAGCTGTATGCGGTCCCCCTGAGCCCTGAAGAACGCGAGTAGACGGCGAACGGGGCCGTGACGGTTTCACGGATGCCCGGCCGGAACGCGCTGTCCTTTATCTTCATCACGGTTCTGATTGACATGATCGGGCTCGGGATCATTATTCCCGTATTGCCGCAACTGATCATGGACCTGACGGGGCTTCCGCTGCCGCGGGCGGCCCTGTGGGGCGGCGCGCTGGCGACGCTCTATGCCTTTATGCAATTTGTATTCGCCCCGATCGTCGGCAATCTGTCGGACCGGTTCGGCCGCCGCCCGGTGTTATTGTTATCGCTGGCGGGTTTCTCGCTCGATTACCTGATCATGGGCCTGGCCCCGGTGATGTGGGTCCTGTTTGCCGGGCGGGCATTGTCCGGTGTGTTTGGTGCCACCTATACGACCGCCGGTGCGTTCATTGCCGACATCTCTCCACCGGACAAGCGCGGGGCCAATTTCGGTCTGATCGGTGCGGCTTTCGGGCTCGGCTTCATCATCGGCCCGGTCATTGGCGGACTATTGGGCAATTTCGACCATCGCTGGCCCTTCTTTGCGGCTGCTGCGCTGGGGTTTGTCAATCTCGTCTATGGGGCGATTGTCCTGCCGGAGACGCTGGCGGAAGAAAACCGCCGGCCTTTCCGATTGTTCAGCGCCAGCCTGGTCAACACCCTTCTGCAAATGCGCCATTATCCCATCGTGTTCGGCCTGCTGGGCGCGCTTGCCCTGTTTCACCTCGGCCATACGGCGCTACCGGCGGTCTGGGCATATTACGGCATTGAGCGGTATGGCTGGTCGGCCCTGCAGGTCGGAATATCGCTCGGCGTGGTCGGTTTCTCGGCCGCTGCTGTGCAGGGGTTTCTGGCACGCAGGGCGATCCCGGCCCTGGGCGCAAAACGCGCTGCCATCACCGGGTTTGCCATCGCGGCAGCGGCCTATTGGGGTTATGCGCTCGCTCCCAATACAGTGGTGATGTATTTCATTATCGTACTCGGGGCGCTGGCCGGGATCGGTGGCCCGGCCCTGCAGGGCATCATGTCCAATCAGGTGCCCGCCAACATGCAGGGGGCATTGTCCGGGGCAACAACCAGCCTGGCTTCGCTGATGACGGTTTTCGGGCCGGGCCTGATGACCTTCATCTTCTATATGTTTTCAAACCGCGAGGCGGCGGTTTATTTTCCGGGCGCTCCTTTTGCCCTAGCTGGCGTGCTGACGCTTCTGGCCGTGATCATCATTGCGCGTGTGATCGGCCGCAACGTGGTGACCGCCTAGGCAGGGCTTGCGATTCCGTGCGCTTTCCATCATAACCCGCGCCTCTTTCGCAATGACAGGTAACCCATGGCGCAGCAGCGCAAGAAGCTCTTCATCAAGACCTATGGCTGTCAGATGAATGTCTATGACAGCGAACGCATGCGCGATGTGCTTGCGCCTCTGGGCTATGAGCCATCGGACAGGCCTGATGATGCCGATCTGGTGATCCTGAACACCTGCCATATTCGCGAGAAGGCCGCGGAAAAAGTCTATTCCGAGCTCGGTCGTCTGCGGCCACACAAGGAAGCCAAGGCCGGGACCGGTGATCCGATGACGATTGCGGTTGCAGGGTGCGTGGCCCAGGCCGAGGGCGAGGAAATCATGCGTCGTGCTCCGGTGGTGGATCTGGTCGTCGGCCCTCAGACCTATCACAAATTGCCCGAGCTGATTGCGCAGACCCATCGTGCGCGCGGCGAAAGGCTGGAGACCGAGTTCGAACCGGTGGCGAAGTTTGATGCGCTGGCCGGTGACCGGGCGGTTGATGGGTACACGGCGTTCCTGACGGTTCAGGAAGGGTGTGACAAATTCTGCACTTTCTGCGTTGTGCCCTATACGCGCGGCGCCGAATGGTCGCGCCCTGTCGACCAGATCGTTGCCGAGGCCAGGATGCTGGCGTCAAAAGGTGTGCGGGAAATCACGCTTCTGGGTCAGAATGTGAACGCATTTCATGGCGCGCCGCCTGCCGGACACGAGGCGGACGGGCCGTGGGGGCTGGGCCGGTTATTGCGGCATTTGTCACTGATCGGCGGGCTCGACCGGATTCGCTATACGACGTCCCACCCCAATGACATGGATGACGAGCTGATTGCCGCGCATGGCGATCTGGAATGCCTGATGCCGTATCTGCATCTGCCGGTTCAGTCCGGATCGGACAAGATCCTCCACGCCATGAATCGAAAGCACACATTTGAAAGCTATGTGCGGGTGATCGAGAAAGTGCGCGCGGCACGTCCGGATATTGCCATTTCCGGTGATTTCATCGTCGGATTTCCGGGCGAGACGGAAGCAGATTTCGAAGCCACGCTGCAGGGCGTGAAAGCGATCAATTATGCCTCGGCGTTCTCATTCAAATATTCCCGCCGGCCCGGAACGCCGGGTGCCTCCATGCCGATGCAGGTCGATGAGGTGGTGGCCAGCGAGCGCCTCGCCCGGCTCCAGGCCGTGCTGGAGGAACAGCAAGGCGAATTCAACCGGTCGCAGATCGGCAAGCGCCTGCCGGTCCTGTTCGAGAAGGCCGGCCGCCTTCCTGGGCAGCTGCATGGCCGTTCACCCTATCTGCAATCGGTGCATTGCGAGGGGCCTTCCGGGCTAATCGGACAGATCGCCGAAGTCACGATTACGGATGCCAGCCGGAATTCTCTGACCGGCCTCCTCGATGCAAAGGTGGATGCCGCTTGACCGCCTCCCGTTCGAAGACGTCCCGCTCCGCAAAGCCGCGTAAGGATCCCGTCGAAACCCTGCATTTCGATGATCGCGACCGCGTGCGCCTCCTGGCCGGTGCTGGCGACCGTCATCTCATCATGATCGAAGAGGAAATCGGTGTGCGGCTGGCCGCGCCGGGTGGCGGCCAGATCCAGATTTCGGGCGCGGATCCCAAAACCCGGCTGGAAGCCAAACGGATTATCAACCGCCTCTATACACGTCTTGAACAGCAGATGACGTGTGACGAGGCAGATGTACGGTCTGTGCTGACGCTGGATGACAGCGAGGCTGCGATGGCGGATTCCACAGTCATCCGGGTCCCCCGCGGTGCCAGCTTCATGGCGCGTACGCCGCGGCAGGGTGATTATATCCGGGCGCTGAATGATCCCAAAAGCAGCGATCTGATTTTCGGCGTGGGACCGGCCGGGACTGGCAAAACGCTGTTGGCGGTCGCTTATGGCGCTGCGCAACTGGCTTTGAAATCGGTGGACCGTTTGATCATCACCCGGCCGGCTGTCGAAGCTGGTGAAAAGCTCGGATTTCTGCCCGGCGATCTGGCCGAGAAAGTCGATCCCTATCTATTGCCGGTGTGGGACGCGCTGACAGATGCGCTGGGGCGGGTGCAAATGGAGAAGTTCCGCGAAGACAAGCGGATCGAGGTTGCCCCCCTTGCATTCATGCGCGGCCGGACCCTGAACCGGGCGATCGTGATCGTGGATGAGGCACAGAATGCGACCCGCGCGCAGATGCGAATGGTGCTGACCCGGCTGGGTGAAGGCTCGCGTATGATCGTGACCGGGGATCCTACCCAGACCGACCTGGACAGCCGCCAGCCCTCCGGTCTGCCGGAAGCTCTGGACATTCTGGATGGTGACCCGGCGGTTCGTATTATCCGTTTCGAGCGGAAAGATGTTGTCAGGCACAATCTGGTCGGACGGATCGTGGATGCCTATGAGCGCCGGGATGCGGCCCGATAGATCATGCAAGTGCCGTTTGACCTGATAGTGGAAACAGATGGCTGGCCCACGGAAGACACGCTGAAGGATCTCTGTGATGCGGCGATAGCCGCAGCCGCAAGGGAGTCGGGCGGTCTCCCGGTGAAACCCTTCTGTCTTCTTTTTACGGATGACGCCGCCTTGAAAGATTTGAATTTCCGGTTCCGGAACCAGGCAAAGCCCACCAATGTATTATCCTTCCCCGCAGCGCCGGGTGACGAAGATCATCTCGGCGACATTGCACTGGGACAGGAAACAGTCTTTCGCGAGGCGCAAGAAACGTCTATTCCGATAGAGCACCATATTGCGCATCTGGTCGTACATGGTTTCCTGCATCTTCAGGGCTATGATCACCAGACGGAGGCGGAAGCAGAGCAGATGGAATCCATTGAGCGCAAAGCGCTCCAACACATGAACATTGCCGATCCCTATGCGGGTGATCAGCCATGAGCGGCGACATAAACAGCCGAAGTTGGCGGGCGCGCCTGGCGCGCCTTCTGGGACGTCCGGGCAGGGAAATTCCGGCAGAGGCGGACGGCAACGGATTTGCTGCCAATGTTCTGATGTTCGATCAGATGCAGGTGGCGGATGTGATGGTGCCGCGCGCCGACATCGTCGGCATCGAGGTCAATACCCCGCTGGGTGAGTTGATTCCGGCCTTTTCGGAAGCGGCGCATTCGCGGCTGCCGATATATCGTGAAACGCTGGATGATCCGCTCGGCGTGGCACACATCAAGGATGTGATGGCGCAGCTGGTTCCGGTCGTCTCCGATCCAGGCCAGAGCTGGGCTGATCGCCGGATATTGAAAGACATCCGCCGGCCGCTGCTTTTTGCTCCGCCATCAATGCGGGCGATTGATCTGCTTTTGCGTATGCAAGCGAGGCGCATGCACCTGGCACTGGTTGTCGATGAATACGGCGGTACAGACGGGCTGGTCACACTGGAGGACCTGCTCGAGCCGATCGTTGGCGATATCGAAGACGAGCATGATGATGAGGCGACGCCCGGCATTGTTGCCAAGGGTACAGGCGTCTGGGTCGCCGATGCCCGCGCCACCATTGAGGAATTGGAGCAGATTACCGGCTATTCCATCCTCGAGGAGGGCGAGGAGGATGATATCGACACGCTCGGCGGCCTGGTGTTCATGGTGGCCGGACGGATTCCGGAGCGCGGGGAAATGATTTTCCACCCGGCCGGCCTTGAATTTGAAGTGCTGGATGCCGATCCGCGCCGCATCAAACGCTTGAGAGTCCGTAAGCGGACACGTCGTGCAGGCGGGGACGAAAGCGCCTGGGAGCCCGCATGATTGCCATCGCCCGCGGCCGGGACTTCCTCAATAATCTGGCCCCGGACCGGCTCCGTAACGGGCTTATGACCCTGCCACCGGAAAAGGCGTGGCTTGTGCTTGCCGCGCTGGGACTGTTTTCCGGCCTGTCGGCGTCTCCCATTCACTTCTTTCCGGCACTGATCATAGGCCTGACCGGGCTGGTCTGGCTGCTGGATGTGTCTGTCGATGTTGAAAAGCCGGGCCGGTCCGGTTTCTGGCGTGCGTTTCTGTTTGCCTGGGCCTATCTCGGGATCGGTGTTTTCTGGGTTGCGTTTGCATTCTGGAACCGGGGCGGTGTCTATGTCTTCTTCGGGCCTCTGGTGGCAATTGGAGGCGGGGCGTTTCTTGCCGCATTCTGGGGGCTGGCGGGCGCACTCTATGCCAAGCTGACGCTTCGCGGCCCTGTCCGTGTTCTGGCGTTTGCCGTGGTTATTCTGGCGGCGGAGGCAGCGAAGGGCCTGCCATTCACCCAGTTTCCCTGGAATCTTCCTGCCCATGTTTTCCCCGCAGGCGGGGCAGTTTCACAATCTGCCGCCTGGTTCGGAGCCTGGGGCCTCAGTTTCATTGCCTTGCTCCTGTTTTCCAGCCCCGCGGCTCTGGCCGGGCAGGGCTCGGAGACACAGAAGCGGCTACCGGTACTGGTCAGCCTTCTGGTGCTGGCTGCGCTTTATGCCGGGGGGACGCAACGGCTTGGTCAGGCTGATGTCCGGTACCAGCCGGATCTGACTTTCCGTCTCGTCAATGTCGATGTCGATCAGCGGGACAAATGGGCTCCGGGTGGGGAGGCTCTGGTCCGCACTCGCTATCTCGAATTGACGGCCTCTGAAGGCATTGATGATGTCACCCATGTGATCTGGCCGGAAGGGGCTCTGCCCTTGTTCCTGATCGAGGACAGTGCCTCGATTGCGGCGCTCACGGAAATTCTGACGCAGGGACAAACGCTGCTGGCCGGAACACCGCGGCGGGAACGCACGACAAGCGATGAATTTCGTTACTACAACTCGCTGGTTTCCATGACGTTTTCCGAGGAGCGCCCGCGCGTGACGGGTCTCTATGACAAGGTGCTCCTGGTGCCCTTTGGTGAGTATGTTCCGCTGGGAAATCTCATTTCATCTTTTGGAGTTAGGCCGCTCCAGGAGCTGGTCGCCGGATATTCACCGGGGCCGGAGTTCACAACGCTGGAGCATGCGGATGCCCCGGCCTTCTTTCCCATGATCTGCTACGAAGCGGTCTTCTCGGGAATTGTTCCGGGTGGAGCGGGTCGGCCTGACTGGATTCTCAATATCTCGAATGATGCATGGTTCGGCCCTACTGCGGGGCCGAGACAACATCTGAACATTACCCGTTACCGGGCAATCGAAACCGGCCTGCCGATCATCCGGTCGGCCTCCCGCGGGTTTTCCGGTGTCATTGACCCCTACGGGCGTATGCCGGTCCGGATTGACCGGAGATATGACGGAATCACTGACACCGGCCTTCCGTTGGCGGCTGCGCCGACCACCTATCAAATTACTTCCGGTTTATTGTTCTGGGCTCTGTATATCTTAAGTATATTCGTTGTTTCTGCGATTGTAATTCAGCGGCAATTTCAAAAATAGAAATTCACAGGAAAGTCTGTAAATATGGCTAGTCTTACAAAAAATTTAGGTTACTTGATGGGGGCAGGGACCTGTCACATACTCTTCATAACCGGGGGATGGCTATGAAACGAAATCCGCGCGAAGCGAATCAGATTGATGCGCATGTCGGCTCTCGTGTCCGTTTACGGCGGCAATTGATGAAAATGAGCCAGGAAAAGCTTGGTGACGAGCTTGGCGTGACGTTTCAGCAGGTTCAGAAATACGAACGCGGGGCCAACCGTATCGGTGCCAGCCGGCTCTATAGCCTGGCCAATGTCCTGGATGTCCCGGTGAATTTCTTTTTTGACGGGCTGACGGGAGTGGCGGCTGGCGGGGTTGCCGAGAGCGAACAAAGTCCGATCGTTTATGATTTCATTCAAAGCTCTGACGGCGTGGCGCTGGCCGAAGCGTTTTCCCGGATCAAGACGCCGAAAGTGCGACGCCGGGTGCTGGAACTGGTCCGGTCGCTGGCCGATGAAGACGAGGCCGAAAACGGCAGCGACTGATATTTCTGCTGAAATCCGCTCACATTTGGTTGCAAGCGGGACTGGAAGCGCGTAATCGGCTCATCATATAAAGATATCCTTATATGAAAGGCGCAGCGCTGTGAGCCGGAAATCCTACATCTTCACTTCCGAGAGTGTGTCCGAGGGGCACCCCGACAAGGTCTGTGACCGCATTTCAGATGCGGTGGTGGATCTTTATCTAGGCCGCGACCCGGAGGCGCGCGTTGCCTGTGAAACGCTGACCACGACCAACCGCATCGTTCTGGCCGGAGAAGTCCGTTCGTCCAATCCGGTGCATGCGGACGAGATCGAAGGCGTGGCCCGCGCCGCAGTGCGTGATATCGGCTATGAGCAGGATGGCTTTCACTGGCGTACGGCCGAGTTTTCCAACTACCTGCATGAACAATCCAGCGATATTGCCATGGGCGTTGATGCGTCCGGCAACAAGGATGAGGGGGCTGGCGACCAGGGCATCATGTTCGGTTATGCAACCGATGAGACCCCCGAGCTGATGCCAGCGCCGATCCTGTATTCGCATCAAATTCTCAAGGAAATGGCACGTCAGCGCAAAAGCGGCGAGCGCCCCGAATTCGAACCCGATGCGAAGTCGCAGGTCACACTGCGGTATGAAAACGGCCAGCCTGTCGGCGTGACATCGGTTGTTGTGTCCACGCAGCATCAGGATGGTTTCACACCTGCTGATATTCGCGAGCTGGTGCGTCCGATTGTTGCCGGCGTGCTCCCCGACGGCTGGTTCCCGCCGGAAGCCGAGTTTTACGTCAACCCGACCGGTAATTTCGTCATTGGCGGACCGGATGGGGATGCGGGCCTGACCGGTCGCAAGATTATCGTCGACACCTATGGCGGCGCAGCCCCCCACGGCGGTGGTGCCTTTTCCGGTAAGGACCCGACCAAGGTTGACCGGTCTGCAGCCTATGCCTGCCGCTGGCTGGCCAAGAATGTCGTTGCTGCGGGTCTGGCAAAAAAATGCACGATCCAGGTCTCCTATGCCATCGGTGTTTCCAAGCCGCTCTCGCTCTATGTGGATTTCCACGGTTCCGGGCAGGTGGACGAAACCCGTGTGGAAGAGGCGCTGATGCAGATGGCCAACCTCTCGCCACGCGGTATTCGCGAACGCCTCGGCCTGTCACGCCCGATCTATGCCCGCACCGCCGCTTATGGCCATTTCGGCCGCGGCGCTGACGATGATGGCGGTTTTTCCTGGGAAAAGCTTGATCTTGTCGACGAGCTCAAATCGATTGCCTGAAGACAAGCGTCTCCGGACATTCGGGCGCACGAAATCGCGGACCCTGTCGGCGCGGCAACAGGGGCTTGTGGATGATTTGCTACCGCAAATCGCCATTCCGGCCGCCGGGCCAGTGGAGCCAGCGGGGCTCATTCCGGGCAAAGCTGCCCATGTGCTCGAGATCGGATTTGGCGGCGGTGAACATCTGACCGGGCAGGCCGCCCGGCACGCAGATGCCGGATATCTGGGTGTTGAGCCCTTCATCAATGGTGTCGCCAAGGCGTTGACGCAGATTGACGCGGCCGGATTGCATAATGTCCGTCTGTATGAAGGCGATGCGCGTGATGTGATGGAGCGCATGCCGGACCAGTGTCTGGACCGGATATATCTGCTCTTCCCGGACCCGTGGCCCAAGGCGCGCCATGCCAAGCGGCGTTTCGTGCAGGACGAGACTGCGGCTGAATTTGTGCGGCTATTAAAGCCGGGAGGAAGCCTGCGTGTGGCCACAGATGTCAAAGCCTATGCCGATCATGCGCTCTCGATTTTGCGGCGTACATCCGGGCTGGAATGGCAGGCCACGCAGGCATCTGACTGGCGCCACCCGCCGCCTGATCATCTGACCACCCGGTATGAAACCAAGAATCTCGGCGATTGCGCACCGGTGTTTTTTGATTTTCATCGGGTGTGACCATGTTCTTGCGCTTTGGGCGCTTAGCGCGTATATCCCCTCCCACACGTTCGATTAGCGCTGGATAGCGCTTATCGGCGGCTCCTCACCGGGGCCGCCGTTTTTATTGGCTGAAACGGAGGGCGGCGTTTGCGCACCCGCACCGCACAGGATGAGGCGATACTGACACTGGCCCTGCCGGTGGCTGAAGCGCTGGATATGGAAATTGTCCGCATCCGCGTGAAGTCGGGAAAAGTGCAGACGGTCCAGATCATGGCTGAAAAGCTGGACGGGACGATGAATGTCGAGGATTGCGCGAAGCTGTCGCGCAGCCTGTCGGACCTCCTCGAGGAAACCGATCCCATTGCGGGCGAATATCATCTGGAAGTGTCGTCGCCCGGTATCGACCGGCCTCTGACCTTGCCCGCGCATTTTGCGCGGTGGGAAGGTTTCAAGGCCAAGCTGGAGCTCGACAGGCTGGTTGAGGGACAGAAGAGATTTAGCGGTCAGCTCGCCGGCTTCGAAGACGGTTCGGTGCTGATTGACCTGCCTAATGAGGACGAAACGGCGGTGATCCCGTTTGACTGGATCGCCGATGCCAAGCTCGTGCTCACCGATGAATTGATCAAGGCCGACCTGGCGGCGCGCGGTGCGCCATCCGGCTCGGATGAAGCAAGTGGAGACACGCCATGAATATCGGCGTCAGTGCAAACAAGACCGAAATGCTCGCCATTGCCAGGGCTGTGGCGCATGAAAAGTCCATTGATGAACGCATCGTCATTGAAGCCATTGAAGAGGCAATCGAAAAAGCGGCCCGCTCGCGCTACGGGGCCGAGCTGGACATTCGCTCCAAAATCGATCCGAAGACGGGTGAAATGTCTCTGACCCGCCACACGACGGTGGTCGAGGAAGTTGAAAATGACGCTCAGGAAATGAGCCTCGCTGACGCAAAGAAAATTGATCCTGACGCTGAAATCGGAACCGTCTTCTCTGAAGAATTGCCGCCTATCGAGTTCGGCCGTGTGGCCTCGATGACGGCCAAGCAGGTCATTACGCAGAAAGTGCGCGATGCCGAGCGCGAGCGCCAATATGAAGAATACAAGGACCGCGTGGGCGAAATTCTCAACGGGATCGTCAAGCGCGTCGAATACGGCAATGTGTTTATTGATCTGGGGCGGGCCGAGGGCATAATCCGCCGCAATGACGGTATTCCGCGCGAAAATCTGAAGAATGGCGACCGGGTCCGGGCCTATATCTATGATGTTCGCCGCGAGACACGCGGACCGCAAATCTTCCTGTCCCGCGCGCATCCTGACTTCATGGCTGCCCTGTTCGCCCAGGAAGTGCCGGAAGTTTATGAAGGCATTATCGAAATTCCGGCTGTTGCCCGAGATCCGGGTTCCCGCGCCAAGATCGCCGTGATTTCGAATGACAGCTCGATCGACCCTGTCGGTGCCTGTGTGGGTATGCGCGGTTCGCGTGTCCAGGCAGTTGTGTCGGAACTTGCGGGCGAGAAGATCGATATTATTCCGTGGAATAATGACCCGGCGACCTTCATCGTGAACGCGCTTCAGCCGGCCGAAGTGGCCAAGGTTGTCCTCGACGAGGAAGATCAGCGTATCGAAGTTGTGGTGCCGGATGACCAGCTGTCGCTGGCCATTGGCCGGCGGGGCCAGAATGTGCGTCTGGCGTCGCAACTGACCGGCTGGTCCATCGACATTCTCACCGAACAGGAAGAGTCGGAGCGCCGCCAGAAGGAATTCGCCGAGCGCACGGCGATCTTCATGGATGCACTTGATGTGGATGAGGTCATTGCCCAGCTTCTGGCAACAGAGGGCTTCGAAAGTGTCGAAGAGCTGGCCTATGTCGATCTCGGTGAAATCGCGATCATCGAGGGCTTTGACGACGACACGGCCGTCGAAATCCAGACGCGTGCCAAGGAGCATCTCGACAAGCTGGCCGCCGCCCAGGATGCCAAGCGGACCGAGTTGGGCGTGGAAGACAGCTTGCTGGAAGTCGACGGAATTGATCTCGCCATGGCGGTCAAGCTGGGTGAGAACGAGGTCAAAACGGCTGATGATCTGGCCGGGTTTACGCCGGATGATCTACGAGGCTGGTTTGAAACCCGGGATGGCGCGCGGGTCCGCGAGACGGGCATACTGGAAGAATTCGACCTGTCGCAGGAAGATGCGGAAATGCTGATCCTCAAGGCCCGGGTTGCGGCCGGCTGGATCTCCGAAGACGACTTGCCGCAGCCGGAAGCCGAAGAAGCCAGCGAAGATGAGCGTGATGCCGAAGTGGATATCGCCGATATGGATCTGGACGCACTGGATGCCGAAGCGGCAGCGCTGGGTGTTGATCTGGATGCGCCGGTCGACGAAGAGGAAGAGGCGAAGGACTGAGGCCCGGAGCGATCATGCGCGAACGGCGCTGCATTGTCAGGGGAACAAGTGAACCGGAAAGCGGGCTGATCCGCTTTGTAGCTGGCCCCGAAGGAAATGTGGTGCCGGATATCGCGGTCAAATTGCCGGGGCGCGGTGCCTGGGTCAGTGCGGACCGGATATCGGTCGATCTGGCCATAAAAAAAGGCAAGCTGGCGCGGGCGCTGGAGGGAGCAAAAGCGCCGGCAGGCTTGGCCGATGACGTTGAAAAGCTTCTGGAGGCACGCGCCCTGTCTTTTATCGGGCTGGCGCGAAAGGCCGGGACGCTGTCGGCGGGAATGGACGCGGTCCGGTTGTCGCTGAAGGCGGAACGGCCGGCCTGGCGGATCGAAGCCAGCGATGGCGCGGCTGATGGCCGGGGCAAGCTGGACCGCCTGGCCGCGGCGAAATGGGGCGAGATACCTGTGGCGGGATGTTTTACTGCTGCAGAGCTCGGGCAGGCTGCCGGTCGCGATAGCGTGGTCCATGCAGTGCTTTCCAATGGCCCACAAGGGCGGGCTTTTGGAGAGGTCATGACGCGGCTTTCGGGCTTCCGGATCATCGATCCGGCGACGAAAGCGGGTGAGAGTGGTTGAATCCGGCTTGAAGGTGGCTAGTTTAGCGGGCCTTCAAGCCTTGTTGACTTGAAAACGGGACGCTGGTTGATCGGCCGCCAGCGAAATCCCCGGAATAGGCCGTGTTGAAAGGTTCGCATGAGCGACAACGACGATCGTAATCAGGGTGGTTCCGGCCGCCGGCCTCTTTCGCTCAATCGCGGAGGGTCAGGCACCGTGCAGCAAAGCTTTGCGCGCGGCCGCTCCAAATCTGTGGTGGTCGAGAAGAAGCGCAAGCGCGTCGCGGCCCCTCAACAGGGTAGCGCGTCAAAGGCTCCGGGCAAACCGCAGCCGGGCGCGACCCAGAGGAAGGGCGAAACACCGCTGGCCGCCAAGGCCCGCGAACTCGGCCTGTCCGAAGAAGAGCTGCTGTCGCGCCAGCGCGCTATCCAGCGGGCACGCGCTGAGGCGGCCCAAAAGGAAGAGAGCCGTAAAACGGCCGAGGCCGAACGCTCCCAACGCGCGCAGGAAGAACAGCGTCTGCTGGAAGAAAAGCAGCGCCGGGAAGCAGAAGAAGCCGAAGAAGCCGAGCGCCGCCGGGCCGAAGCCGAGGCGGAGGCCGCCGCAGCGGCTGCTGCCGCTGCCGCGCCCGCGAAGGGCGATCCTGATGACGTGGCCCCCGCCCGCCGCGAGGGCCCGAAAACCAAAGACAAGCCCAAGGATCATGACATTGATGATGCGGACGCCATGCTGGAAGCCATGGGCGGACGCGTCAAAAAGAAGGGAGCGCCAGGACCGGGACGTGCTGCCCCGGAGAAAAGCCGGGCCAAAGCCGATCATGGCCGCCGTTCCGGAAAGCTGACCATCCAGAATATTCTGGATGGCGACGAGGATCGTCAGCGGTCGCTGGCTTCCGTGCGCAGGGCGCGTGAGCGTGAAAAACAGCGCCGTCAGCAAGGCGGTGACCGCGACAAGATCCAGCGTGAGGTCGTTCTTCCGGAAGCCATAACGGTCCAGGAACTGGCTGTCCGTATGGCAGAGCGTGCGGCGGATGTTGTCAAATACCTGATGAAGCAGGGCCAGATGGTGCGCGTGAATGACGTGCTTGATCTCGATACCGCCGAGTTGATCATCGAGGATTTCGGCCACATTGCGAAACGCGTTTCGGAATCTGACGTCGAAGAAGGCTTCATTGCGGATGATGATCCGGAAGACAGCAAGAAGCCGCGGCCGCCGGTCGTGACCGTCATGGGCCATGTGGACCACGGCAAGACTTCGCTGCTGGACGCCTTGCGGGCGACGGATGTGGTTGCCGGCGAAGCGGGCGGCATCACACAGCATATCGGTGCCTATCAGGTGAAGCTGAAGTCCGGTGAGAAGATCACCTTCCTCGACACACCGGGCCATGCCGCCTTTTCATCCATGCGCTCACGCGGGGCACAGGCGACCGATATCGTGATCCTGGTCGTGGCCGCCGATGACGGCGTCATGCCGCAAACGGTCGAGGCGATCAAACACGCCCAGGCCGCGGGTGCGCCTATTATCGTCGCGATCAACAAGATGGATCGCGAAGGCGCCAATCCGCAAAAGGTCCTGACCGATCTGCTTCAACACGAAGTGGTGGTTGAAAGCATGGGTGGCGAGACCCAGGCCATCGAGGTTTCGGCCCTGAAAAAGACCGGTTTGCAAGAGCTAACCGATGCGATCACGCTGCAGGCGGAATTGCTCGAACTGAAAGCCAATCCCGACCGCGCTGCGGATGGTGTCGTGGTTGAAAGCCAGGTTGAACAGGGCCGCGGTTCTGTGGCTACGGTTCTGGTCAAGCGCGGCACGTTGAAGCGCGGTGACATCGTGGTTGCCGGGGCGCAATGGGGCCGTGTGCGGGCCATGATCGACGAGCGCAACCAGCAGCTCAAGGAATTGGGGCCGTCACAGCCTGCCGAAATTCTCGGTCTGGATGGTGCGCCCGAGCCGGGCGAGTTGTTTGCAGTTGTCGAAAGCGAGGCCCGGGCCCGCGAAATCGTTGATTATCGTCAGCGGCAGAAGCGCCAGTCCGTGTCTGCAGCCGGTGCAGGAGGTGCATCACTCGAACAAATGCTGGCGCGCCTCAAGTCGAGCGAAATCCAGGAAATGCCGCTGGTGGTGAAAGCCGATGTCCAGGGGTCTGCAGAAGCCATTGCGCAGTCGCTGGAGAAAATCGGCAATGACGAGGTCAAGGCCCGGGTCATTTATGGTGCTGCAGGCGGCGTGAATGAATCCGATATCCTGCTGGCCAAGTCGTCCGGCGCCCCAGTCTTTGCCTTCAATGTCCGCGCCAACAAGCAGGCCCGTCAGATGGCCGAAGCCGAAGGCGTCGAGATCCGGTATTATTCCATCATCTACAATATTCTCGATGATGTGAAAGGCACGCTGGAAGGCATGCTGGCGCCGGAGAAGCGCGAAACCTTCATCGGGTATGCCGAGATCCTGGAAGTCTTCAATATTTCCAAGGCTGGCAAGGTGGCAGGCTGCCGTGTGACCGAAGGCGTTGTGAAGCGCGGTTCCGGCGTCCGCCTGTTGCGCGATGATACCGTCATTCACGAAGGCAAGCTGAAGACGCTCAAACGCTTCAAGGACGAAGTGCCGGAAGTTCGTGCCGGCACAGAGTGCGGCATGGCATTCGAGAATTATGAAGACCTCCAGAAAGGCGACCTCATCGAGTGCTTTGAAGTCGAGGAAGTCGAACGCAAACTCTGACCGGATAGTCCGTTCAGAGTTCAGGGACAGGCGATGCGCAAATACCAGATCGTATTCCTGATCCTTGGCTCGCTTTGCCTTGGCCTGGCGCTGATATCCGGATTTGTCGCCGTGATGTCCGAATTTGTATATGCGGATCAGGCGGGTGCGTCCTTCTTTGCAACCGCTGTGGTGTCCGGGTTTCTGGGCGGGGTTCTTTTCCTCTTCGGTCAGGACGCCGAACCGGCCATTGATTATCGCGGTGCGGTGGCGCTTACCGCCGGTGCCTGGATCGGCCTGCCATTACTGGCCGCCATTCCGTTTGCCGGTGCCGCAGCCGGTCTTGGCTGGACCGATGCGGTTTTCGAGTCGGTCTCGGGGATCACGACGACCGGCTCGACCGTGATGACAGGGCTGGATACCGCTCCGCCTTCAATCCTTCTCTGGCGGGCCTTTCTGCAATGGGTGGGTGGTATCGGAATTATCGGCATTTCCATCGCCATTCTACCCTTCCTCCGGGTTGGGGGGATGCAGCTTTTCCAGATGGAGTCGTCCAGTCAGTCGCGCGACCGGGTTATCGCGCGGCCGGGACAGCTCGCCGCCTCGATCGTACTGCTTTATCTTGGTCTGACGGTGGCGTGTATTGCGGGTTATCTGGCGACCGGCATGTCGGGATTTGATGCCGCGACCCATGCCATGACAACGGTTTCGACCGGCGGTTATTCGACCAGCGATTCCTCCATGGGCAATTTTTCAGCCGGCGCGCAATGGGTGGCCATTGTCTTCATGCTGGCGGGGGCCTTGCCGTTCCTCGCCTATGTCCGCTTTTTCAGCCAGCTCGATAGCCGCCGTCTCGGGGCCTATGAAGAAATCCTAACCTTTTTTGCTATTGTTGCGGTTTTCACGCTTATCCTGGTGCTTTCCCAAACAGGTCTGGATCTGGAAGGCGAGGACCGTGTCCGGCTGGCCCTGTTCTCGACCACAGCCCTGATTACGACGACGGGCTATGCCGCTGGCGATTATCAGCTCTGGGGGCCGCTCGCCATCACCGGTGCCTTCGTGCTTACTTTTCTCGGGGGATGTGCCGGATCCACTGCTGGCGGTTTCAAGACCTTCCGGATTCTGATTGTTCTGAAATCAATCCGGAAGGCCCTGAATCAGGCCTCCATGCCGAATTCCGTGGTCCGGGCGCATCATGCCGGCCGGCAATTGACCGAGGAGGATATCGCTTCGGTCGCACTCTTCGGCGGTTTGTTCGTTGGCACATTTGCCGTGGCCGCCATATTGCTCTCGGCGATGGGGCTGGATCCGGTGTCAGCCCTGACGGCGTCGGCCACGGCGATAGCCAATGTCGGGCCCGGTCTTGGTGAGGTGATCGGGCCCGCCGGCAATTTCATCCCGCTTCCGGATGCTGCCAAATGGCTGTTATGCGGGGTCATGCTGATGGGGCGGCTGGAGCTGGTGGTGATCCTGCTTCTTTTCACGCCGCGCTTCTGGGTTCATTAGTCCTGCCAGTTTGCTGGAACCAGTCCCTGTTCAGCGCCTTCATAATCGGCAAAGTCATATTGCTCGACGACAAACCCGCCGCTCATATGTATGACGGTGGTTTGCGGGGCTGACCAACGGAACACCATGCCCTCCTGATCAACAGGATAGGTCGCGTTGACCCGCCCCATGAACACATAGCGGTCATTGCTTTCAAATACGGTGTCCCACTCGAAGTTGAGACCAATCGGGTTGTTTTGCGTGGAAAACTCGCGAAGGGCGGCCATGATGCTGTCGCGGCCATTATGGACCATGCCGGCTTCGCCCATACCGGTTGCGGTCGGGTCCACAAATACGACATCCTCGGCCATATAGGCTTCCATCGCATCGAATTCAGCGGCGGAATAATGCGCCATATATGCGTCAACGGCGGCGCGGGTTTCTGCGTCTGAATCCTGAGCGGATACCGCGACCGACAAAAGCAGGCTTCCGGTGACAGCAAATATAATGTTCTTCATCTTGTTCTCCGGGTGTCAGTTGGATTCGAGGCGGACCGCGCCGTCAAAGTCGGTGTAATCGCGATGTTCAACCAGATGGCCATTGGCAACGGTCACAATGGTGATGATCGGATAGTCATATTGCGCGCCATTTCCATAGGTCACCAGAACATTGCCATCGTAGATGACCCGCCCCGGCGATTCATAAACGCGGTCGAAGCGGTATTCAGCATTGACCAGCCCCCAGCTGGAGATCCCGTTGATAATGGCATCCGGTCCTGTCCAGTTGATCGGCTCGCCAAAATTTTCCCGGCCGAATGATGTCGGGTCGATGAAAACCGATTCACCGGTCAGGAATTCACGGGCAGCTTCAATATCCTGCTCCTGATAGGCGGCCAACCAGGCATCGGCGGTATGACGGCTAGGCGAGGCATCCTGTGCACCTGCAATAGATGCCGTGCCCGCAAGGCTCGCGATTATTGCAATTTTCAGACGGTTCATCACATTCTCCCTGTTGGGCAATTGCTAGCGGGAAGGGACCCGGCTTCGCCAATCACAAAGCTGCGATAAAGCTGACAGCCGTGTTAGACTTGCGTTCAACCGCGCGAGACGCTAGACCGCGCGCCCTTTTCAGAAGCGAATGCGCCGGTTCGAATCCGGGCTTTCGAGAACGAGGTTTTCATGACCCGCCACGGATCGCCCCATGCGGGCGCCAAAATGCCTTCCCAGAGACAGCTTCGTGCCGGTGAGCTGATCCGGCATACGCTGGTTGAAATCCTGCAGCGCAAGGAGCTGCGGGATCATGATCTGGCCGGGGTTGAAGTGACCATTACAGAGGTTCGCACCTCGCCTGACCTGAAGTCGGCGCGGGTCTATGTGTCCCCGCTGGCCCAGGGCGACAGGGATGTGGTTGCAAAAGCCATGAATCGCTGCGCAAGCTTTCTGCGCGGGCAGCTGGGCCGTGAAATCGAGCTGAAATACACGCCCGAGCTGCGCTTTATCGCCGATGACCGGTTTGACCAGGCGAGCCGGATTGATGACCTTCTGGCCAGTCCTTCGGTAAAGCGCGATCTGGATCCGGGGCTTGCCGGGGAGGATGAAGACTGATGGGCCGCCGTAAGCGCGGACAGGATATTCATGGCTGGGTGTTGCTGGACAAGCCGCTGGACATGACGTCGACGCAGGCCGTGTCGGCGGTGCGCCGCCTGTTTGATGCAAAAAAGGCGGGCCATGCCGGGACGCTGGACCCGCTGGCGACGGGCATGCTGCCCATTGCGCTGGGGGAGGCCACGAAGACCGTGCCTTTTGCACAGGAGGCCGGCAAGACCTATCGCTTCGCCATCCGCTGGGGCGTTTCCACCGATACGCTGGATGCGGAAGGCAAGACCGTTGCAACGTCTGACGTCCGCCCGGATGTTGAAACCATAAGGGCAGTAATGCCGGACTTTGTGGGCGATATCGAGCAGATTCCGCCGAAATATTCGGCTATAAAGATTGATGGCGAACGCGCCTATGATCTGGCCCGGGCCGGTGGGGAGGTCGAGATTGCGGCCCGTCCGGTCCGGATAGACCGCCTGGAAGTTGTCGATACCCCCTCGGTAGATGAAACCGTGTTCGAAATGGATTGCGGAAAGGGCACCTATGTGCGCGCCATTGCCCGTGATCTGTCGCAAAAGCTCGGCACGGAAGGGCATATTTCCAGCTTGCGCCGGACCGCAGTCGGTGTGTTTGAAGAGTCTGCTGCCATATCGCTGGACGAATTGGCGGATTTGGCCCATAAGGGCCGCGCTTTTGAGGGGCTTGCCCCGGTTGAGACCGCGCTGGACGACATCCCGGCACTGGCCGTAACCGAGGAGGAGGTTTCTCATTTAAGGCAGGGGCGGTCCATCGTCCTGCTCCCGCGTATTGCGCAGGAGCTTCGTGCCCAAAGGCGTCCTCGTGATCTTTCCGGAAAAGACGGGTCTCGATTGGCGGTGGCGATGCACGGCGGGATGGCGGTCGCTCTGGGAGACGCGCAGGCGGGCAAATTCGTTCCGGTGCGCGTTTTCAATCACAGTCTCTAGAGCCCCGGGAAGGGGCAAGAAAGGAAAGTCCGATGTCGGTAACGCAAGAGCGCAAGAGTGCGCTTATTTCCGAAAATGCCCAGACGAAGGGCGATACAGGGTCTCCGGAAGTCCAGGTGGCCATCCTGACCGAACGTATCGCGAATCTGACGGAGCATTTCAAAACTCACAAGAAGGATAATCACTCCCGCCGTGGTCTTCTGAAGATGGTATCCCAGCGCCGCAGGCTGCTGGACTATCTGAAAGGCAAGGATGAGGCACGTTATCAGGCTTTGATCAAGAAGCTGGGCCTCCGCCGCTAATCGCTGGTTGAGACGACGTACGGGACGAAAGCACGCACGAGATGTTTGAGATACACAAAGAAACGATTGAATGGGGCGGCCGTGAGCTGACCCTCGAAACCGGCAAGGTCGCCCGCCAAGCGGACGGCGCTGTCATGATCACCTATGGTGAGACAACTGTTCTGGCGACCGCTGTCGGCGTCAAGGCGGTCAAGCCGGGAGCGGACTTTTTCCCGCTGACGGTCAATTATCAGGAAAAATACTTCGCCGCCGGGAAAATCCCGGGCGGCTTCTTCAAGCGCGAAGGCCGGCCGACCGAAAAGGAAACGCTGACTTCCCGCCTGATCGACCGTCCGATCCGTCCGCTCTTCCCGAAAGGCTTCAAGAATGAAGTCCAGGTGATGCTGACGGTGTTGTCGCACGATATGGAGAATGATCCGGATATCGTCGGCATGATCGGTGCTTCAGCAGCGCTGTGCATTTCCGGTCTGCCTTTCATGGGCCCGATCGGCGCGGCGCGTGTTGGCTATATGAATGGCGAATATGTGCTGAACCCGCTCTGCGACGATGTTGCAGACAGCGCTCTCGATCTGGTTGTCGCCGGCACCGGCGATGCCGTGATGATGGTGGAATCGGAAGCCAAGGAGCTGTCCGAAGAAATCATGCTCGGCGCTGTGATGTTCGGTCACGAAGCGTTCCAGCCCGTGATTGATGCCATCATCCGGTTGGCAGAAAAATGTGCCAAGGAGCCGTGGGACTATCAGCCGGAAGATCATTCCGACCTGGAAGCCAAGGTCCGCAAGCTGGTCGAAGCCGATCTGGCGGCGGCCTACACCATCACTGACAAGACCGAGCGTTATGCGGCTGTCGGCGCGGCCAAGGACAAGGCGAAAGCCGAACTCGGCCAGAGTGAAGACAATCCGGACGGTGTTCCGGGCAATGTCCTCTCTGACGTTCTGAAGGGTGTGGAGTCCTCCATCGTCCGTGGTGGCATCATCAAGACCGGCAAACGGATTGATGGCCGCAAGCTGGACGAAGTCCGCACCATTGTTGCCGAAGCCGGCATTTTGCCGCGCACGCACGGTTCTGCCCTTTTCACCCGTGGTGAAACACAGGGTCTGGTCGTGGCCACGCTGGGGACGGGCGAGGATGAGCAATTCATCGACGCGCTGACGGGGACGTACAAGGAGCGCTTCATGCTCCATTACAACTTCCCGCCCTATTCGGTTGGCGAGACCAGCTTCCGTCTGGCTCCGGGCCGCCGCGAAATCGGCCATGGCAAGCTGGCCTGGCGTGCGGTGAATGCGGTTCTGCCGTCGGCAGAAAACTTCCCCTACACCATCCGCCTGGTTTCCGAGATCACGGAATCCAACGGCTCGTCCTCCATGGCGACGGTGTGTGGTGCCTCGCTCGCCCTGATGGATGCCGGTGTGCCGATCACGCGTCCGGTTTCCGGCATCGCCATGGGTCTGATCAAGGATCCCGACGGTATTGCCGTTCTTTCCGACATTCTCGGGGATGAGGATCATCTCGGCGATATGGACTTCAAGGTCGCGGGCACGTCGGAAGGCGTTACCTCGCTGCAGATGGACATCAAGATTGCCGGCATCAACGAAGACATCATGAAGACGGCTTTGGCGCAGGCCAAGGGCGGCCGCATGCACATTCTCGAAAAGATGAATGAGGCACTCGGCACCGCCCGCGAAGAAGTTGGTGAGTATGCGCCTCGCATCGAGACGATTACCATTCCGACCGACAAGATCCGTGATGTGATCGGAACCGGCGGCAAGGTGATCCGCGAGATCGTGGAAGTCACCGGTGCCAAGGTCGATGTCAATGATGATGGCGTGATCAAGGTCTCGTCCTCTGACGCCAAGGCCATCCGCGCCGCGCTTGACTGGATCCACGGCCTGACGGCCGAGCCGGAAGTCGGCCAGATCTACAAGGGTAAAATCGTCAAGGTCATGGATTTCGGCGCTTTCGTGAACTTCTTCGGTCCGAAAGACGGTCTGGTTCACGTCTCGCAAATGAAGAATGAGCGCGTCAGCCATCCCAAGGACGTCGTTGCCGAAGGTGACGAAGTCTATGTGAAGCTGATGGGCTTTGATGACCGCGGCAAGGTCCGCCTGTCGATGAAAGTTGTCGATCAGGAAACCGGCAAGGACATCAGGGAAGAAGACGGCGACGAAGAGGAATAGGTCTTCCTCGCGAGCGCCATATCTGATTGAATTGGCCCGGATGAGAATCCGGGCCAATTTTTTATGCGCTCAATCAATGTCGAAACTGCCGGCTTGCTTACGGCCCGGCCCTTCAACGGGCCGGGATGGAGCGTGGAATGGCAAAGATCGTCCGCCTGCTCGCTGCGGCTGAAGCGCCGGCGATGGCATGTCCTGTCTTATTATCCTGAATCTCCGGTGCGGTTGTTGCGTGCAACCTGCCAGGGCGGCGAAAGTTTTGAAGCCACCCGCGGGACGCTGGGTCTTTATCCTGCCCGTACAGCCGAAAACGTGCAGTGGGCGAGCCCGCATGTTGAAGCCTTGCACATCCACATTTCACCGGACCGGCTGGCGCGGATTGAACCGCACCGCTCCGGCGTCAGGCGTCTGCCAAGCTTTCACGATGACGGTCTGTCACAGCTTGCAGGCGGGCTTTATGAATTGATGCGGGCATCGCGGATCGATTTTGACGCACCGGTCAGGGTCATGGACGCGCTTATCGAAAGAATTGCGAACCGTTATTCGGCGGTGCAATTTGAACGCCAATCAAGGATCGGCAAGGCCGGGCTGGATGACCTGCTCGACCGGATGTATGGACCCGGGGCTGTTTCGACCGATGTCGATTCGCTCGCCAGCTTTGCCGGCGTGAGCCGCAGCTATCTTTTCCGGGCTTTCCGTTTGAATATAGGCATCACGCCGCATGCCTTGTTGTTGCGCAGCCGGCTCGAGCTTGCAAAAGGCGGGATCCAGGCCGGTCATCGGCTTGCAGATGTTGCGCTGGACAGCGGCTTTTCCGATCAGAGCCATTTCACAAACGCCTTTTGCCAGCAGATCGGTGTGACGCCGGGACAATTCGCGGAATGGTTCGCGTCCTGAGACGGTTCACTATTATTCAAGACCGCGCACTAACGCTACGATAGGCGGAGCCTCCCAATCCGGAGCTGTGCCATGCGATCTATTGCTATATTGAGTTTGCTTTTACTGGTTTTCATCCCGGGCGCCAGCGCCACCCCAATCGATGGTGGTGAAAGGCGTGATAGACTGGAGATCAATTCTGCCGTCCTCGGCGAAACACGGCAGATCATCGTTCATCTGCCGGATGGCTATCAGGAAGACACCGGCCGGACCTATCCCGTCCTCTATCTGACCGATGCCGAGTGGCAGTTCGACCTGATTGCCGCGACGATGGATTATCACGCCGAATGGGGCCGCATTCCGGGCCATATCGTGGTCGGACTCTTCAATCCAGAACGCAATGCCGATCTCGTGCCGGTGAATGATCCGCGATATCCGGGAACCGGCAATGGCGATGCCTATCTGGAGCATGTTAACGACGAAGTTTTACCCCTGATCAACGAGCGCTACCGGACCAGCGAAGTCCGGCTTTTGTTCGGACACTCCTTTGGCGGGGTAATGGTGCTCAACCAACTCCTTACCGGCCCAGGCGCGTTTGACGGATATATTGCGTTGGGCGCCAGCACATGGGTCTCCGACAGAGTGCTTTTCGACCGCCTGGACGCCGTTGATCAGGATTTTGGCGGTGCCGCCCTGTACATGGCGGTCGGGGAAACAGATGGTGGTGCGACCGTGCCGGACGGTGAATTGTTCGCAGAGCGGCTGGAGGCCCTAAATCCGCAAGGTCTCGACTGGGTGTTCGAGATCCGGCCTGGCGAAAACCACTTCACCAATGTGCCTGAAGGCCTGCACCGGGCAATCGCCTTTCTCTATCCGTTCGCTGATCAGCAAACCGAATTGACGGAGACCGGGCGAGAGGGCGGGGCTCATGCTGTCCGCCACTGGTTTGCTCAGAAAGAGGCCGAGCTGGGATGGCGCTTTCATCCCCAATCAATGGAACTCAGCCTTGCCGGGTTCACGCTGGGCATGGAGGGCGAAATCGACACTGCGCTGGCCCTGTTTGACGAGTTGCAGCGGCGGTTTCCGGAAAATGTCGAGGTCGTTGCCGTAAGTGCCAACGCGCTGGGGGCTGCGCAACGCTTCACAGCCGCGATAACAGAGATCGACCGGGCCATAGAAATGGCTGAAGAATACGGCCATCCCGACAGCCGGATCGAGGCGTTCCGTGCCTTTCGCGGGCGGCTGGTGAGCCGGATGGAGGCGGCCGCGCAAGACGGCAATTGAGCCAAATACCGGCAGGGCCGCTGGACCTGACCGCTTCACCCCCTATGATTGAACTCAAAGATCATCGGGAGACATGAAGTGATCCGCCAGATTCTCGCCCTTGCCGGTTGTGCCGGCCTCATTGCCAGCGGCGCTGCCGCGCAGGACGATAGCTACCGCCTTCCGCCGCAGGACATTGTCGACATTGTTGATGCCCCGGCGGCGCCCTGGACGACCTTCTCGCCCGACCGTCGCAACCTTCTGCTGATTCACCGCGAGGATCTGCCGCCAGTATCGGAGCTGGCGCGGCCGATGGAGCGACTGGCCGGGCTGCGCCTTGATGCGGCAACTAACGGACGACACGGCCCGCGAACCGCCATCGGCCTGTCTGTGATCGACGTCACCACCGGCGAGGAGCGCGCCATCGAATTACCGGAAGATATCGGTCTTTCAAATTTCGACTGGTCGCCTGACGGGCGATATGCCGCCTTTGTCGTGACGCAGGGCGACACGCTGTCTCTGTGGGTGGCGGATGTAGAGCGCGCCCGGGCGCGTGAGGTGATCCCGAGCGGAATCAATGCGGTGTTCGACCCGGTTAGCTGGATGCCGGACAGCGAGACGCTGCTGGTGAATATGGTACCGCCCAATCGCGGCCCGATGCCGCAGCGGCCGTTGGTGCCGGCGGGGCCGGTCATTCAGGAGGCGGGGGGATATGAAGCGCCGGTTCGTACCTATCAGGATTTGCTGACCGACGGTCATGATGCGGCGCTGTTTGCCTGGATGGCCACAAGTCAGCTTGTGCTGGCCGATGCCCGTCGGGGCCGTCCGCGCCCTGTGGGCGATCCGGATCTGATCTATTCCGCCGACCCGGCGCCGGGCGGTGAGATGATCCTGATCGGCGCGATGCAGCAACCCTTCTCCTATGATGTGAACTGGGCGGGCTTTGCCGACCGCACCTATGTGATTGATCTGGATGGCAATGAGATTGCGGAGATTGCGCGTCAGCCGATTGCTGACAATGTGCCGATCGGCGGTGTCATTACGGGCCGCCGCAGTGTTGGCTGGCAGGCCTCTCATCCAGCCCGTGTCGTGTGGGCCGAGGCGCTGGACGGAGGCGATCCACGCGTCGAGACGGATGAAAGAGACAGCGTCTGGGCGCTCGAAGCTCCTTTTGCGGGCGAGCCGGTCGAGATCGCCCGCTTCGAGGACCGCTATTACGGCACGCAATTCACGTCCGAGGGCGAGACCGGGCTGGCGGTTGAATATGACCGCGATACCCGCATCATCCGCCGCTGGGTGGTTGATTTTGCGGCCAACGGAGCCGAGCCGCGCTTGGCTGAGGAGCGCAATCTACAGGACAGCTATGCTGATCCGGGCTCTCCGGAGACGATACGGAATGAATACGGACGCAGCGTTGCAGCGGTTGTAGACGGGTATCTTTACTACACCGGCAATGGGGCAACGCCGGACGGCAACCGGCCTTTCCTGAACCGGGTGAGTTTCGAGACTTTCGAGGCGGATGAGCTCTGGCGCAATAGCGGTGAGAATTTCGAGCGGGTGATCGGGCTTGTCGATCCTGATGGATCGGCATTCCTGACCTCCTATGAAGACCCGGAAACGCCGCCGAATGTGCGACTGTATGGTCAGGGCGAGGCGCGTTTTATCACCGACTTCCCCAATCCGCACCCGCAGCTCAACGAGATTTCACGTGAGCTGATTACCTATGAACGTGCCGATGGTGTGCCGCTCTCAGCAACACTTTATCTGCCGGCCGACTATCAGGAGGGCGACACACTGCCCCTGCTGATCTGGGCGTATCCGCTGGAATACAATGATGCGGCAACCGCCGGACAGGTGCGGGGTTCGCCTTACGAATTCACGCGCGTTGCCGGAACCAGCCCGCGCTTTCTGGTGACGCAAGGTTATGCGCTCATGGAAAATGCCACCATGCCGGTGGTCGGTGATGATCCGGAAACCGTGAATGACACTTTCATCGAACAATTGGTGCTGTCGGCAGAAGCAGCGGTCGCAGAATCGGTGCGCCGCGGATTCGGCGACGGGGAGCGCGTGGCTGTGGCCGGGCATTCCTACGGGGCTTTCATGACTGCGCATCTTCTGGCGGCCAGTGATATTTTCCGCACCGGCATTGCCCGGTCCGGGGCGTATAACCGGACGCTGACGCCGTTCGGCTTCCAGTCGGAGCGGCGGACTTTCTGGGAAGCGCCGGAAACCTATTTCGAGCTGTCACCCTTCATGCATGCGGACGACATAAACGAGCCGATCCTGTTGATCCACGGTCAGCTCGACAATAATTCGGGCACCTATCCGATCCAGTCCGAGCGCATGTTCGCGGCGGTGAAGGGCAATGCCGGGACCGCACGCCTCGTCATGCTGCCCTATGAAAGCCATGGCTATCGCGGGCGCGAAAGCGTGCTGCACGTGCTGGCGGAGAGCATTGACTGGCTGAACACGTGGGTGTTGCCGGAAGTGGATCCGAGGGCGGTGGACTCGGAGGACAACTCTGACGGTGCGCAATAACCGCCGGCTAGCCCACACTGCGAAAAGCCCCGGTGGAAAGGCCGGGGCTTTTCTCGTCAGTTGGACACCTGTGTCGCATACCAACCATCGCCGAGCGTACAATAGGCCATGCGCAAGCGACTGCCTTCTGTTTCGAAAGCCGCTTCCGCATCGTCACACGAATCGAAGATCTGAACATGCTCACTTGTTGAGAAATCGCCGGGCACACCTTCCCGAAAGAAAACGAGGCCGACAGTCCGCCCGCTGATCGAAAGCCCGTAGGCGTACAGGTTGATGTAGGTGGATGAAGGGCGGCTCCCGTCAGGGTTCCATGCTTGTGCATAGCGGAATCTTGGAAGCGGATGAATGTCTCGAAAAATGGAATGGGTCCGCGAATAGGGCTCCCGCCGCGGCGCTGCGAGGGCCGTGTCCGCGATGGCCTGGTACGCCTCCCGGTGCCGTTCGAAGAGCGCTTCGGCTTCCATGACCGAGGCGCTGTAGAAGGCGCTGCAGGACGAAAGCGCCACGACCAGTACGATAATCATAATCGCTCTGAACCTCAACACCTCAGCCCTTCCCTGTACCGCCGAGAGCCCAGAACCTTCTATCCGGCGGGCTTGAATGGCACTGCTATGACGGCAGAAAGCCTACTCATCATCATCCATGCTCGGTACCGCCACGGCGTGGAAACCGGCATCGACATGCAGGGTTTCGCCTGTGCAGGAATGGCCGAGGTCAGACAGGAGGTAGAGCGCCGCGCCGGCGACGCCTTCCATGCGGGTGTCTTCCTTCATCATTGACCATTCGCGGCCCGTGCGCATGAGGGCTTTGCCGCCGGAAATGCCGGCCATGGCGAGGGTCCGCATCGGACCCGCCGAGAGCGCATTGACGCGAATGCCGGACGGGCCGAGATCACGCGCCATATAGCGGGTGGAGGCTTCCAGCGCGGCCTTGGCCACGCCCATGACATTATAGGACGGGACGACGCGCTCCGATCCGAGATAGGTGAGCGTGACCATGGCGCCGCCATCCGTCATCAGGCGGGAGGCGCGTTTTCCGGCATCGACGAAAGAGAAGGCCGAGATTTCCAGTGCCCGGTGCCAGCCCTCACGCGTGGTGTTCTCGGTGAAGGAGCCGACGAGCTCGTCCTTGCCGGCAAAGGCGATGGCATGGACGAGGAAGTCCATCCTGCCCCATTTCTTCTCGATGGCCGCAAAGCAGGCATCCATTGAGGCATCGTCGGTGACATCGGCAGAGAGCATGAAAGGCTCCTGCCCCAAACTTTCCACCAGCGGGCGCACGCGCTTTTCCAGCGCTTCGCCCTGATAGGAAAAGGCCAGTTCCGCGCCCTGGGCCGCAAGCTGCTGGGCAATCCCCCAGGCGATGGAATTCTTGTTGGCGACGCCCATGATGAGGCCGCGCTTGCCCTTCATCAGATCGCCCTTGGGGAAAATCGTATCGGTCATGGAAAGTCCTTCCCGGGTTTGGGCTCAGCCATATTTGGCGAGGCCGTCCGCTACTGAAAGGCGCGGCGCGCGCCAGATGTCCTGACCTAAGGCCGCGGCCTCCATCGGGTCAATATTGAATATGTCAAATGCGGACGAAGCTGAGGCGTCGAGATTGGTGAGGATGATATCCAGCGTGCAGGCCTGCTCTTCGGCAATGAACCAGTGAATATTGTCATCCGGGTCGCCGATAGACGCCAGAGTGCCAGCCGTCACGACTTCGTCTATCGTCGGCCGGATCAAAAGCGCATCGTCTTCGATCCCGATCCTGTCATATTGCCGGAGATGAAATCGGCCCTGCAGTGTCAGGTGGGCGGATATCATATTACTGTGGCCATGTGGAATGATGGCTCTGCCGCGGCCCACGGTGAAGAATTTCGGGAAAAACGCCAGCCGCTCTCCGTTTTCGAGCTGCAAGTGAACCGGCGCGGTTGCGACACCACGTTCGGCGATGCCCGCACTGTTCAGCAGACGGTCGAATTCAATGGCGTTCCGGACATCGCTTGGGTCAAGGTTTGAAAAAACATAATCAAGGCCTTCGCGCCAATTGGTGATCGAAATGCCTCCATTCAGAGCCTGGAGAGAGAAGTGGTCGACTTGTCCGATGGCCGTATCGAACGCCTGCCGCGCTGAAGTCTCAAAGGCCCCTGCCTGATGTGCTGCCAGACCCGCAAGAAACGTCGCGCCCGTTGCTGTCAGAAGGTTGCGCCGATCAATCACCGTCACACCTTGGATACAACCACCGTACCGTTCGTGCCGCCAAAGCCGAAGGAATTCGACATGGCGGTCCTGATTTCGGCATCGCGGGTTTCGGTGATGATGGGCAGGTCCAGTGCGGCAATGTCCGGGTCCATGTCAAAGACATTGATAGAGGGCGCCACGAAACTGTTCTGCATCATCAACAGCGTGTAGACGAGCTCGTGCGCGCCGGCGGCCCCGAGCGAGTGGCCGGTCATGGATTTCGTTGCCGAAATCATCGGAGCCTTGTCGCCGAAGACTTCCTTGACCGCCTTCATCTCGGTGATGTCGCCAACCGGTGTCGCAGTGGCATGCGGGTTCAGATAGTCGATATCCGATCCGGCGGTTTCCATGGCCAGACGCATGGAGCGCACGGCGCCCTCGCCGGACGGGGCGACCATGTCATAGCCGTCCGAGGTCGCGCCATAGCCGGTGATCTCGGCGAGAATCGGCGCGCCGCGTTTCTTCGCCCGCTCATATTCCTCGAGGACGACGACACCGGCCCCAGCTCCGCCGACAAAGCCGTCGCGGTCCCTGTCAAAGGCGCGCGAAGCGTGCTCCGGCGTATCATTGTACTTCGTTGACATCGCGCCCATGGCATCAAACAGGTTGGAGAGCGCCCAGTGAATCTCCTCGCAACCGCCGGCAAACATCACATCCTGCTTGCCCCACTGGATCTGTTCGGCTGCAGCCCCGACGCAGTGCAGCGAGGTCGTGCAGGCGGAAGTGATGGAATAGTTCACGCCAAGTATCTTGAACGGTGTGGCGAGGGTGGCTGAAGCCGTCGAGCTCATCGCCTTGGGTACGGCAAAGGGGCCGATACGGCGCGGGCCCTTGTCGCGGGTAATATCGGCCGCGTTGACAATCGTGCCCGCAGACGGACCGCCCGAGCCCATGATGATGCCGGTGCGTGGATTGGAAATGTCGTTCTCGCCGATGCCTGATGCGGCAATCGCCTGTTCCATCGCCATATAGCACCAGCCCGCGCCTTCGCTCATGAAGCGGTAGACGCGCTTGTCGACATGCTCTGCCGGATCGATATCCGGCTTGGCCCCGACCTGGCATTTGAATTTGTGGTCGGCAAATTCCTGCATGAAGCGGATGCCGGTCTTGCCGGCTTTCAACGAGGCGGTGACCTCGTCTGCATTGTTTCCGATAGGCGAAATCACGCCCAGCCCGGTGATCACAACACGGCGCATATGAACTCCTGTCATTCGGGGCTCAGCCCTGACGGGCCAGATCTTCAGGTTTGAACAGGCCGACCTTCAGATCCTTGGCCTTGTAGATTTCCTTGTCGTCGGCGAATAATCGCGCATCCGCAACGCCGAGAACAAGCCCCCGGCGGACAATTTTCTTCATGCTGATTTCATAGCGCACGGTCTTCACATCCGGCGTGACCTGGCCGACGAATTTGACTTCACCGCAGCCGAGCGCTCGACCCTTGCCCGGATTGCCTTCCCAGACCAGCCAGAATCCGACCAGCTGCCACATTGCATCCAGACCCAGGCAGCCGGGCATGACCGGATCGCCGGGAAAATGGCAGGCGAAAAACCACTTATCATCCTTGATATCCAGCTCGGCAATGACCTGACCCTTGCCGTAATCGCCGCCATCCTCGGAAATGTGCGTGATGCGGTCGAGCATCAGCATGGGCGGCGCGGGCAATTGACCGTTACCGGGGCCGTAAAGCTCTCCGCGGGATGATTTCAGCAGATCTTCATAGGAAAGCGCGCTTGGACGTTCTGTCATGTCTGATCCCGATCGGTGACGGTCCGCTTTATGAATTGGAGCGGGGGATCAAGCCGTCATATATCCACCGCTTTCATCGATCAGCGGTATCATGCGGGGACGGGTCACTCAAGGCGGCGAGGCTGTGTGGCGCTGCGCCGTAGGTGCCGAGGTCGGATGGCAATATGCCCCAGATGGCATTGGCGCGAACCCAGCCATGATGTCCCTGTGCCTGCAGCCGGCACCAGCCATCGGCGCAGCGTTCAAGATCGAGAATGGCCCCGGCCTCGGCTATGGCCTCGATATTGGCATCAGCATCCGGGCGGATCCGGAGTTCTGCTTCCTCCGGAATATAAACGGTGCGGCGGCCGGACAGCAGCGATTGGTGCATCCATGTTACCTCGCCGCCCGGGTCTTCCACCCGCCGCCAACCGGGGGCTTCGGCTGTGACACGAAGCGGCAGGCCTTCACGTACATAACGCCAGATAATCCGGTGATCCTGGCTGGGGCCTTCCCGCCCGTAGGCGACGCTGACCTTCAGCGAGACAAAGCGTGGAACCGGATAGCCTGACGGCGTATCGGCATCCTGTGCCAGAACGGCCGGGCAGAGCGCCGTCAACACGCCTGTCAGAAGGAGAGCCAGCATCCGTTTCATGCTGACAGACATGCGCCCGTCAGGGTGAATAGGCAGTAAATCCGATATGAGGAAGAAGACGCGGCGACCATGCCACGCTATCATATGTTTCAACTCATACAGGGAGGTCGCCATGAAATTCATTCTGACCACAGCAGGTGCACTGGTTTTTGCAGCAACAGCTTCCGCTCAGGACCGTGAACTGACCTTCGAGCCAACTGAATTGCGTGGCGGCATCGTCATGCTGACCACCGGCGCGGGCGGCAATATGGGCGTGCTGACCGGCGATGATGGCATATTGCTGGTGGATGATCTTCTTCCCGGCACCGGCTCGCAGGTCGAGGCTGCCATTGCGGACATCGCTGGTGAAGGTGTGCCGCGTTTCATTCTGAACACGCATTATCACGGGGATCATACGGGTTCGAATGACCACTTCCATGCGGAAGGCTCGACCATTGTGGCGCACCATAATATCCGCACGCGGCTGGCTGCGTCGGACGAGCAGAATGCCTATGGCTTTCTGCCGGTCCTGACGTTTGGCGAGGACATTCATTTCCACATGAATGGCGAGACGGTGCGTGCCGTACATGTGCCATCCGCTCACACCGACGGTGATGCGCTTGTGTATTTTGAAACCGCCGATGTCCTGCATATGGGCGACACGCTGTTTTCCGGCCTGTTTCCCTTCATTGACCTGACGGGCGGCGGAACGGTGGACGGGTATCTGGACGCCATGGAGACCGGATTGCGGATCGCCGGCCCTGAAACCCAGGTCATTCCCGGTCACGGCCCATTGTCGACGCGCGAGGACATACAGGCGTCCATCGATATGGTGCGCGCGGCGCGGGCGATCATCGCGCCCTTGGTTGAAGCCGGTATGAGCCTTGAAGAGGTGCAGGCCGCCAACCCGCTGGCGGATTTCCATGACGACTGGAATTGGGGCTTTATCTGCACGCCGCGCATGGTGGCGACGCTCTATCTGGATGCTGCGGGCGATGCCGAAACCAGCCCGCTTGCGACGTCCTGCAACTGATCGGGCAGCACGGCGCTGAAATCATTGTCCGCAGACAGGACAGGCCGGGTCATGGTGAAGGGTCAGGGTTCGGCTTGTCCCTGCCAGCCCGTCATACATCAGAAGGCGGCCTGACAAGGGATCTCCCGCCCCGGTGATCCATTTGATCGCCTCCAGTGCCATTATCGAACCGACAATGCCGGTCAGCGCGCCAACCACGCCGACACGTTCGCAGGTTTCAGCATCCGGCGGAATGGCCGGTACGAAGCACTGATAGCAGGGCGTCCCCTTGCCAAGGCCAGATGTGAAAGTCGCCACTTGTCCTGTCCAGCGGCCCACGGCACCCGATATCAGCGGCTTGCCGAGGCGGTGACAGGCGGCGTTTACCGCAAAACGGGTTTCGAAATTGTCGCAGCCATCAAGGACGACATCCGACCCGGCCAGAACGGCGGCGGCGTTCTCAGGCGTGAGTTCGGCCTGGACTGCGCGGACATTTACCAGAGGGTTCAAGCGGGCGAGTCCCTGTGCGGCGATGGCGGCTTTTGGCTGGCCGACATCCTCCGTGGCGAACTGGATCTGACGCTGTAGATTGTCGAGGCTGACCGTGTCGGGATCTATAAGTGTAATTGTGCCCACACCCGCTGCCGCCAGATAGAGCGCCGCCGGCCCGCCCAGCCCGCCGGCACCGACAATCAGCGCAGATGCCGCTCTCAGTCGCTGCTGGCCGGGACCGCCAATCTCCCTGAGCACGAGGTGGCGGGCATAGCGTTCGATTTCTTCATCTTCCATGACTTCCGACTAGCACCGGATTGACAGCCTGCCTATGGCGGATGCTCACCAATCAGGTCAGTCTGCCATCATGAATATTCCAGCCCCCGCCGATGATCCGACCGCCCCCGCCTTGCGTCTTCTGACGACAGGCCGGGCGCATATCTTCCTGACCGGGCGGGCCGGGACGGGAAAAACCACGCTGCTGCGCAAATTCCTGCACCAGATGGAGGGCCGCGCTGCGGTGGTGGCTCCCACAGGTGTGGCCGCCATGAATGCGGGGGGACAGACGATTCACTCCTTCTTCCGTTTCCCGCCGCGGCTGATCGAGCCGCAGGACATAAGGCGGTTGCGCCATGCGCGGGTTCTGAAAGAGCTCGACACGCTGGTGATTGATGAAATCTCTATGGTGCGTGCGGACATGATGGCGGCGATCGATCATTCCCTGCGTCTGCACCGTGACAGTTCGGAGCCGTTTGGCGGTGTGCGCATGGTGATTGTTGGTGATCTGGCCCAGTTGCCGCCGGTCGTGGACGGGCAGGTCGGGCAATATCTCGACGAAATCTATGGCGGACCGTTCTTTTTCAATGCGCCGGGCTTCCGGGATGCCGGCTTCCTGCGGGTCGAACTGGAAACCGTTTTCCGGCAATCGGACCCGGATTTTATCGACATACTATCGGCTGTGCGCGAAGCCCGGGTCGATGAACGTGAAGCGGCTCTGTTGAACCAGCGGGTGACGCAAGCCACCGGCTTTGATGCCAGCGCCACACATGTCGTTCTGACACCGACCAATCAGGCCGCACATGACATCAATGCGGCGCGTCTTGCGGCCTTGCCCGGCGAGGCCGCGGCTTATAATTCCAAGACAGAAGGCCAGTTTGATCCCCGCCTGTTTCCAACCGAGGACCCGCTTCTGCTCAAGCGCGGTGCCCGGGTGATGATGATCCGCAATGATCCATCGGGAAAATGGGTGAATGGCACAATGGGCGAGGTGGCCGATCTGGATGAGGGTGCGGTCCTTGTGAAGATCGGCGCGGAGACCCACCGAGTCGAACCGGCCGCCTGGGAGCGCTATTCCTATCAATATGACGCGGCCAAGAAGGCCATCGACAAATCGGTGGTCGGGGCCTTCAAGCAATTGCCGCTGCGCCTGGCCTGGGCGATGACGGTCCACAAGGCCCAGGGCCTGACGATCGACAAGCTCTACATCGATTTTTCACGCGGCATGTTCGCGCACGGGCAAGCCTATGTGGCGCTATCGCGCGCGCGGACACTGGAGGGCTTGCGGCTGTCCCGGCCCCTGCGTCCGCGCGATCTCGTTGTGGATCCGCGGATCAATGACGTCTCGGCCTATTGCCATGATGCGCGGCTGTAGACCCTATTCGCCCACCCCATCGAACAGAACGGACGAGATATAACGTTCGGCAAAGGACGGGATAATCACGACGATATTCTTGCCCGCCATGTCGTCGCGTTTCGCGATATCGAGCGCCGCCTTCAGCGCCGCTCCGGATGAAATCCCGCTCGGCAGGCCTTCGACCCGGGCGGCTTCGCGGGAATAGGCAATAGAATCCTCGTTATTGACCTGGACAATTTCGTCAATCAGGCCGGTGTCGAGAATGTCAGGTATGAAACCCGCCCCGATGCCCTGGATTTTGTGAGGTCCGGGCTGTCCACCGGACAGGACCGGGCTGTCGACAGGCTCGACAGCCACAATCCTGAGGTCCGGATTTTTCTCTTTCAGGTAACCGCCTGCGCCGGTCAACGTTCCACCCGTCCCGACGCCGGATACGAAAACATCGACCTTGCCGCTCGTATCATTCCAGATTTCCGGTCCGGTTGTCCTGCGGTGAATGTCCGGATTGGCCGGATTGACGAATTGTCCGGGCGCCACCGCGTCAGGGTTTTCCGTCAGGATTTCCTTTGCACGGGCGATAGCCCCGCCCATGCCCTTGGCGGCAGGCGTCAGTTCCAGCTCGGCTCCGAGGAAGGCCAGCATCTTCCGGCGCTCGATCGACATGGATTCAGGCATGACCAGCTTCAGCCTGTAACCCTTTGCCGCCGCCACAAAAGCCAGCCCTACACCCGTATTGCCTGAAGTGGGCTCCACCAGGAGCGTGTCCGGACCAATCCGGCCCTCGGCTTCGTGCGCCTCGATCATCGCAAAACCGATGCGATCCTTTACGCTGGCCAAAGGGTTGAAGAATTCAAGCTTGGCCAGAATTCGTCCCCTGGCTCCATGTTTTTTTGCCAGCTGTCCAAGTTCGACCAGCGGCGTGTCGCCGATCGTATCCAGAAACGAAGCGTAGACTTTTCCGCGACCGCTGGTTTCCATGGGCTTTCTCCGGCTTTGACCTTTCGTTGATGTATGCACGTCAACACGGATTGCCAGCGCATGGAGTCAGAAAGAAGTGTCAGACACCGGTCGAGCCGAAGCCGCCGGTGCCGCGGACAGTTTCGCTCAAGGCCGCGACCGGTGCCCATTCAATATGAGTCACCGGAGCGACGATCATCTGGGCGATGCGTTCCCCGCGCCGGACGATGAAGGGCTCCTTGCCGTGATTGATCAGGTTGACCTTCATCTCGCCGCGATAATCGGCGTCAATTGTGCCCGGTGTGTTGACCATGGAGATGCCGAATTTGGCCGCCAGCCCGGAACGGGGGCGGATCTGCGCCTCATATCCATCGGGCAGGGCTATGGAGAGGCCGGTCGGAATCAGCCGCCACTCCCCGGGCGGAATGGTAACGGGATCATCTTCAGGAACGGCGGCCGGCAGGTCGAGGCCGGCACTGGCCGCCGTCTGATATCCGGGCAAGTCCAGCCCTTCAAAATGCGGCAATGGCGAAACCTGAACAATAACCGGCATGGCGGACCTCCCCCTGACCGCAGGACAAGGTCTCAGGCGGCCGCTTCATGATTCGTCGTCGAGCGCAGCGTAATAAGTTTCAATCCGGCTTGTCACCTGCTCGCGTTCAGAGGCGGTCAATTCACCTTCCAATATGCGGACAACGAACTGGTCGTCCTCGATTGTCAGCACCACAATGCGGCTGCCATCTGCGCCATCCGTCGAAATGTAAAGGGGTAATCCGGCCAGCGGGACTTCAAAATCATACTCTGCCGGAACGATGATATTGCGCCGGCACATAATTCCGGCAATGGCGAAGTCGGCGGAAATGCCCACGGTCATGCGCCCTTCGGCCCGCGACCGTTCCAGCACACTATAGCCGGGCATGGCCGCTGCACCCTGCCGGTCTGCTGACATGGCCACGCAGCCATATTCCTCAATATCGGTAAATGCGAACGCAGCTGTGCCTGTCAGCGAAGCCGCGGCAATTGCGGTCAAGATTCCTGATTGCATCGGAAAACCTCCCTTATCACAAGGCAAAACTAACGGATAAAGCCGGCCCGCACTACTTCGCCGTGATCATATTCCAGAGAACGCGGCGACAATCCGGTCAGACAGGAGCGCGGCAATCCCGGCTTTTTGTGTTCGTGGCCAGACAATCTCTTCGTGGTCCGAGATCAGCCAGACCGCGTTTTCATCCCCGCCCATCACGTCGCCGGACACATCATTGGCGATGATCCAGTCACAATCCTTGCGACGGCGTTTGGCACGGGCGCGCTCAAGCACGTCATGAGTTTCCGCGGCAAATCCGATGACCAGATCCGGCCGGCCAGTCTTCCGGGTTGCGATGGTGCGGAGGATGTCGGGATTTTCAACAAGGTGAAGCGTTGTTGCCAGCGCCGATTTTTCAGCTTTCCGGGCGCGGGTTTCAGCCGGGCGCCAGTCTGATACCGCCGCGACGGCAATGAAGACATCCGCCGGCAATTCTGCTTCGACAGCGGCCAGCATTTCGCAAGCGCTTTCGACCTCGATCCGTGTCACGTCAAACGGGCAGGGCAAGCAGACCGGGCCGGAAACAAGGCGGACATCCGCACCGCGATGCGCCAGGGCTTCAGCAATCAGATAACCCTGCTTGCCGCTGGACCGGTTGGACAGAAACCGGACGGGATCAATGGCCTCGATGGTCGGGCCCGCCGTGACGACAATCTTCTTGCCGGTCAGGCTGGTCATGCAGAGGTCCGCGACAGCAGGCCTTCAATGGCATGGGCGATGGCGGCGGGCTCGCTCATGCGGCCCGGGCCGAATTCGCCGCAAGCCATTTCGCCCTCCTCCGGCCCGGCAAATTCAACACCGTCGGCTTTCAGTGTCTCGACATTCCGGCGCACGGCGGGATGCTGCCACATGCGGACATTCATGGCCGGAGCCATCAGGACCGGCTTGTCAGTGGCCAGCAGGGTTGTCGATGCGAGATCATTGGCAAGACCATTGGCGCATTTGCCGATGAGGTCCGCAGTGGCGGGTGCAACCACCACAAGATCGGCCGAGCGGGACAGTTCGATGTGACCCATTTCGGTCTCGTCGGTAAGCGAGAAAAGGTCTGAATAGACTTTCTCCCCGGACAGGGCGGCGAGACTGAGCGGGGTGACGAAGTGTTCCCCCGCACTGGTCAGGATGCAGCGCGTTCCGATGCCGCGCTTTGCCAGATCGCGGATCAGTTCAAGAGATTTGTAGGCAGCGATACCGCCGCCAATGATGAGTAATATGCGCTTATCGCCCATGCCGGCCTCCAGATCCATGCGTCTCCTAGCGCGTTTTTGCTCGCAGGTGGAGGGCAAAGCGCGCTAGCCTTGTTCGTGACCGGATCGGGGAGGATATCATGCCATCCATTCTTCATGCTGCAGCGGCGCTCGCCCTGCTCACCCTTTTTGTCTATTTTCTGCTGACGGTTCTCGGGGTCATTGCCAATGCTCGAGGCGAATTGTCGAAGGATTATTCGCTGACCAAAACCGGTCCGCCCCCGCCTGCCTATATCGGCAATGCGGGGCGCAATCTGGTCAATTTGCTGGAACTGCCGGTCTTGTTCTATGCGCTGGTGGCTTTTCACCTTGCCGGGCAGATCGATGTGTCCGGGCTGCAACTGACACTGGCCTGGGTATTTGTCGGGCTGCGCTTCCTGCACACGCTGATCCATATAACGATCAACGCGCTGGGCCTGCGGTTTCTGGTTCACCGCATCTCCGCCATCGTGCTGGCGGTGATGTGGGTAAATTTCCTGCTCTCGCTCTAGAAAAAGGCGATGAGGCTGGCACCAGCTGCACCGGCGGCCATGGCCAGAATGCCATAGCCGAACCAGCGCCAGAACCGGCCCTTGCGTTGATGACCGGCGAGGCGGTTCAAGCTGGCATCGTCCAGCTTGATTTCGCCGCTGCGCAGCCGGGCTCCGGCCTCGGCCCAGTCCTCGATGGCATCCGGCAAACGCCGGACGCTGGCCCGCAGCCGCTTCAGGTCCTCAATGAAATCGAGCGTCATGCCTTCCGGTCCCAGTTCGCGCTTCATCCATTTCTCGACCACCGGGGCGGAGGCCGCCCACATGTCGTGTTGCGGATTGAGGATGCGCGCCACACCTTCTGACTGGACCATGGTTTTCTGCAACAGAATCAGTTCGGGCCTGAGGTGCATGTCAAACAGATCCGTGATCTCGAACAGCTGCAGGAGGACACGGCTCATCGGCACTTCGTCCGCTCTCTTGCCAAAAATGGGCTCGCCGACCGCACGCAGGGCGGAGGCAAAATCATCAATCGAATGACGGGGCGGGACATAGCCCGCATTGAAATGAGCTTCGGCGGCACCCTTGTAGTCACGGGTCAGGAAGCCGTGCAGGATCAGCGCCAGAAACCGCCTTTCCTCACGGCCGATGCGGCCCATAATGCCGAAATCAACCGCCCAGAGATTGCCGTCCTTGTCGGCGAAGAGGTTGCCGGCATGCATGTCGGCGTGGAAGACACCGGTTTCCATCGCTGTGGTCAGAAAGGCGCGCGTCAGCGTGTTGGCCAAAGCGGCCCGGTCAATTCCCGCCGTCTCAATCCTGTCCGGGTCGGTGAGGGGTATGCCGTCAATCCAGTTGGTGGTCAGAACCCGCTTGGCCGAGCGTTCCCAATCGACATCGGGAACCCGGTAATTATCCGCCAGAGACGCTGATTCTGCGAGCTCGCTGGCTGCGGCGGCTTCGAGACGAAGGTCGGTTTCAAGTTCTGTGGCGCGGGCCACGGTGTCGACGAATTTCACCGGCTCGAGGCGCTTCGCGGCAGGAACAAAACGTTGAACCAGCTTCGCGCCCAATCGCATGGCACGAATATCTTTTTCCAGCCGGGCTTCAATTCCGGGCCGGAGGATTTTAACGGCTACATCGCGGCCATCCGTGGTCGTGGCTCGGTGAACCTGCGCGACCGATGCCGCGTTGACCGGTGAATCAAAGCTGGTGAACCAGTCAGACAGTTTACCACCCAGCTCGTATTCCAGCGTGGCAATAGCGGTCTTCTGGTCGAAGGCGGGCATCTGATCCTGCAGGCGTGACAGGCCGCGCGCTAAACGCTGACCGACCACATCGGCCCGTGTGGCGAGCACCTGTCCCAGTTTCACATAGGAGGGGCCAAGCTTTTCCAGGGCGCGGGCCAGTCTTTCGCCGGGGTTTTCCGCTTCACCGCGGCGCGAAAAAAGGCGTGTGAAAGCCGCAAGGGTTTTCACTAAGGGCGGAAATTTCTCCTGGTATTCGCGCGGAAAGATGGCGTCATGGCGCGCCAGCGTGAATCCGGCCCGGGCAAGCCGGCCAAGGGAGATGAGGGTTCTGAACATTGCGGGTGAGGTTTAATGCGCCATAGCGCTCATGGCGAGCGCGCTATGCGGTCGCAGCGGCCGGGTCCGGTACATTTTTCAGGTCAATCACCCCAGCTGCGCCAATTGCGTCAGGAGAAAATTCCGGACAGCGGAATCCGATGTCAGTCCGATGGCCATACGGTAGGCTTTCTGTGCTGCTGATGTGCTGCCCATGAGCGCTTTCAGATGTGCCCGTGTGGCCCAGTAGGGCTGATATTGTGCCACGCGGTCACCGGGCAGGCTGTCGAGCGCTTCAAGCCCGGCTTCCGGCGACAGGACCCGGCCGATCGCCGCCGCCCGGCCGACCATCGCGCCCAGGGCCGGGCTGACCGCAATCAACCGATCGTAAATGGCGAGGATGGAGGCCCAGTCCGTTTGCCCGGTGATCCTGCGGGCAGCGTGAACGGACTGCAGGGCCGCTTCAAGCTGGAAGCGTCCGATATTTCCCATCCGCAGGGCTGTGCCGAGCACGCGTTCGGCCTCGGCAATCCTGGCCGCGTTCCAGCCGGCCGGATCCTGCCGGTCCAGCGGGACAAACCGGCCTGCCGCATCGCGCCGGGCATCGCGCCGGGCTTCGCAATGCAGAATGAGCGACATGAGGCCCGCCGCCTCGGCTTCATAGGGCAGCAATTGATTGACAAGGGTGGCGAGAAACAGGGCTTCTTCGGCAAGGGAGGCGTTGGCATGGTCCTCCCAACCGGCGTTATAGGCCCCGTAAATGGCCTGCAGGACGGCGTTCAGCCGGTCCGGCCATTCCTCCCTGCCTGGAACCTCGAACCCGATCCCGCCCATTTTCAGGGCTGATTTCTGCCGGACCAGCCGCTGGCTCATCGTGGCGGGGCGGACCAGAAAGGCACTCGCAATCCGGGCGGCGTCGAGTCCCAGCACGGTCTGGAGCATGAGCGGAGCCTGCATGCCCGGCTCGATGGCCGGATGCGTGCAGACAAAGAGCAGTTTCAGGCGTTCATCGGGAAGGCTGTCCCCGGCCATCATCTCGGCCTCGCTTTCCTCGAGGAGAAGCCGCACGTCCGCTTTCCGCGACGCCTCGGTTGATTTTTTCCGCGCCGTGTCGATCACGAGATGGCGGGCCGTGGTCAGCAGCCAGGCTTCCGGTTTTTCCGGCACGCCCGATTGCGGCCAGGCCACCAGAGCGCGGGCAAGCGCTTCGGCCAGCGCATCCTCGGCGATGGCAAGATTGCCGCTGCGGATGGCGAGCAAAGCGAGGATCCGGCCATAGGCATTGCGCACAGCGGATTCTGCCGCCCGCCGGGCCGGATCCTGCAAGGGCCTATCCGCCATAGTCCGGGACGGGCCGGACCTCGACCTTGCCGGTTTTTGCCGCCGGGCATTTGCCGGCCCATTCCACCGCTTCTTCCATGGAGGTGGCCTCGATCAGATAGAAGCCGCCCAGCTGCTCCTTGGTGTCAGCGTAGGGACCGTCCTGTATTCCGGAGCCGGTGACGATTTTCGCCGACCCTGCAGGATCAAGCGGCGCGCCCGACACGAAAGCGCCGGCCTTCTGCAAGGCATCGGAATAAGCCATGTATTCGCCGACAATTGCCATCTGCCGGTCTTCGGGAAGGCTCATCCAGGCCGCTTCGTCATCGTGCAACAACAACATGAATTGCATGGCTCAGCCCTCCCCTTGTGTCATGGGTAAAACCGGGCGGACTTCAACAGCTCCGGTTCCGGCCGTCGGGGCCCGGGCTGCGATTTCCAGCGCCTCTTCCAGACTGTCGGCCTCGACCATGAAGAATCCGCCCAATTGCTCCTTGGTGTCGGCATAGGGCCCGTCCTGCACCGTGCCGGCTTTCAGCGTTGCGCCGGTTTCCGGTCCCTGCAGGGCGGCCCCGCCGGCCAGCTTGCCCGACTGACCAATCGTGCCGCTGTAGGATGCCCATCCCTGCCAGTAATCCGCGCGGGCGGGATCCTGCCTTGCGGCAAAATCCTCGGCGCTCTCATAAAACAGTATTGCGTATTGCATCATGCTCTCCCGTTTGAAGGTGGCCGGATATCCCGGTCAGCTTCAAGACGGATGAGTTTTCCCGATTTCGACAGGCAGGTGAAATTAAATCCGCCAGCCGGTGTGGAGCGCGGCGATTCCGCCGGAAAAATTGGTCACGGAGACCTGTCCGAAACCGGCCTCACGGAGCTCTGCCGCAAAGGCTTCCTGGTGTGGAAAGCGGCGGATGGATTCGACCAGATACTGATAGCTGTCACGGTCCTGCGCGATTTTCTCGCCCAGAACCGGGATCGCATTGAATGACCAGGCATCATAGATGCGCTCCAGCGCCCGTGTGGTCGGGCGCGAGAATTCCAGGCACAGGAAGCGGCCGGCCGGTTTCAGGACGCGGCGCATTTCCCTCAGGGCGGCGATCCGGTCGGTTACATTGCGAATCCCGAAGGCAATGGTCACGCAATCGGCGCTCTTGTCGTCAAAGGGCAGGCATTCCGCATTCCCGACCGTCCAGGTCAGATGATCGGCATCGCCGCGTTTGAGGCCGGCCAGCAACATCTGCTCGTTGATATCGGTGACAATGGCGGTGGCGGGGGGACCGCCGCGCAGCTTGCGGCGCTGTTCAGCTTTTGCCACGAAAGCCCGGGCGAGATCACCGGTGCCGCCGGCCACATCGATCAGCTTGTGTCCGGGCTGCGGGCTGGCGCGCTCGATTGTCATGTCCTTCCAGGCGCGATGAATGCCCAGAGACATCAGATCATTCATCAGATCATATTTGCGCGCGGACCGGTCGAAGACGCCGCGCACCAGCGAGGCCTTCTCGGTTTTCGGAACATCCCTGAAGCCGAAGGATGCGGTTTCTGATTGCGGTTCGGTCATGGGAACGGAAGATAGGGCAATTCTCTATCAACGGGAATGCGGTGAAGTGCCAATCATTTAAATCGACGAACATTTGCTGATCGATCAAAGGAGGTGAATTGAAACCCTTCTGTGCTCCAACAGGCAATTAGCATCCGCTCTGGCCCCTTGTTCCTCAATGCCAACACTTGATCGAGGATGTAGGATTGCGTGCCCTCACATGCTTGGTGGATGAAAATGCCTAACTCGGCTGAGCCAATTAACACTTTGGTTAGATCGTCGCTGATGTGCTCCTGACCCAATTGCCACTCGCACTCTGCAATAACGGGAACTGACAGCAATTCCCATCGCCACGGGTCTTCAGTAAGACGAAATGCCCGCCAACTATAATCAAACAACCACTCGCCTGCAGAGCTATTGGATCGCTCGGCCCCTTTGAATCCAAACCAGTGCCTGTATCCAGAAAGTTTAGTCGCCGTGTTTTTGCAGGCATCGTCTATGGCGACAATAACCCTCTTCGTCCATTCGCTTTCACTCCAATTACCACTATCGAATTCAGACCATCGGCTATGTAGCTCTTTCAGGGACTTAACGGTGCTGAATTCCAGCTTTTGTAGGTCAATATTTCTCTGCATAAGAATCTCCTAGTAGGATAGAGAGAGTATGCCCGAGCTTCCAGAAGTTGAAACCGTCCGCCGGGGGCTGGCCCCGGTCATGGAAGGGCGCGTGATCGAGCGGGCGGAAAACCGCCGCCCGGATTTGCGCTTTCCGTTTCCGGACCGGTTTGCCGGGCGGTTGACCGGTGTGCGGGTCGAGCGGCTGGACCGGCGGGCCAAGTATCTTCTCCTTCGGCTGGAAAACGGCGAAACCCTGCTGGCCCATCTGGGCATGTCGGGCCGGTTCACGATCCATTTGCCGGACCGGGCCGTGAAGCCCGGCGATTTTGCCCATGCGCCCGGAACGTCGGAAAAACACGATCATGTCGTGTTCGACATGGAGGACGGCGCTCGGATCGTATTCAATGACCCCCGCCGCTTCGGCTTCATGACACTGTTTCCCACAGAAGCGGAAGAGTCGGTGCCGTTTCTGGCGGAGCTCGGACCGGAGCCGAATTCCAATGCTTTTTCCGGTCCCTTCCTGCAATCGCGTTTGAAGGGCAAGAAAACGCCGCTGAAAGCCGCATTGCTGGATCAGCGCGTCGTGGCGGGGCTGGGAAATATCTATGTCTGCGAGGCGCTGCACCGGGCCGGTCTGTCGCCGCGGCGCCTGGCCGGGACGCTGGGTCCGAAACGTGCCGACAGGCTCGCTCTGGCGGTGCGGCAGGTCATAGACGACGCCATCGCCGCTGGCGGATCCAGCCTCAAGGATTTCGCCTCGGCGGAGGGCGAGCTGGGGTATTTCCAGCATGCCTTCCGGGCTTATGGCCGTGAAGGAGAAGCCTGTTTGTCACCGGAATGCGGCGGAAAGATCATGCGTATCGTGCAATCCGGGCGGTCGACATTTTTCTGCCCGACTTGTCAGCGATAGGGGGAGACGGCGGTCTGCCTGTTCCCGGTAGGCTTTGTCCGCCAGGAAGGCAATAAAAACCGAAACTGGCCGGAAACGTCTTTCAGGACTGGAGAATGAAATGAAATTGATCGGGACATTTTTGTGCGGATTTGCATCCGCCGCGCTGTTGACGAGTAATGCCGCCGCAGATCCCACGCTGTGGCACATCCAGGATGAAGACAGCGATATCTATGTGTTCGGCACAGTGCATATCCTGCGGCCCGGAATCGAATGGCAGACCGAAGAGGTGATGTCCGCCTTTGAAGCCGCTGATACGGTCTATTTCGAAGCGCCTGTGAACGATCCGGATCAGGCACCTGCCATGCAGCAGGCGGTGTTTGCCAATGCCATGAACCCGGCCGGCGTGACATTGTCCTCACTGGTCAGCGAGGACACCTGGGAGCTGATCGAGACGTTTGCCCCCCAGGTCGGCGCGTCCGCCGCCCAGCTCGAGCCGCTCCGGCCCTGGATCGCGACCATACAGCTCAGTGTCGGCTTCATTATCGCGTCCGGGTTCGACCCGAATTCAGGCGTGGAAGCCACGCTGTGGCCGATGGCAGAATCGGCGGGGAAAACACTGGCCTATTTCGAAACCGTGGACGAGCAGATCGGCTTCTTTGCCGACTTGCCGCAGGATGTGGAAGTCCGCCTGCTGGAGCAGACCATGACGGATTTTGAAACCGCTCCGGGACAGCTCGACACGCTGGTGACGTCCTGGGCCGAGGGTGACCAGAACGCCATTGACGCGGTGATGAATGGCCAGATGCGCAGCGATGCGCCGGAAGTGCATGACATTATCATTGTCCAGCGTAATGAGCGCTGGGCCGAAGAGATCGCCGATATTCTGGACGGGGCCGGCACGGTCTTCATCGCCGTCGGGTCCGGGCACCTTCCGGGCGAGCAGGGCGTGATTTCGCTGCTTCGGGATCGCGGGATCGAGGTGACCGGACCGTAACCGCATAGCCGCTATGAAATTCGAACCGGTATCGGGGTGGTGACCCCGGTCCTCCGATGCGTTATAGCGGCGCGCTCGATACCCCGGCGGCAGACAGGCCGCGCTCAGATGGAGGCCTTTCGTGGGCTATAAAACAATTCAGGTTAAGACCGAAGGCCGGGTCGGCGTGATCACGCTGGACCGCCCGGAAGCACTGAACGCTCTGTGCGATGAGCTGACAGCCGAGCTGGCGGCCGCGCTGGCGAAGTTCGAGGCCGATGCCGATATCGGCTGCGTGGTTCTGACCGGATCGAAAAAGGCGTTTGCTGCCGGTGCCGATATCAAGGAGCTGGTCAGCAAGGACTTTGTCGGTCTCTATATGAATGACCCGTTCGAGAAGACGTGGGAGTCGGTTGCGCGTTTCCGCAAGCCGGTCATTGCCGCGGTATCGGGATATGCGCTGGGCGGGGGCTGCGAGATTGCCATGATGTGCGACTTCATCATCGCCTCCGAAACCGCGAAGTTCGGTCAGCCTGAGATCAATCTGGGCGTGATGCCGGGTGCCGGTGGCACGCAACGCCTTCCGCGGGCTGTCGGCAAGGCGAAAGCCATGGACATGTGCCTGACCGGGCGGATGATGGATGCCGAGGAAGCCGAGCGCGCGGGACTGGTCAGCCGCATTGTGGCGGTGGATGATCTGATGAGCACGGCCCTCGAGGCGGCCGAGTCGATTGCTGCCAAATCCCTGCCGATCGCGATGATGACCAAGGAGGCCATCAACCGCTCTTTCGAACTGGGGCTTGCGGAAGGGGTTCGCTGGGAACGCCGCGTTTTCCAGTCGCAATTTGCAACAGAAGACCAAGGCGAGGGCATGGCGGCCTTTGCCGAGAAGCGGGCGGCCCACTTCAAGCACAAATAGCCTGCGCAAAGAGTTGACGGGCGCGGCCCGGACGAGTATACGCCCCGCCTCACGCGCGATCCGGCTTTCCGGAGCGCGCAGACACAGAATTATAAAGACAACGGACAGACCTTCATGGCGAATACGGCCTCTGCCAAGAAAATGGTGCGCAAGATTGCCCGCCGCACCGCGATCAACAAGTCACGCCGCTCGCGCGTGCGCACCTTCATCAAGAAGGTCGATACCGCAATTGCGGCCGGAGATTCCGGCAAGGCCCGCGAGGCTCTGGTCAAGGCGGAATCGGAAATGATGCGCGCCGTGACTAAAGGCGTGTTCCACAAGAATACCGCTTCGCGGAAAATCTCCCGCATGTCTGCGCGTGTGAAAGCGCTTTCCGCTTAAATCACCGCGCGAAAATGAGAAATCTGGAGACGCTCCGGGCGAGAGGCCCGGGGCGTTTTTCTTTGCCTTTTCTGCGAGTCAGTTTCAGGGACAAACCGGCTCTGTGTCCGGATAAAAAAGATGCAGATGCCAAATTCCTATCCCGTCACACCTTTTCCCTTGTCAAGGGAAGAATCACGGGAATCAGGGGGAAAGTTCGGTTGACCGGGAGGGGTCTCTGGTTACTCTACGGGACATCAGGTGGTCATTCCTATGCGGATCAAATCATGCGCTGACGCCATTCACGTGGGTGAATGGCGACCGGGATAGATTTGCCTGTAAAAACAATTACATGGCCTGAATTTGACAGGTCCAATGAGAGGGTGTGGGGGACATGTCGATCGTTTCTGGCGGTGCGTTGAAATCCCTGAACAAGGTGGCTGAATTGAAGACTGCGGGGGCTGTCTGGCGCGAGGTGCGGGCTCATCTTCGCCGCGAATACGGGGATACGGTTTTTTCGTCCAACATGGCCCGGCTGCGGGTCCGCGAGGAAGATGATGGCGGCCTTCTGGTCATCGCTCCCAGCCGGTTCTACCGGGACTGGGTCGAGGATCATGCCGGCGCTCGGTTGCGGGCGCTCTGGACCCAGCTCGATCCCGAAAACCGTCCGCTCCGGCTGTTGTCGGAAGAAGATGTGGTTCCGCGGCCGGTTGCGGCCGTTCCGATGACAGCGGGGACGCCAGCTTCGCCGCTGGCCGAGGCCAGCCCGTCCCGTCCTGTCAGCGACCGGTTCACCTTCGACACCTTCATGGTCGGCCCGTCCAACGAAATGGCCTCGGCGGCAGCCCGCGCCATCGTCAATGCCTCGCCCTCGCCCTTCAATCCGGCCTTTTTCTATGGCGATTACGGCGTCGGCAAAACCCATCTCCTGAACGCCATCGCGCATTCGGTCGAGCTGGGCACGGCCCGCCGCAAGGCGCTGTATCTCACGGCGGAGGAATTTCTCTCCGGCTTTGTTTCGGCCATGCGCAAGAAAGACACGATCGGATTCAAGGAATCCGTGCGCCGGGTGGATGTGCTGCTGATTGATGATGTCCATTTCATCGCCGGCAAGCCCAAGACCGAAGACGAATTCCTGCATACGGTCGCGTCTTTGATTGCGGATGAAAAACAGGTCGTGCTGGCATCGCACCGGCCGCCGGCCGAATTGAATGTCACGGATCAACGCCTGGCGTCGCTGCTCAAGGGCGGGTTTGCCTGCGAGCTGCGCAAGCCCGATCTGGATCTGCGCCGCAAGATCCTCGATTGCAAGATTGCCCAGGCCGGCTGTCATTATCCCGAGTTATCGGTTCCGGAAACAGTGCGCGATTTCCTCGCCGCGCGGATGACGGCGAGCGCACGCGAGCTGGAAGGTGTGCTCAATAATGTCATCGGGCGCACAGCGCTTCTGGGGCGGCCGGTGACAATGGAGGCGGTTGAATCCGCACTCCGGGAATTGTCGATCGTTTCCGAGCGCCGCGTCACCGTTGATGTGATCCAGAAAGTGGTGGCCGAGCGCTTTGGTGTCAAAGTTGCCGATATCCTGTCCAAGCGCCGGACAAAGACCGTGGTCAAGCCGCGCCATGTGGCCATGTATCTGGCCAAGACGATGACCACACGGTCGCTGCCGGATATCGGCCGCCGTTTTGGCGACCGGGACCACTCGACCGTGATCCATGCCGTCAACAAGATCAGCGAGCTGATCAGGGCCGGCGATCCGGTGAAGGACGAGATTGAAAGCCTGTCGGCCGAAATCCGCGGGTAGACTTATCCCCGGCTCGCTGCATTCAGGCGAGCCGGGGCGTATTGCACTTTAAAAAATTTCGCTATGCTCGCCTCCCCGGGGATGAGGCGATTCATTATTCTGTCGCGATTTGCCCTCCTTCCGGACAAGAAGGCAGGAAGACGGATACGATATGAAACTCACGATCGAACGCGCAGCTCTTCTGAAGGCCCTGGGCCATGTTCAGGCCGTCGTCGAGCGCCGGAACACCATTCCGATCCTGTCCAATGTGCTGATCACGGCCGGGGCCAATGGCGCAAGTTTCGCGGCGACAGACCTCGATATTGAAATCCAGGAAAGCGCCGCCGCACAGGTCGAGCGCGAAGGCATGGCCACGGCGCCGGCTCACACGCTCTATGAAATCGCCCGCAAACTGCCGGAGGGCGCGGATGTGACGCTGGAGCTGGATGGCGAGGATCCGCGGCTGAGCCTCAAGGCCGGCCGCTCGGTGTTCTCGCTGCCATCACTGCCGCCGGGGGATTTCCCGATGATGCCGTCGGAAGATTTGCAGCACTCCTTCACGCTGGAAGCGGATGCGCTGGCCCGCATTATCGACAAGACGCGCTTTGCGGTGTCGACCGAGGAAACCCGCTATTATCTCAACGGCATTCATCTGCACGCCGCGGATGAAAAAGGCCGCAAGACCCTGCGCGCCGTGGCCACGGATGGTCACCGGCTGGCACTGTCGGAATGCGATCTGCCGGAAGGCGCGGGCGGTATGCCGGCTGTCATCGTGCCCCGCAAGACGGTCCAGGAAGCCCGCCGCCTGCTCGAAGATGCCGATGATGATATCCGCATCTCCGTTTCCGACGGCAAGATCCGCTTCGGTTTCGGCCGCGCGGTGCTGACATCCAAGCTGATCGACGGCTCTTTCCCGGATTATGAGCGGGTCATCCCGCGCGGGAACGAGAAATTGATGTCGGTGGAGAACAAGCGCTTTGCCGAGGCGGTGGACCGCGTGGCAACCATCTCGATCGAGAAATCACGCTCGGTGAAGCTGTCGCTGGATGACGGCACGCTGACGCTGGCGGTCAACAATCCGGAGTCCGGACAGGCGACCGAAGAAGTCCCGGTCGACAGCAAGGAAGGCGGGTTCGCTATCGGTTTCAATGCCCGTTACATTCTGGACGTGGCCGGTCAGATTGAGGGCGATGAGGCCCGGTTCCACTTTGCCGATCCGGCGTCACCCACGCTGGTGACGGATTCCGGTGATGCGGATTCCCTTTACGTCCTGATGCCGCTCCGGGTGTGACGCGAAAGCCATCTGACATCCGGAAAGTGGCGGCGCTGAAACGGTTGCGGCTGACGGATTTCCGCAATTTCGAAACGCTGGATCTTGATCTGGATGCGCGCCCGGTCTGTCTGGCGGGCCCCAACGGGTCCGGCAAGACCAATATTCTTGAAGCCATTTCCCTGCTGGCCCCGGGCCGTGGCCTGCGCAGCGCCGAAACCGAGGAACCGCTCCGTCAGATGGACGGCCATGTGGCACCGGCTTGGGCGGTGTATGCGGAAACCCTGTCGGAAAGCGGGGATGATGCGGCGCTGGCCTCGGGCCTGCTCGATGGCCGCCGCCGCCAGACGCGCATGGATGGCAAGCCGGCCTGGCGGGGTGATCTGGCGCGGTGCCTGCCGATGATTGTGCTCTTGCCCGAGCATGACCGGTTATTTGCCGGTCCCCGCTCTGACCGGCTCAAATTCTTCGACCGGCTTGTGGCTGCCAGTGACCCGTCGCATGGCGAAACCCTGGGCAGCTATGAAAAACTCCGGTCCCGGCGTCAGCGGTTGCTGGATCAGGGCCGGGCGGATCCGGTCTGGCTGGACGCGCTGGAAACCGATATGGCCGGGCATGGCGTGGCGCTGGCCGCGGGACGCCTGCATGCGCTGTCGCGTCTGCAATCGGCGATAGACATGGCGGAGGACGGGGTTTTTCCGAAAGCGGATCTGGCGCTGGACGGGCTGGTCGAAGCCGCTCTGGCGGAGGGTGCGGAGCTGCGCGATGCAGAGGACCAGCTCAGCGCTGCGCTCGCCGAAGGACGCGGCCGCGATGCCGCGGCAGGCCGCACGCTGACGCGCGGTCCGCACCGCAGCGATCTGGGCGCTCGCCATCGCGAGAAAAATCAGCGGGCCGCCCTGTGTTCCACAGGAGAACAGAAGGCGCTGATCCTGCGGCTGGTGCTGGCCCAAGCCCAATCCCTTGCCTCGCGGGGCGGCAAGGTGCCATTGCTCCTGCTGGACGAGGCCTGCGCCCATCTGGACGCAATGCGGCGGGAAGGGCTGGCGGGTGCGATCCTGGAACTGGGCGCGCAAGCCTGGCTGACCGGGGTGGAGGCCAGCCTGTTTTCGGCCTTTGGCCCAAAGGCGCAGCAATTTTCGGTCGAGCAGGGCCGGGTTTCAGTGCAGATGGCGCCTCATGTCCCTTGATAGCCTGACGCTGTTTGCAGCGGCCCTGCTGATTCTATTTTTCACACCCGGTCCCGGCAATGTCGCCATGGTGGCGCGGACGCTGGATGCCGGCCCGGCGCATGGCTTCATTTACGGGGCCGGCATCATTACCGGTGATATTTTCTGGTTTACCGTCGCTGTGACGGGGCTGACAGCCGTGGCAGACCGGATCGGTCCGGCGGGCTGGATTTTCAAAATCATTGGCGTGGCGATCCTCCTGTGGTTTGCCTGGACAGCCTTCCAGTCCTTCCGGAATCCCAAAGTGGCAAAAATCCGCAAGCCGACACGTATGGGGCTGGCAGCGACCTATCTGGCAGGCATTGCCATGCCGCTGACCAATCCCAAGCCGATCATCTTCTATCTGACCCTGCTGCCCAGTTTTTTCGACCTCAGCCAGGTCGATCTCACGGCCTGGCTGGTGATGGTGTCGATCATGCTGGCCATGTATCTGCTGACCGCTTCGGTGCATGTCGGGCTGGCGCACAGGGCCCGCAACTGGCTGCAGGAAAGGGGCGTGAAACGCTGGGCGGATGGGGTCACCGCTCTTGTCATGCTGGGGATTGCTATCCTGCTTGTCCTGCGGTGATTCTGCGGTTTTCAGGCCGAATTTGCCGGCTTTTTTGTGGCTCTCTGCCAGAGGCCCATAAGCCATTGAATACATTCATATAATGCTGTCATAATTATGTAGTTGAAGCATGGCGCGATAGCGGCGATTCGGATAGACTGACTCCATGAGCGACGAACCAAATCAGGAATATCTCGCGGGCTCCATCAAGGTCCTGAAAGGACTGGACGCTGTCCGCAAGCGCCCCGGCATGTATATCGGTGATACCGATGACGGATCGGGCCTCCACCACATGGTCTATGAGGTGGTCGACAACGCCATTGACGAGGCACTTGCCGGCCATGCGGACGAGGTGCGCGTGACCCTCCATGCGGACGGCTCGGCCAGCGTGTCAGACAATGGCCGCGGTATCCCGGTTGACCTGCATGAAGGCGAGGGCGTGTCTGCGGCCCAGGTCATCATGACCCAGCTTCATGCCGGCGGAAAATTCGACCAGAATTCCTACAAGGTGTCCGGCGGCCTGCACGGTGTGGGCATTTCGGTGGTCAATGCGCTGTCGGAATGGCTGGACCTGCGTATCTGGCGCAATGGAAAAACGCACGAAATGCGTTTCCTGCTGGGCGATCCCGAGAATGGTGAAGACCTGAAAATTGTCGGTGATGCACCGGACGTCAAAGGCAAGAAGCTGACCGGGACGGAAGTCCGCTTCATGCCGTCGGACAAGACTTTCACCAATATCGAATTCAAGCGCGATACGCTGATCCACCGCCTGCGCGAACTGGCGTTTCTGAATTCCGGCGTGCTGATCCTGTTCCGCGACGAGCGCGAGAGCGAACCGTTCGAGGAAAGGCTGTTCTATGAGGGCGGTGTGGCGGCTTTTGTCGAGCATCTGGACCGCGCCAAGACCCCGATTTTCAAGCCGCCTGTGCTGATCGCCGGCGAGCGTGAGGGGGTGACGGTTGAAGCCGCGCTGGAATGGAATGACGGGTATCACGAGAATGTCCTGTGTTTCACCAACAATATTCCGCAACGCGATGGCGGCACCCATCTGGCCGGTTTCCGGGGCGCGCTGACGCGGGTCATCAACACCTATGCGGCGTCCTCCGGACTGGCAGCGAAGTCAAAAGTCACGATTACGGGTGATGATGCGCGCGAAGGCCTGACCTGCGTCCTGTCGGTGAAGGTGCCGGATCCGAAATTCTCGTCCCAGACCAAGGACAAGCTGGTGTCTTCAGAAGTGCGTCCTGCTGTCGAAGGCACGTGCTACGAGATGCTCTCGGACTGGTTCGAGGAACATCCCGGCGAAGCCAAGCAGATTGTCTCCAAAATCATCGAGGCGGCTGCCGCGCGTGAAGCCGCGCGCAAGGCGCGTGAGCTGACGCGGCGGAAATCCGCGCTGGATATCGCCTCCCTGCCGGGAAAGCTGGCCGATTGTCAGGAAAAAGACCCGTCCAAGTCCGAGCTCTTCATCGTCGAGGGCGATTCCGCCGGCGGTTCGGCAAAGCAGGGCCGTGCGCGTGAATTCCAGGCGGTGCTGCCCTTGCGCGGCAAGATTTTGAATGTCGAGCGCGCGCGGTTCGACAAGATGCTGTCGTCCGAACAGGTGGGTACGCTGATCACGGCGCTGGGAGCGGGGATTGGCCGGGATCAGCTTGATCTCGACAAGTTGCGCTACCACAAGGTCGTGATCATGACCGACGCCGATGTCGACGGTGCGCACATCCGCACCCTGCTCCTGACCTTTTTCTACCGCCAGATGCCGGAGCTGATCACGCGCGGTCATCTCTATATTGCCCAGCCGCCGCTCTATAAAATCACCCGTGGCCGCTCCGAGCGCTATGTAAAAGACCAGGCGGAGATGGACAGCTATCTGATCGAGGAAGGCTGTTCGGACGCGCTCTTGAAACTGGCCAATGGGTCCACCATTGGCGGTGCCGATCTGGCAGACCGGGTCGAGAAAGCCCGTCTCGTCAAGCTGGGACTCGACCGGATTGCGGCGCGCGCGCCGATCTTCGCTGCGGAAGCCGCCGCGCTGGCAGGGGCCATGGTTCCGGACGTCACACAGGCGGCCGCTGACAAGGCGGCTGAAATCCTCAACCGCTTTGCCGAGGAAGGCGAAGATAACTGGACAGCGACATTGTCCGGCGATCATGCCCTTGTTTTCAAGCGGGACGTCCGCGGCGTGACCGAGACGGCCATCCTGGAAGAATCGCTGCGGGTTTCCCCGGAAGCGCGCCGTCTGTCAGATCGCGCCATTGCCATTGCCGGCGATTTTGCCGGGCCGGCCAATTATGTCACCAAAACGGTGGACACGCTGATCCACACGCCAAGCCAGCTGATGGCGGCCGTCACGGCGGCGGGGGCAAAGGGCATGAAAATCCAGCGCTATAAAGGTCTGGGTGAAATGAATGCCGAACAGCTCTGGGAAACCACGCTGGATCCGGATGGCCGCTCCCTGCTGCAGGTCAAGATCGAGGAACTGGCCGAGGCTGATGATCTGTTCTCGAAGCTGATGGGCGATCTGGTTGAGCCCCGGCGCGAATTTATCACCACCCATGCCCTTGAAGCCGAGGTGGATGTCTGACCTCTATCTTAAAGTCCTGATTACCGTTTCGCGCTAATGCTTGCCACGGGCTGTCCCTCCAGCCCGAAGGTGTTTTTCGCGATCGGGAGTCTGGTTCGCATGGCAGGTTTTGGAAAACGTGGTCTGGTTCAGAATGCGGATGCGCGGCGCCGGAGCGAAGTCCTGAATCCCGGTGATACCACCGGATTGCGCAATGCTATGCCGCCACGAATCCAGACCGGCGGCACGCTGCGATGGAGCCATGCCATCAAGCTCGATCGTACGAATATCCAACAGGTTCCGGTTATTCCCGGCGTTTTTGCGCTGGTCGCCGGCATTCATGATGAAGATGTCGTCTATATCGGCGGGGCAAAGAATCTGCAGGATGAATTCCTAGAAGAAGTGCGGATGCAGTCCACACTCGACATTCCACGGGCCAATGCCTTTTGCTATGCGGAAGCCAATTCACCTTATGAACAGGCCGACAAGGAAATCCAGATCTTCCGCCGCCGGTTTGGCAAAAAACCGCTTCTGAACAGCGGATTCTGACGCTCACATCCTTCGCTGACGATTATTTAATGCCACGAAACATCGCCTTTTGATGGTGACCGGGTTAATGACAGGCTGCGTTTCCCCACGGAGCTCAAACATGACACTCATGGCCCAGATCGACCGCCCTGCTTATGGAGCGGCCTGTATCCGGTCCGCGCAATGGCGCACAGGCCTGATCGCCATGGCGACTATCGCGCTGGGTTTTGTGTTTTCGGCCACAGCCCTGGCCAATGACGCGTTCGATCGTCCCTCGCTTTTGAACGCCGCCAGCGATGTGGCCCGCGCTGATATTGTCCGTGCTGACCGGCATATCCTGATCGTCCGTCATGCGCGCAAGGCGGACGAAAGCTGCAATGCGCTTGATTGCCCGCTGGGCGAAAACGGGTTGGCCATGGTCGAACGCCTGGATATCCTGCTGGGAGAGCCGGATTTTGATGCCGTCTTCTCCTCCAGCGCGTGCCGGACCTATCAAACCGCCCTGCCTGCGGGCGATGTCGTGCAACATGCCGCTGCCCCTTCTGCTGCGGACATGTGTGGCGGCGGTATAGCAGACCGCACACGTGCTGAGGCCCTAGATGCAGCAGTCGCATCCGATGCGCGCTGGACGTTTGTCGCCGAGCATTCCAATACCAGCTGTGGCTGGGTCGCCGGTATCGCCGGGCCGGAATTGCTTGAGGGAACGCTGTGTGCGGGCGGCCAGCTCGAATCCGGTGACTATGGTGATATTTTCTGGCTCTACCGGACGGACGGAAGCTGGCGTCTCGAAGTCCTGGAGGCCGCCTTCGATATTGATGGATAGAGCCGGCCTCCCATGATGCGCCCCATCATTCCTCCACCCGTCATCCTGGTTTTCTTCATCGGAATTGTGTTCGGGATAGACGCATTTTCACCACTGGATCTGCTTCTGGGCCGCTCCGGTCTTGTGGCCGCCCTGATCGCTTCCGGAGCGGGTCTTCTGATCGCCGTGACGGGTGTCATGGCATTCCGGCGCCATCAGACCACGATCAATCCACACACCATCGACCGGGTCAGCGCGCTGGTGACCGGCGGTATTTACCGCTTAACCCGGAATCCCATGTATCTGGGCATGTTACTGGTCCTAATCGGTGCCATCTTCCTGTCACGTGATGTCCTCGCGCTGCTGGCTGTGCCAGCCTTTATTGTCACACTGAACCGCTTGCAGATCCTGCCGGAAGAGCGCGCCTTGCGTGCCAGGTTTGGCGCGGCATTCGATGCCTATTGTGCCCGTACCCGCCGCTGGATCTAGATCAGCGGATATTCAGCTTCGATGCGGTAGGGATTATCACCGCGCCCGCCTTTCCATGACGAGTAGAGATAGAAGCGGTCCGCACACCAGTCCGGGCTGCGGTAGAGTGCCAGCCGGCGCTCGAAGGACAGCAGCCGGTCCAGCCGGGTTTCTCCCAGATAGGCCATGGTGACATGCGGGCTGAATCTCCGCTTCTCGACCGGAATACCGATCCGCCGGGCCGCCCGTTCACAGGAATTTGCCAGCAATAGAAGGGATGGATGCGGTTCAACGCCCATCCACAGGACGCGGGGTGCGGCCCGTCCGAAATGGCCCGCACCCTTTATGGCCAGATCAAAGGGTTTGCAGCGGATCCCCGCCAGCCCGGTATCCAGTTCTTCCGCGGCGGCGTCATCCACCTCTCCGAAAAAGGCCAGCGTGATATGCATGACCTCTGTGCTGCGCCAATTTGCGCCGGGAACGCCCTTCTGCAGGGCGGTTAGGCGCAAGGCGATCTCTTCGGGCACGGGGAGGGCGGCAAACAGGCGTAGCGACATGGGACAAGAATGGCGGGTTTCTCGGCCCGGATTAACCCCGCAACTGCGAAAGACACAGCAGCAGGGGGATTCGGCGCGCGCCCGTCTCCCCTTGTCAGACGGCCGCAATACACCGATATTCATGGCAGCGGGTTTTGCCCATGTGGCAAAGGCCCCTTTCGTGTTGAAGGAAAGAGAATTGCTATGAATGACAGCTATCGTGGTTATGGAAATGCCGTCGGTACGATGGACATGTCCGTCGATGCCGGTCTGCGCAGCTTCATGCTCGGCGTCTATAACAAGCTCGGCCTCGGCCTTGTCGTTTCCGGCTTGCTGGCCGTGGCGACCTCCCAGGTGCCGACTGTTCGCGACCTGTTTTTCCAGGTGGTCACGACGCCTGAAGGCTCGGCGATCACCTATACCGGCCTGGGCATGATCGTTTCATTCCTGCCGCTTGCCCTGCTTCTGGGCTCCATGTTCTTCATGCGCAATCCCAGCAAGGCTGGCAGCGGCCTCCTTTACTGGGCCGTTGTGGCCTCGATCGGGGCTTCGCTCGGTATCGTGCTGCTGCTTTATACCGGCCAGAGCGTTGCGACGACCTTCTTCGTGACCGCTGCCGCCTTCGGTGGCCTTTCGCTCTTCGGTTACACGACCAAGCGCAATCTGACCGCCATGGGCAGCTTCCTGAT
>WGNH01000033.1 GCA_016124665.1 Alphaproteobacteria bacterium | reverse complement strand
CATGCGCATCGATCACTTTTTCGATCTCCTCACGCCGTTTTCCCGCCGCGCGCAACCGCTCTTCGGCCTTGTCGGAAGACAATCGTTCATCCTGAAAGCGGATGGGCAAATCACGAAGACGTTTCAGATTGTTGCCGAGCGCGCGCGCCGACTGGGCGCGGGGTCCGATGGAGCCATCCATATTGACCGGGAGGCCGATGATCAGACCGCTACAGCCAAATTCGTCGAACAATTCGAAGACGCGGTTTGCATCTTCAGTGAATTTTGTCCGGCGGATGGTTTCGACCGGTGTGACCACTGTACGGGCGGCATTGCAGACTGCGATACCGATGGTTTTCTCGCCGGGGTCAAGCGCGAGCAGCGGGCCGGTGCCCAGAAAATCGGGTGCATCTGTCATTTTGTCTGGGTGCGCTTGTGGCGGTTTTCAGTCAAGCTTTCTTGCGCTGCAGCATGGGCGTTGCTAGTCAGAACGCTTCTGGATGAACTCCATGACAGAGGGCGCATTTCATGTCCGTCACCGAAGACGATGTCCGCCGCATTGCGCGGCTGGCCCGCATTGCCGAACCGAGCGACCGTCTGGCCGCACTGACCGGTGAGCTGAACGGGATTCTCGACTGGATCGAGCAGTTGAACGAGGTCGATGTCGAGGGTGTGGAGCCGATGACGACACCCGTCAAATTCCCGCTGCCGCAGCGCGAGGATGCCGTCACAGATGGCGGTATTCGCGACAAGGTTCTTGCCAATGCGCCGAGTTCTGAAGAAGGCTTTTTCGTCGTCCCGAAGAGCGTCGAATAATGACGGTGACGGTCTCTCCCGCTGACCCGCTTTCGGATGATGCGCGCGCTTTGATCGCAGCGCTCGATGCGGAGATGGCATCGATCTACCCGGCCGAATATAATTTTCCGCTCAGCCCGGAAACGCTGGCGCGTCCGGAGATCACGCTTTTTCTGGCCCGTAATGCGGACGGAAAGGCGCTCGGCTGCGTGGCTGTCCGGGCCTATGAGGATTTCGCTGAAATCAAGCGGATGTTCGTATTGGCCGAAGCGCGTGGCCAAGGTGTATCCCGGTTATTGCTTCAAGCCGCGCATGATCACGCCGCCAGTACCGGATTCGACCTGATCCGGCTGGAGACGGGCGACCAACAGAAGGCCGCGATCGGCCTCTACCAGTCGGCTGGATATAAACCGTGCGGTGCATTTGCAGCGTATCCAGTCAGCAGTGCGCACAATATTTTCTTTGAATGCCGGCTGCAGCCGGAAGGGGCCAAGGTATGAGTGGCGTTGCACCGCTCCCCGACCTGAGCTTTTTAGAGCTTGAAATTGAGCTGGAAGAATATGGAAATGCGTTTCTTACTCTAAAAGCAGGCGGTCAATCCTTCGTGGTCGAAGGCTCATATGTCCATCAGAGTTTTCACGATTTGCTAGCAGCGGCTATAAATTTGGAAATCGGCCTCTGGCGCAGACAAATTGTTCAATTCGAACTGGAGCCTGGGGAATTGCGGATTACGCTTAATCCGCAATATCATACGCCAAGCCATACGCGTTACGTAAAGCTTGTTGTCGAAGAATTTGAAAACAGTCCGGGATTCGAAAATTCAAATGAACCGGGCATCTCAAGATTTACAGCGTATCTTGAACATACAAGCTTTTCGAGAGCTGTTCTTGAAGCGATGAGAGAATTTGCTAGCGCGCCTGAACACGTTTTTGAAAAACATTGGGGCGAGCCATTCCCTCAAAAGGGTTTTCGCGCGCTTGCTATAGCAATCGAAACTGAAAACCGCTCGCCGGTCCCTGCCGTGGAGGCATTAGCGAGTATTAGAGTATTGCCGTCGAGAGAAGATAATGACTGATTTTCTGACCCTTTCGCTTGCCGAGATCACGGCGAGGCTAAAGGCCCGCGAGATTTCTGCCACCGAAGTGGCAACGGTTGCTCTGGATGCTGCCGAAGCGTCGCAAGGTGCGTTGAATGCCTTCACGGCGTTTGACCGCTCCAGGACGCTGGCCATGGCCAAGGCTTCGGATGACCGTCTGGCCAAAGGCGCGGGCGGGCTGCTCGAAGGCGCGCCGATTGCCGTAAAGGATCTGTTCGCGGTAGAGGGCGTACCAACAACCGCCTGTTCGCATATTCTTGACGGGTTCAAACCGCCCTATGAATCGACCGTCACGTCGAAGCTCTGGGCCGAAGGCGGCGTTTTCCTCGGCAAGACGAATATGGACGAGTTTGCGATGGGCTCGTCGAACGAGACCTCCTATTATGGCAATGTCATCAATCCGTGGCGCGCAAAGGGATCCGAAGCGAAGCTGACACCCGGCGGATCGTCCGGCGGGTCGGCGGCCGCGGTCGCGGCCCATCTCTGCTACGGGGCCACTGGCACGGATACAGGCGGGTCCATCCGCCAGCCGGCGGCCTTTACCGGAACGGTTGGCGTGAAAGCCACTTATGGCCGGGCCTCGCGCTGGGGCGCGGTGGCCTTTGCCTCCTCTCTGGATCATCCGGGCCCGTTTGCCAAAACGGTGAAGGATGCCGCCATTTTGATGCAGGCCATGTCCGGCCATGATCCGAAAGAATCGACCTCCTTGCCGCTGGACGTGCCGGATTTCGTGGCCGCTGCTGCCGCTTCGGTGAAAGGCAAGCGGATCGGCGTGCCGAAGGAATACCGCATGGACGGCATGCCCGCGGAAATCGAGACGCTGTGGCAACAGGGCGTGGACTGGCTGAAAGCCGCCGGTTGCGAAATTGTTGATGTCTCCTTGCCGCATACGAAATATGCGCTGCCGACCTATTACATCATCAATCCCGCCGAAGCCTCGTCCAACCTCGCGCGCTATGACGGCATGCGCTACGGGTTGCGGGTTGAAGGCCAGGACCTGACCGAGACCTATGAGAAGACGCGCGGCGAAGGCTTTGGCCATGAAGTCCAGCGCCGCATCCTGATGGGCACCTATGTTCTGTCGGCCGGATATTATGACGCCTATTATCTCAAGGCGTTGAAAGTCCGCCGCCGTATTCTCGAGGACTTTGATCAGGCGTTCGCGCAATGTGATGCGCTGCTGACGCCGTCAACTCCATCTGCGGCGTTCGAACTGGGCTCGAAGTCAGCGGATCCGATCTCCATGTATCTCAATGACATCTTCACCGTGACGGCGAATATCGCCGGGGTGCCCGCCATGTCTGTTCCGGCGGGGCTGGATGCGTCCGGCCTGCCACTGGGATTGCAGGTGATCACGCCGGCGCTGGATGAAGCGACGATGTTCTCGGTCGGCGCGGCCCTGGAAGATGCAGCTGGCTTCTCGCACAAACCGGAGAAGTGGTGGTGACCCCGCACCCTGCCCTCAAGCTCGCACGTCCGTCGATTTTCTTAGGCGGCCTGATGGCTGTGGCCGGGGCCTTGCTGGTCACGGGGCGGATCGAGATTGCGAATGGTTTGATTATCGGAATTATCGTTCTCTGCCTCGGCATTGGCGGTGTGATTTTCGGCCTGTTTGTGCAAGCGGCCTGGCGGATCGTTGTGGCGGCGAATTCAGACACATCTCCAGCTCAAACTGAGGAACAGGAATGAGCGACCATAGTTATGTATTGCAAGGGACCACGGGCGACTGGGAAATCGTTGTCGGGATGGAAGTCCACGCCCAGGTCGCGTCCCGGTCCAAACTGTTTTCCGGGTCGGCCACAGAATATGGTGCCGAACCAAATACCCAGGTCAGCCTGGTGGATGCGGCGATGCCGGGCATGTTGCCTGTGATCAACGCCTATTGCGTGGAACAGGCCGTGCGTACCGGGCTGGGGCTGAACGCGCAGATCAACAAATACTCGCGCTTTGACCGGAAGAATTATTTCTATCCGGACTTGCCGCAGGGCTATCAGATCAGCCAGTTCCAGTATCCGATTGTCGGCGAAGGCGAAATCGAGTGCGAACGCGATGACGGGTCGCTGTTCACGGTCGGGATCGAACGCTTGCACCTGGAACAGGATGCCGGCAAGTCGATTCACGATCTGGATCCGAATGCGACCTATGTGGATCTGAATAGGTCCGGCGTGGCGCTGATGGAAATCGTTTCACGTCCGCATATCCGCACGCCGGACGAGGCGGCGGCCTATATGAAAACGCTGCGGACGATTGTGCGCTATCTCGGCACGTGCGGCGGCGATATGGAAAAAGGCCAGATGCGCGCGGATGTGAACGTGTCCATCTGCCGTCCCGGACAGTATGAAAAATTCCGTGCGGATGGCGATTTCAAGCATCTCGGGACGCGTTGCGAGATCAAGAATGTCAATTCCATGCGCTTTATCCAGCAGGCGATCGAATACGAGGCCCGCCGTCAGATCGATCTGGTGGAAGAGGGCGGGACTGTGCAGCAACAGACACGCCTGTTCGACGCCAACAAGGGCGTGACACGGTCCATGCGCTCGAAAGAAGAAGCGCATGATTATCGCTATTTCCCGTGTCCGGATCTGTTGCCGCTGGAAATCCCGCAAGCGCGGATTGACGAGATCAAGGCAGAATTGCCGGAATTACCCGCGGACAAGCGCAAGCGTTTCGTCAACGAACTCGGTTTGTCTGAATATGACGCTTCGGTGCTGGCGGCCGACAAGGATCGTGCTGACTATTTTGAAGTTGTCGCCGCAGGGCATGACGCCAAGATTGCCGCGAACTGGGTCAATAACGAATTGTTTGGCCGCCTCAACAAGGAAGATCTGGGCATTACCGAGAGCCCGGTTTCGGCGGACCAGCTGGGCAAGCTGGTCGATCTGATCTCGACCGATGTCATTTCCGGCAAGATCGCCAAGGATGTGTTCGAAATCCTGTGGGATGAGGGCGGAGATCCGGCGGAAATCGTCGAAAAACGCGGCCTGAAACAGGTCACCGATACCGGGGCGATCGAATCGGTTGTGGACCAGCTGATTTCGGACAATCCGGATCAGGTGGCCTCGATCGAGAAAAATCCGCGCGCGCTGGGCTGGTTTGTCGGGCAGGTGATGAAGGCCATGCAGGGCAAGGCGAACCCCAAAGCCGTCAATGACATCCTCAGGCAGAAGCTGGGATTATAGCCGCTGCGGTTGATAATTTCGCTCTCGTCCTTAGGTCCTTTACTGAAAGGAGCTATGGATATGACCGATCGAATCGAAAAAACCGAAGCTCGCCAGGGGGAACGGAAACGCTGGCAGGAACACACTCTGATTATTTCCCTGATCGCTGCTGTTGTGTTCGTCGGGGCCGGGTATCTGGTGTTCACGGCGTTTACCTGACGCGCCTTCCGGGTTGGCGTCCTGCCACCCGGCATCTTCCCAATTCAGCTTCAGGCTGACACATTATCCCCATGTGGAAGACGGTTCTGATCTATGCAGGCCTGCTGGCATTCGGCGTGTTTGCGCTGGAATGGATGCAATATGCCTATCTTGCCCGGCGGTTCGGCTTGGAATTCCTGTTACTGCTGACGGGCGTGGCATTCGCCGGGCTCGGACTGTGGCTCGGGATCATACTGACCCGTTCAAAACCTGCTTCGCATTTTCAGCTCAATATCGCGGCTCAAAAAGCACTGGGCATTACGCGGCGAGAGCTTGAGGTTCTGGCTGCGCTCTGCAGCGGTGCATCGAACAAGGCCATCGCGCGTGAACTTGGCCTGTCCCCAAACACGGTAAAAAGCCATATTTCCAGCCTGTATTCCAAGCTGGAGGTCGCCGGACGTGTGGCCGCTATCGAGAAGGCGCGCTTTCTGTCATTGATACGCTGAGCCAATAAGAAGCGGTGAAATGGCTGAATTCACCCATTCGGGTGATGTGTGCGGCCGAGAAGTATGGCTGAAAGCCCGGCATTGTCATTTCATCTGCCGTGAAAGGGGAACACGATGATCCGGTACATTCTGATATTCGGAAGCATTTCGGGGATGCTGGTTGCGGGTATGCTGTGGCTGGGCGTGACGCTGCTGGCCGGAGAGAATGGCGGCGGCTCGATGCTGTTTGGCTATCTGAGCATGCTGATCGCACTCTCCTTCATCTTTGTCGCGATCAAGCGGTATCGCGACAAGGAAAATGGCGGCGTCATTAAATTCTGGCCGGCGCTGGGGCTTGGCATTCTGGTGTCGCTGGTTGCCGGGCTTTTCTATGTGGCTGCATGGGAGGCCTATCTGGCGACCACGGACGGAAACTGGATGGCAAATTATATCGAAGCCGAGATCGCCACGCGCGAGGCTGCAGGTGCGTCGGCCGCCGAGATCGCCGCTTTCCGGACGCAAATGCAGGGAATGGCCGACAACTACGCGCATTGGTGGTTCCGCATACCGGTTACGCTCTCGGAAATCCTGCCTGTGGGATTGCTGATCTCGCTCATTTCCGCCGGGATACTGCGTAATCCCGGGATCTTGCCACAGAGGCCGCAAGCCTGAAGCGATTATCAGAAAAACCTTTTGGAAATTGGGGTTCATCCGGTCAGAAAAAGCCCTTGTTGCGACAATCCGCGTGACTATCTCCACCTGCGAAAGCAATGGAGGTTTCCCGTGTTCAACAAGGTTCGAAATTCAGCCCGGCGCCTGAAAAACGGTCAGGACTGGAAAGAGAATGGTGTGGCGCTGACACTTGTTGGTGCAGGATCCTCAATCGGCCTGGGCCTGCTCATGTGGTCAACCACCCTGTAGAGGCGCGTGCCTTGATCAGAGCAGGCGGATTTCCCGCAACCTTTCCAGCAAATAGTCCTGCGCCGTGATCGGTTCCGGATATTGATCCGGATGATCCGGGCTGATGCAGGATTCAAGCGTCCGGATCCTATAATCCGGCCGGAAATGCAGAAAGAAGGGCAGGGAATAGCGCGCGTATTTCTGCCGCTCGGGGGCTGGATTGACGACACGGTGTGTGGTCGAGGGCAGCCGGTTGTTCGTCAGGCGTTGCAACATGTCCCCGACATTGATCACGAGGCAACCGGCGGGCGGATTGATGTCGATCCATTCACCGGTCCGGCGGTCGATGACCTGGAGCCCCGCTTCCTCTGCCCCCAGCAGAAGTGTGATCGCATTGATGTCTTCATGCGCAGCGGCGCGGATCGACCCTTCGGGTAAAACACTCTCCTGGGCCGGATAGTGGAGAAGACGCAGGATCGAATTGCCGTCCCTGACCGGATCATCAAAGAAGTGCTCGTCAAGGCCCAGATCACGGGCGACTGCACGCAGCAGGCGCACGCCCAATTGGTCGAGTGCGTTGTAGAGACGCATAACCGCCTCCCAGCCATCGACTTCCGCAGGCACGAGATTGTCAGGCATGATGGCAGCGTAAGGGTGTCCTGATGGCAGGTCCCGGCCGACATGCCAGAATTCTTTCAGGTCGATCGCGTTGACGCCTTTGGCGGCTTCCCGTCCGAAGGGCGTATATCCGCGCTGTCCCGCGCCGTCCTTGATATGGTAGCGGGATTTGACCTCTGGCGGCAGGGCGAAAAAGGCTTTCGCCTTGGCCAGAGCCTCGTCAATAAGCGACTGGTCGAGCCCGTGATCCGAGATGACAGCGAACCCGAAGCGGCGAAACTCCTCGCCCAGCTCTGCTGCGAATACATCCGGATGCGTGTCGTCCAGCGTCAGCGATACGGGCGGTATGATCTGCTCTGTCATCGGGCACCTGCGAGAATTCGCGTTTTCATACTGCCAGAATAAATCAGCGCAAGAGCGCTGACACGATTACGCCGATTGCCGCAGCTTCAGTCACTGACCGGCCGGAAAGGTTTTGGCGACCAAGCCTAACAAAACCGGCCCCGCTGGTAAGGAGTTGCTTGCCCGATTCAGACCTGATTCAGACCGCTTAACCGATCTCAAGACTCCCTAACGGAAATAAACCAAATAAATCGATTAACCCTGATTTTTCTTAACCTTATAGCAAACCCCTGAGGTGATTCTCCTGACTGTCCGAGGCCAGAAGGCTCAGGGCATTGGGTGGATCGCTCTCATAGCCAATCCGGCACCAAGCCGGGCATGAGAGCCAGAAATGGGGGCCAAAATGGCTTTCACTGATGTGGAAACGGCGCAGGCGCACAATGTGGTCAATACAGACCCGACGGGCGAGGATCTCTGCAAACTCGGACTTCTCTATTCGACCGGCCAGGGTGGTACGGTGGACTATGTGGAAGCCCACAAATGGTTCAATCTCGCGACACTGATGGGCTGCGACGCTGCGAAATACTATCGTCAGGAAATCTCGGACGAGATGGACATGATGCAGATTTCAGCGGCCCAGCGCGCGGCGCGCGAATGGCTGAGCACACGTCACTAGACTGACCGGTCTAATCGTTGATCGCGCTTGCAATGGCGAATGAAAACGCCTGATCGAGCGGCAGGATGCCGTAGACATATTGTTCGACAAACAATGTGACTTCGGAGATCGTCGAACGTGGCACGAAAACGATATCATAGCGCTGCAGCGGGAAGGGGTCGGCCTGACCGTCTCCCCGCAGGGCGCGATGCAGATTGACCGTGCGCATCATCAGGCCATCGCCCGACGGGGAGCGTCTGAGTATGACGACATCGCCTTGGGCGGCGGAATCGCGAAATCCGCCTGCCAGCATTATGGCTTCAAGCGCGCCGATGCGCGACGGCATCTCATACATGCCGGGTGTGGCAACCTGACCCCCGACAATTATGTTCTGCGCCGCGAAGCTTGTTGCGGTCACTTCCACAATCGGATTGCGAAGCATGGTCGTATAGGCGTCAGCGATGGCGCTGGCAGCCTCGGAATCGGTTCGCCCGGCGACCATTACACGTCCGGCCAATGGCAGATTGACCCGCCCGTCCGGGCCAATGGTTGCGGTGCGGTTCAATTCGCTGGCGGTATGGACGGTGACATCAATGGCATCCCCCGGATAGAGCCGGAAGGCCGGGTCCGCTGACCGCCATTCCACAAATTCGATATTGTTCCAGCTGGACGGCGCGACAGATCCTTCCGGACGCGCACCTGCGTAGCTCCAATAATCGGGTTCGCGCTCGCCACTGAAAGGGGAGGTGACAGCATTTGTGACCGTTCGAGCCGTCCCACAACCTGCAAGACAGAGGGCCAGTATCAGAACGGAAATTCGCATTGATGGAGACTCACTTGGCTATTTCTTACCTGAACAAGAACCTTTCGCGGTTCGGATAATGAAAAATTAAACCGGACACCGTTTTTCTCGCTTTCATGAGTCGAAGCCACACCGGAACCGGTTCCAAACCGCCCAGCGATCCTCCTCATCCCCGGGATGAAAGGTGGGAGCTGGACCTGTATGATCTGATCGAAATGATCTGGTCGCAACGTGGCATGATCATTGCGGTTTTTCTGGTCCTGTTTGTTGCGGGTGCGGCCGCATCATTCCTCCTGCTGAACAAGACATACGAGGCGCGGGCACGGTTGCTCGTCCTGCTTGATGATGAGGACCTTACACCTGGTGCGGCCGGCTCGGGTGACGGTTTTATCATCGAACAGGTGATGCAGTCGGAATCCGAAATCATGAATTCGGAAACCGTGCGGCGGATCGCGCTTGAGAATATCGGTCCGGCTGCTGTTTTGCCGGAAGGGGGCTCGGAAGCCCTTGCCCTGCGGGCCATGCGGCAGAGCTTTTCGGTGGTTCGTGCGCCCAATGCTTCTGTCCTGATTCCGGTTCTGGAAGCGGACAGTCCTGAGCGCGCCGAAACGGTGTTGAACGCCATTGTCGATGCCTATCTGGAATATCGCCAGGTCGTACTGACGGGAGATGGCGCGACCGGCGTCGCGGATCGCCGGCTGCAATCGGATGCGGCTTATACAGCTGCTCTGGACGCGCTTGACCAATTTCTGACCGAGAATGATATCACAGAATATGAATCGGATATCGCGGCGCTCCTGACGCAAATAGCGGCACTGCAAACGTCTTTGGCGACGGCTCAGTCGGAACGCCAGGCTGCCTCTGCCGCCGCATCCGCGATCGCGCAGCGTGTTGCAGAAATGCCGGAAAATATCGACCTCTATGTCGAAAGTAGTGCCGAAAATCTCCTGATCGAAAATCGGTTGGAGCGAGAAAGCCTGTTGTCACGGTATCTGGAGACCGCGCCCCCCGTTGTCGCACTTGATCGCGAAATTGCCGAACTGGAAGACTTCATTGCCGGGGGCGGTGTGGCGGGGCTCGGACAGAGGCGGACCGGCGTGAATACGGTCCGGCAGGGCCTTGTTCAGGAGCAAATGCGACTGGAATCGGTAGCCGCGGCCGAGGCCACGCGTGCACGCGCCATTTCCGCCCAACTATCGGCGGCGGAAAGCGAAATTTCCAGGCTGCGCAGCCTTGCGCCTGACTATCGCCGGCTTGCGCAGGATGTTGCGGCGACGGCGGCGGCGGCGACATCATTGGCGACCCAGCAGGCCGAGGCTGAAGCCCGGCAATCGCTGGCACCGGGCAGTGCGGATGCCGTGCGTATTGTCGAGCGGGCTTTCGCGCCGGCCGAGGGGTCGTCGCTGAAAAAACTGGGTGTAGCTGCGGCTTTTATTTTTGCCGCTGGGACCGCCATCCTGATGGGGTTGTTGCGCGGCTACTGGTCGCGCCATGTCGGCCCGGGAGCCCGATCGCATCCCGTCCAGCAGCGACCGCAGACTGCGGATTTGACGGACGCCATCGGTCCGATGCCGTCCCGTGTTGCCGGTGTGCCGGTTCTGGCGCGAATGCCGGACAGGGGCAGTGCGTTGGGCCGCCGTTAACCGATGCGGTGAATGCTGCGGTCTCAATAATGATTCGCGGCGATTCGATGGTTGATCTTTCATTTGAAATGCAGGCGCTGGTGGACCAGCTGGAGCCGATTGCCCGGCCCGGCGGCAAGGGACGCGTGCTGATGTTTCTCGGGGCCAGCAAACGTGCGGGCACCTCGACCATTGCCCGAGAATTTGCACGCGTCGCTGCGGAAAGGTCGCGCCGCGGCGTCTGGCTCTTTGATCTCGATTTTGCCCGCAATTCCCATGCACGGGCGCTGGCGCGGCCTGATGCAAATGTTTTTGATGCCTCCTTCGGACGCAATGCATTCTGGCGCGCTGAACCGCATGGTGCCCGTGCGCGTCTGGTGGCCAAGGATTGCTCAACAAAGCACCTCTATGTCACCGAATTCCAACGCGCCCGTTCGGGGGTAGAGCGCCTTGAATTCGGCAATGCCCGGGAATACTGGAATGCGGTTCGCGGCAGCATCGATCTTGCCGTGATTGATGCGCCCGGGGCCAGCCGCGCCATCTTGCCTGTGGCAGCGGATGCTGATGGTGTCATCCTGGTTGCCGATGAAGGCAGCTGGAATGAACGGTCCATCGCCGCGCGCCGGGAGGCGATTGAGCGCCGCGGCGGCATTGTCGCGGGAATTGTCTGCAACCGGTCGCGTATTGTGTCGCGGCGCGCCGCTTGACGGACGTCAGCACTCATATTCACAATTTGCGCGCAGCGCCGCGGATGAATGTGCTGCGGCCAATGGAGTTTTTCCTCGCCGGTATCGTGCTGTTTCTGGTGTCGCAGGGATTGCTTGGCCCGCTTCTGGCCAATTCGCCGGAATCCGAAGAGAGTACATTGCTGCGGGTGATGTGGTTGCCCGTTTATGCCCTGACGATTGCCTGGATGGCGATTACACCAGCCCGCACGCTGGACGTCATGTGGCGAACGCCGATCATCCTGATCCTGTCCTTGTTGTGCTTCGCCTCATTCCTGTGGTCTGTCGATTCCGGCCTAACCCAAAGGCGGGGCTTTGCGCTCGTCATGACAACCCTGTTCGGCCTGCTGCTGGCGTCACGCTTCAACTGGCGTGAACTGATCACATTGATTGCGGTGGTGTTCTCCGTTCTGGCGGTAATGAGCACCATCATGTCGCTCGCCTTTCCGGGGATTGCCGTTCACCACGACATCCATGTTGGTGCGTGGAAAGGCATCTGGTGGGAGAAAAATACACTTGGTGCGATGATGGCCTTTGGCACCACGGCCGCGCTCGCAGCGTCAGTCTGTCAGCCCCGGCACAAACTGATCTGGTGGGGGCTGGCGGCATTTCAGGCCGGGCTGGTCCTGATGTCGACATCGAAGACGGCGTTGCTGGCCTTGATGCTGGCACTTGCCGGCATTGCCGCCATCCATCTGATACGGCGCGGATTCGGGTTTTCGGCGCTGATACTTGTCGGCGGCGGGCTGATCGCCTTCATCGCCGCCATGGTGATGTCCATTGCGCCTGTCGCCGTGATCGAGGCGCTTGGCCGGGATCCGACATTGACCGGCCGCACTGATATCTGGGTGGTGCTTGCCGAACAGGTTCAGGCGCGCCCCTGGACGGGTTATGGCTACGGCGCCTTCTGGGATGCGCCCTACGGTCCGGCTTTCTGGGTGCGGCAACGCACGCAATGGCCGGTGCCGACGGCCCACAATGGCTGGCTGGAAATCGCGCTCGGTATCGGTGTGCCGGGGATTATCCTGATGGCGGTTTCGCTCTTGCTGTCAATCATAAGGGCTTGCGGCCGGCTTTTTCGCGGACCTGAAGTCTTCTGGGCGCTGATTTTCCTGATTCTGGTGGTATTGATCAGCATATCGGAAAGCAATCTGCTGCAGCGTAATGCGCTGACCTGGGTTTTGTTCGTGGCAACGGCTGCGCGTTTGGCCCTGCCGCGGCGCTATGATGCCGTCAGCCAACGATAGGCCTGCGTAACCGGCAGGACTTTCGCCCCGCTTGCCTGGATATGATCCAGCAATCCTGAAAATTCATCAGGGGTGCAGCCCCACTCCGTAGGTGAGGGCTGAATGTCATGGGTATAGAAGATGAGCCAGCCAGGCCGGGCCATGCCTTCGTCGATGAAAGCGTGTGCCCGCGCGAGTCCCGCCTCACCGCCATCAATACCGACGGCTTTCAGCAGATTCCGGTCATCCCCCTTTCTGTTGATGCCCGGACGAACGCCGCGCAGGGTTTCAAACCGGGTTGCCAGGACGCGTTTGCTGGCAGGCGATGCCTCACCATAGGGATAGGCGAAAGCCGGAAGGCCTGATTTCAGGCCCAGATCCACAAGCGCTTCATAATTGGCCGCTATCTGCGCACACGCCACTTCGTCTGATGCCTGGCCGAGATCGGTATGATTGAGCGTATGGCAGGCAATCTCGTGGCCGGAATCTTCCAGCTGACGAAGATGGTCGGCATCGAACATCGGACCGTGATGCGTGTCTGTCCCCGCAAATCCGGCGGAGGCATACCATGTGCCGCGCCAGCCGCGCTTTTCGAGCCCGGATTTCCCCACGTCGAAAGCCGACTTCGGAAAATCGTCAAAGGTTATCGAGACGACGAGCTGATCCGGAGCAAAATGAAGCGGGTCACACTCCAGAAACCGGGCTTTCAGGCGCTTGAGCTTACCGGTCAGACCGGAGGCGGGGATGTAGGCAGAGTCCGTCATTTTCCAATCGCATCTGCTGCCCAGCTGGCGCGCCAGAGTTTCAGGGCGGTTGTACGGGCTTTCATCGGCGCAAGCGGCGTTTGCGCCATCATTGCCCATATGCCACGTAACAATGACTGACCGGGAATGGCTTTCAATATCTGCGCCGCTTTCGCGCCCGGGAGGCTTGCCAGCTCCGGATGTTTCTCCAGCAAGCGGGCATAATTGTGTGCAGCGTCGCGGAATTTGCGTAACAGGACATCCGGTGACTGCCAACCCGAATGCCCGGCCGGATTGTCAAAATGCGCCAGCTCACCCTGTTTGCCGGAGCGCACTGCCCAGTCAACATCTTCCCACCCCCAACCAGTGAAATTTTCGTCAAATCCGACTTTGCGCATCAGGCTTGACCGGGCGAGGAGATTGCTGGTGCAAAAGGCTGTCGCTCCGATCTGATTGCGGACATCTGCGTTATTCTCGTCGCTTGACCGGGCAAGTGCGGCATGAAGGTGGTGAGACGGCTGTTGCACCGGATCCGCTGAGTAACCGCCGAAGGCGGCATCGAATTCATATCCCTCGACCAGTTCCAGCCAAGTCTGAAGGAAGCCGTCGCTGACGGTCATGTCGGCGTCGAGGAAGAGCAGCCATTCACCAATGGCGGCGGATGCAAGCCGATTTCGGCCGGCGGCGCGTCCGACATTGCGGCGGGACGTCAGCAAGCGCGCCGGAGCCGGCAGACGATCTATTTCAGCTGCCACCGATGCATTCAGTTCCGGATCCGGTTCGCCGTCATCAAACAGGATGATTTCGGCCGGCAATCCGGCCGCCGTGATTTGCCGGGCCAAAGCCCGTGCGAGCGGCACCGGATTGTCGTTGTAAAACGGAATCAGCACTGACAATTGAAGGGCCGACGCCTCGGTAGCGGCGGCATTGGAATAATCAGCGTACTGGCTCATGGGCGCGCCTCCGCAGGACGCCACCAGCTTTGGGCTATACCCAGCCAGCTTCGGCAACCGGCAATATTCAATGCCAGAGCAATCGCCACATAAACGGCACCGCCCAGCGCAGCCTTTGCCAGCAGGACGAGGATGGCCGGCCCCTGAACAGGCAGCGCATAGACCACCAGTGCCATCACGCCGGCGGCAAGCGCCGAGCGTCCCCAGTCCAGCCAGGGCAGGGGAAGAGGAAACAAGGCGCGTCCGATTGCAGCGCAAGCAACAAGGCTGAACGTGTAGGAGACGAGTGTCGCCGCTGCCGCACCGGCGATGCCGAACACCGGGATCAGCACAAGGTTCAGGCTGATATTGAAGACGGCAGCGCCACCCATGATCGCCGCCATCCAGCGCGTCTTGCGCTTCAGTATGAAGCTTTCGTGGAAATAATAGGTCATCAGCCCCTTCATCAGCCCGGCCAAAGCAATCCAGGGCAGGATCAGCGTGGCCCCCGCGCGATATTCCTCGCCCACCATGACGGTGGACAAGGGGGCCGCCACCAGCGCCAGCCCTGTGGCCGCAGGAAATCCGATCAACCCCATGACGCGGGCGGATTGCCCCGCTACACGGCGGGCGGCGTCGGGGCCTTCTTTTTCGAGCGCCCGGATCATCAGAGGGGTTGCTGCCGTTCCCAACCAGATAAACAGGATATCAATGGTCCGGTCGGCAAGCCCGTAGCCCGCCGCATAAATCCCGACCGCGGCCTCATTCATCAACCCGGCGATTAGAAAGCGGTCGCCGGCAGACAGCAAGTGTTCGAAAACCAGCGAGATTGAAACCGGCAGGCCGTAAGCGAAATAGAGCATGGCGCGGCGTTTGCGTGGCTTTCCGGCGGCGGACTTCCGGGCCTGCGATGGGAATTCGAAAAACAGGGTAATGAGGCTGGCGAGCGCCATTCCGGCGATCGGGCCGGCCGCACCCAGCGGCGTGGCCATGAGGATGGCGATACCGAGGGCAAACCCGCCGAGAACATTGGCCGTTTCGAATATCGAATAGGCCGCGACCTGGCCGGCTGCGCGCCGCGATTCAATGCCGATGGCAAGGATAGAGCGGAGGGTCAGGGCGGCCAGTCCGAAACCGAGCGCCGTCTTGAGCTCGATGTTCAGCGGTGCGGCCCAGAGCGCAATACCGCCGAGTATGATCACGCCGGTTCCGACTAAAGCGAAGCTGGAATAGATGGTGGCAAGATGGGAAGCGAGATGCCCGCGCGCATCCGCCCGGGCGTGAAAACGGGCGACCGCGGCATCGAGCCAGGTATGAAACGCCATAGCCGTGATGTGCATGGCCGCCAGCGCCAACGCGTACTGACCATACATTTCGGTTGGCATCAGGCGCGTCAGAATGGCCACGCCGCCAAAACCGACGACCGCGCGGGCGATCTGCACCGGCAAGTATCCGAGAATGTGTTTGCCGAGCATTCCTGAGCGCAGCTCCCTGTTCGAGCCCGACAGCATGCATACAAGCACCTAAAATCGCGTGAACATATCTGTGGGCTTTGAAACGAAGCGGAAACCCTATTGCGCTAGCTATGGGATCATATTTCCGGAGCATTAAATGGCCCACTCGATAGATGCCCGCCTGATCAAACCAAGCGAGCTTTCCGTTGCCGAGCGCGAGGCATGGATCGCGTTCACGGATGGAGATCCGGCGCTGGCCAGCCCTTATTTCCGGCTGGAGTTTGCCGAGTGCTGCGAGGAGGTGCGGTCGGATACACGTGTGCTGGTCGTTCGCGAGCGTGGTCAGATCGCCGGATTTCTTCCGATGCAGATGGGAAAGGTCGGATATGCCCGCCCGATTGCTGGCCCTTTGTCGGATGTCCATGGAGTCATCGCCGAGCCGGACCGGACAGTTGACCTGAAAGCCTGGCTGCGTGCAGGTGGTGTGCCGCTGTTTGAATATCATAGCGCACTGGGCCTGCAGCCTTGCTGGAATGCCTTCTCGAACATGTCTGACGGTTCATGGATCATTGATGTGTCTGCCGGATATGGTGCCTTCGAGCAGGCCCGGTCGGAAGCCGAACCCAAGGCATTCCGCAATATCCGCGCCCGGCGCCGGAAGCTCGAAGAGATGGAAGGCGGGTTTGAATTCCGCATGGATGATGATCGCCCGGAAGCGTTCTCTGCCATGATCGACTGGAAAGGCGAGCAATACCGCCGAACCGGTGTTTTTGATGTCTTTTCAGTCGCGTGGACAAGGGACTTGCTGGCAGCTGTGCTGAACAAGCAGTCTGATCGTTTCCGCGGTGTGTGCTCGACACTGAATATTGATGGCCGCATTGCTGCGGTCCATGTCGGAATGGCGAGCGAAGCCCGCTGTCACTACTGGTTTCCGGCCTATGATCCGGATTTCAATAAGGTCAGCCCCGGATTGTTACTCCTATTGGAAAAAATCCGTTTTGCATCGGAAGCCGGACGAAGCAGTGTTGAGCTGGGGCCAGGAGATTATGACTTCAAACGCAATCTCGGCAGCTGGCAGGTGCCGCTCGCGCAGGGATGTATTCTGACAGCATCCGCTCCGGCGACCTTGCGAGGCGCAGCGAGATCTCTGGCTGGTGCCCTTGAAAAGGCGCCGCTCGGGAAAATCGCCAGCCTGCCAAGGCGTGCCTTGCGCAGGGCCGACAAGCTGGCGTCCTTTTACGCATGGTGATCAGGCCGGACCGCCGCACAGTTCTGGCTGCGGGCGGTGCGTCCCTGCTCTTGGGTGGCCAGCGTTCTGCCGCGCGGCGAAAGATAGCGCTCTGGGATAATGCGAGCGGGCCACATCTGCGTGGAGCGGTGTTTCCGCAACGCCGGGTCTACCCAGACATTGACGGTGACAGCTTTCTGGGCCCCGGGCCAGTCGGAACGCCGGTCAGTGACCGGGCGCTGGCCAGTCTTGCCGAAGCCGGTGCCAATCTGGCGGTGCTGTCTCACCCGGGCGTATTCACGGAATTCGCTCCTTATCGCGCCGATCCGGCGATAGAAGATCATCTGGCCGATTTGGTGGAGCGCTGCGCTCGTCACGGCCTTTTTACGGTGATTGCTTTTCGTACCGGACCCGGGCGATCAGAATTCACCTTTCACCGCGATAATGGCGATAGCTGGTTTCCGTCTTCGATGATTGATGAGCGTGTCTGGTCGAATGCGGAAATGCAGTCGGCATGGGCGGAGATGTGGCGGCACACGGCGCGGCAATTCCGAGCAAACGCGGCCGTTGCCGGTTATCTCCTGATGGTTGAACCCAATGGCAGCCATATTGTGCAGAACTCCCCCTGGCCGCAAATGGCGCGCCGGATGGCCCAGGCGGTTCGGGAGGTGGACCTCGAAACGCCCTTGCTGATCAGTCCGGACAGCTATGCCAGCGTGGCTCATGAGAGTGATCTGGAATTGAGCGGTCTCGGACCGTCAGTGCTGGCCATTCATGATTATGCGCCCTACGCCTATACCCATTCCGATCCAAACAGCGCCGCATCATTTTCAGTGGAGGCGGCGCGAATTTCTCCGCCACAGGCGGCGCGATGGATGGTGGGAGAATGGGGAGTCAGACGATGGGCGCATGATGCCGCCCGCTTCGCCGCCTTGCGCCTGCAATCAATGGAAGAACAGGGCGCAAACTCGGCGTGGTTCAACTGGCCTTCGGGCTGGCGGGCTTATGATGAGGCCGAGAATGGCTGGAATCCCTTTTTCGGGCCTGACCCGGGGGCGATGCGCCGCATCGCCAATCCGCCAATCGTGGACGTGCTACGCCGCCACTGGTCGAGAAACAGGTACAGGCCCTAACGGACGTTGATTTTGTCGCCGAGCAAGGCCGGTCCGGTTTTCAGCATGATCCAGAGATCGAACCAGAGGCTGGCCTTGCTGATATACTCCACGTCAAAGCGGATGCGTTCTCGTGCAGCTTCCGGTGAATGAAGCGGCCCGCGCGATCCGTTGACCTGGGCCCAGCCGGTCAGTCCCGGCTTGACGCGGTGGCGGTGGGCATATTCACCCACAAGGCTGGAGGTCAATGCGGCTCCGGTTTTCATGCCCGGTGCGTGCGGACGCGGGCCGACCAGCGACATTTCGCCTTTCAACACATTCCAGAGCTGCGGAAGCTCGTCGAGGCTGGTCGAGCGGATAAAGCGGCCTATCCGAGTGACACGAGGATCGTCGCGTTCAACCTGACGGACTGATCCGTCTTTCGCAGCCGGCTCATCGCGCATGGAGCGGAATTTCAGAACCTCGATCAGGCGGCCATTAAAGCCTTCGCGTTTCTGACGGAAGAGGGCCGGGCCGGGCGAATCCAGCCGGATCAGCACAGCCAGCAAGGCCATGACGGGCAGGGCTGCGGCGAACAGGACCGACCCGATCACCAGGTCTTCCAGCCGTTTGGTGATGATCCATCCCGGCGTGGCCGGATTGCCGGACAGGCGCGCCGCCGGAGCGTTCGCGATTTCCTCGAGGGTTTGTTTCTTTGGGTTGAAGTGCTCGAAATCGAGCAGCAGACAGACAGGCTGCGCAAGACCTGACAGGCCGGTGAGCAGTGATTTGACGCGGTCAACAGCGTGCGGTGTCACGGTGACAATTATGCGGTCAACTTCATGCAGGTGAGGCCAGCTTGTCAGATCCTGTAGCGTTCCCAGATAGGGTGCGCCGGCCAGAATGGATGGGCTGCGCGTGCGCCGGTCATCAAATACGCCGAGAATATTCACCGCCTTGCTGCGCGAATTGGCATCAATCAGGCGGCGGGCATTTGCGGTTGCGCCGACGATTACAACATTGGCGGCGAGGCGGCCATTTCGCGCCCAGTATTCCATGAAGAAGGCATAGATCGTGTGAACAATCAGAAGGGCTGCAGCCGAAACGCTGGCCTGTTGAGCCGCAGCCAGCGTCAGAGACGGGTCAGACAAGCGGACCAGCAGAATACTGGCCATGCCGCCCAGTCCAAGACCGATCATACCCGTGGCAATATGGCGCCAGGCCGGCTTGCGGGCACGTACAACATAATGTTCGGAAAGGCGGAAAGCGCAAAGGGAAACGCCAAGGAAGACCAGAATCGGCCAGAAGTCCGCGCCAAATGACAGAAAAGCCGCCACAGTCAGGCTTCCCATGATGCCGAAGTCAACGAGCTGCAAGGCCCGGCTCAGTGTTGCCCGGTCGATACGGTTGGCTGGCGGGTTGATGGACTCGCGCATCATGTCGAGGGTGGCGGCGCGCCCGCGGCCGTTCTCGAGGCCCGCAAAGCCGGGCGAGACGTCATTCGCCGGCGAAATGGGCCGCGTTTCATAGTGCCGCTTGTTCATGGTCACCACCCCCGATCAAATTGATCCGACCGCGATAATGCACGGATAACGAAAAGATTCGGTTGTCAGACGTGGTTAGCGGAAAGTGAAAGATGGCTGTTTCTCAAGGGTCTGAAATGCCTGTATGGTTGAAACGGCTCTGCCGGGGAGGGCGCAATGCTTCGACTGATTGCAATGACAGGACTGTCCGCTGTGCTACTGGCCGGGTGTGCCAGCACACCCGCCGATCTCAGCCCGGACCAAATGCGATCCTCGGCCGCGAATGCTCCCGCTGGTGCCACGGAACAAAGTGGCACAATGGATTTTCCAGCCGCTGACGGTGGTGGCAGCTCTTCACAGACCGGCTTTGTTTATCCGGCGATCGGCACAGCCTTCGCGGGCACACGGCCCGAAACACCTTACGGCATGGCCGTGCAGGGCGAGTCTCCCTACTGGCGCGCGACCATCGAACTCTATGATCTGGAGGGTGAGGTATTTGGCGAATTCCGGCTGATTGCCGCCGGGCGGGACCCGATTCTTACGACCCTTCGCATGGCCCCTGATCACCTCGTGAACGGCTTTCGGCGCTATATTTCGATAACGCCTGATCCGGTGCTGGTATCGGCGGCATTTCAGGCCGGTCCCTGCATCGATTTTGACGGGATTGAGCGACCATTCTTTGCTTCAGTGCGTGTGGATGATGTGACTTATGAGGGCTGCGCCCGGGAAGAGGGCGGTCAGTGGGACTGGAGCCGGGATCTGTTGATGCGGTACGATCAGATCCTGTCATGCCTCGAAGAAGTGCCGGGAGCGGTCGCGGCCATCGACGCCTATTCACCGAGTGAGGAAAATACGGCGGTGCGTGTCCTGACCGACGATCAGAGCCGGTTCGAGTGTGTGATTGTCAATGCGGATCTCCGGTTGGCGTCTGTCCGCGAGCTGGATGTGACGGAAGTTCACCTGAATGAAGGCCGGACCGTGTTCCTGACGGCTGAACCCGAGGCGAATGATTGCCGGGCGATCGAACATATCCGGCGCGCTTATGGCGAATTGATGGGGGTCTTGGCCCACGATCTCTGTCAGAATCCGCGTACCCATGTGGAGGGCCCGCTTGCCGCCGGCGAAAGCTAGTTGGGGACCATTGCATCCAGTGCCGGCAGAATTGCCGCCAGCTGATCCTTGAAATGTTTCCAATGTCCGATCGACGAAGCATAGACCGGGCGGCGGACATGTTCGGCGCTTGCTGTCGCAACCGCCGCACGATTGCCGGCGAAATCCAGGCAGGCCGGGTCCCAATTCAGGCCTATAAACCCTGTCAGGCGCCGGGCTTCGGCCTCGGTATTCTGCACCAGGTCCTCATACTCAACCCGTTCCATACGTCCGGACCCGTCAGAATGCCAATGCTGCATGAGGCGCTGAACTGAGGCAAAGTAAGCCGCGATAGACTGCATGTCATATGACCAGAAATACCGGTCCCGGAACAGTGTCTTGTGGGTCGCGATGGCGGCATCTCGCGGGTCGCGGTCCAGATGAATGATCCGGGCTTCCGGCAAGGCGTCCGCGATCAGTCCCGCATAGAGGAAGTTTGTGGGCGTCTTGTCGATCACATACCCATGTCTGTACCCACGGCGATGCAGTGCGTCGCGATATCGTTGACCCACGGCACTCATGTCGGCATCCGGAGTGCGCTGTGCAATTTCAACCGGGTCACGCAAACCGGCGAAGACCGGATCTTCAAGCAGGCTGACAATGAAGTCCTCGGTTTCGCCCGCCGAAGCCACGTCATCCCGGTTTGACAATATTCGATCCAGAAGGGTTGAACCGGCGCGCGGCAGACTGACAATAAAAACCGGCGTCAATTCCGACCACTGATATTCGCGGGAGATAGATGGCCAGGCCCTGATGGTTTCGTCGATGGCATTGATTTCAGGCTCGACAGAGTAAGGCCGCGCCTGCCGCATTGCTCTGGCTCCATCTGTCCAGGCGTCGAAAGCCTCAGGCCATTTTCCGAGGTCTTCGAATTCCTTGCCCATGGCGTAGCTGAGTGCGGCGCGCGAGAGGTCATCCAGACCGGGTGCGCGCAAGCGAACAGCGAGTTCGTCAATATGATTCCTGTCCGGGGACGCCTTTGTCAGCAGGGACCGGGCATAGGCGGCTTCGGCAGCCTGTGGTCCTGCCTTACTGGCGAGGTCGAAATTTTTGGCGGCCTCTTCAAGCTCGCCAATATAGCGCTGTGCCGCTGCCAGATTGAAGCGGCAGCGCGGCTCGGCCGGGACGATCCCGGTCAACCGGGCGTAGACAGCCCGGGCCTCCTGATGCGCGCCGCATATGGTAAAACAGGCTCCGAGCTGATCAAGAATGACCGGGTCGCTTGTCGTTTCGATGTCAATTGAACGCGCGGCACTCAAGGCTTCATCATACAGGCGGAATTGTGCCAGTAGATTTGCGGCTTGCGCTGCGGGCCGTGGCGCGTCTCCGGGGTGCGCGGCCGCTTTCCGGGCAAAGCGGATGGCCTCGTCCCGCTTATTCAGATGGGTGGAAATGAAAGCCGCAAAGGCATTCAGTCCCGGATGGTCAGGATCGCTTTCCAGCGCCGTCTGGACACGCTGTTCGGCGCCACGAAAATCGCCATTGCGCAATAATTGTGGAAGCAGGCGCAGTGTTTCTTCAGAAGACATGACAGGCCGGGCGTTTCATTGGGCTATAAAGCCGCCGGGGCTTGCCGCAGGCAAGGCATGGTCTGCAGGCGATATCCGCTATTTGCCGGTAAAAAGATGGACGTACTCGCCATAACCTTGTGCGTCGAGTTCCGCGACAGGAATGAAACGGAGCGAAGCCGAATTGATGCAATACCGCAAGCCGCCCTGATCCGCCGGCCCGTCGGGGAAAACATGGCCGAGATGACTGTCGCCATGTGCCGACCGGACTTCAGTCCGGATCATGCCATGAGAAATGTCACGCAATTCCTTGATGTATTCACCGTCCACGGGACGGGTGAAGCTCGGCCAGCCACAGCCGTTGTCAAATTTGTCCATAGATGTAAAAAGCGGTTCGCCCGAAACGATATCGACATAAAGGCCGGCCGCTTTGTTATCCGTATACGCGCCGGTAAAGGGCCGTTCGGTCCCGTTCTCCTGCGTCACCCGGTACTGT
>WGNH01000041.1 GCA_016124665.1 Alphaproteobacteria bacterium | reverse complement strand
GCTTGTAGCGCACCCAGTCGCGCGCCTCGGAATCTTCCAGCAATTTCACGGCAAATGCGATGAGATCCGCATAATCCAGCCGCCGCCGCATGCGCAATCCGGCTTCATAGCGGCGGATATATTCGGCGCTGATACGGGTGGCCGCCTCCGAGGCCTCGGCGGTCTCGGCAGCGGCGATCCGCAGGCGAAGGCTCGACAGCCTTGTCGCTTCCGAGGTCAGCAATGTGTCGATCTCTGGGTGGGCGTCCCGGACCGGCTTGGTCGCAAAGCTTTTCCGCAAGTCACCTTTCTGGGTGAAATAAACCGGCAGAATCAGTTCCAGAGCGCGGGCAGGATGCTGTGCGTCCAGCGCTGCCAGAATGGCCGTAGCTGCGGCGCTGTCGGTTTTTCCGCCGGTCGCCAGGGTTGCGGCTGCTGACCGAAGCGCTTCCTGCGGTGTTTCCATCCAGCCGCTTTCGGTCAGCCCGGCGGCGGTATCCGTGTCGGCCAGTCCCAGCTCTGCCCGCAAGCCTGCCCGCAACCCGTCTTCGCCCTGCTCCAGCAGCAGGCGGGAAAAATCAAGGCGTTTTCCGGCAGCAAGACGGACGATCAGATCGAAACTGTCCGAGCCCCGCACCAGAAGCGTTTCCAGCGCCGCGTGTAGCTGCGCATCGGTCTGAGCCGCCAGAAACAGGCCGCGCCGTGCTTCGGCCGCAATGGCACGGCTGTCGGCATCATCGGCGATATCAAAACCGGGCGGCAGGCCGGCCTCCAGCGGAAAGCGCTGCAGCAGGGACTGACAGAAAGCGTGAATCGTCTGTACGGCGAGCCCGCCGGGTGTTTCCAGTGCGCGGGCAAAGAGTTTGCGTGCTTCCGCGAGGTCGCCGGCGGAATACTCCCGGTTTGCATCATTATAGAGCCTGTTCAGCTTCTCCCGTAATGTCCCATCATCGGCGATGGACCAGTCACCGAGTGTGTCGAACAGGCGGGATTTCATCTCCCCGGCCGCCGCTTTTGTGTAGGTCAGGCAGAGAATCCTGTCCGGCGCAGACCCGGTCAGCAACAGCCGCGCCACGCGGTTGACCAATACCCGCGTCTTGCCCGATCCGGCATTGGCTTCGACATGGATGTGATGATCCGGCTGCGCCGCAAGCGTCTGCTGCCCCGTTGCGTGTTCGATCGCGGACGTCATGACACGCCCCCGTCATTCTCCTCGGCGGAGGACCATTCCGCGCGGCGGCTCAGCCGGTCATAATCGCCCCATTCATTCTCGAATTGCGGAAAGATCTGGGCGGGATAGGGTGTGCTTTCCTTGCTGAAGCGCTCGACCAGCCGGCGCAGGATGTTTTCATAGAGATAGACCAGCTCGTCGGTTGATTTCGGTTCCCGTCCGGCATCATTGATCCGGATTTCGCCGCCGGCCTCCTTGCCGCCCGACAGCTTCACATAGATCAGATCTCCCGGCTCGGACGGGTCAATTCCGGCAAAGGCACCGTCCCGCACCATGGCGGCTTCCAGAGGCGTCTGGGGTTCAAACCCCGCGGCCGTCGCTGTCGCAGAAGGGGTGCCTCCGGTCTTGTAATCCAGAATATCGATCAGGTTGAGGTCGGACCGCTGATCCAGCCGGTCGGCTTTTCCGCGCAGGGTGAAACCGGTCCCGGCCACGGCCCACTCGCCGCGGCATTCCAGCGCGACCGGACGGATACCGGCGGCACGCCGGCGTGTCTCCCAGTCTATGAACCAGCGGGCCAGCCGTTCAAAGCGGATCATGTCCGGCACCAGCCCGGCCTCGTCCATCCCCGCCGCGATGGCGGTGTCCCGGCCGAGCTTCAACAGGTCATGCAGGGCGCTCTCAGGCAGCGGCCCCGGACCGGCGGCGCTCAGGAATAGCTCGAAAGCCTTGTGAATGGCGGTGCCCCGTTCGGCGGCCTGCGCGTCCTGATCAAGATCATCCAGCGGGATCAGCCCCAGTATCCGCCGAGCATAGATGGTGTAGGGGTCTCGGATCCAGTTGCGGATTTCCGTGACCGAGAGAGAGTTTGGCCTTGCCGATGCCGGAGGACAGGGGCGGGGTTCCGTGACGGGCTCCGGGGCGGGCGTATAATCCAGCGCATTCGCCAGCGCCAGATAATCGGTCTCCGGCGACAGCGCTTTTGCCGCGCCCGCGCCCAGCGCGCCTTTGGCCAAGGTTTTCAGCCGCCACAGCCAGCGGGAAGCGACTGCCGGCGCGCCGTCCTGTTTTTCCGAACGGGTAAGAAGGGCTTCAGGGGCACAGGCGAGTTGTGCGAAATCATGTGCGGCGAGGCCGAGGCGCTTTTCACGCGGTGGCAGTCCGGCTTCGGCTCGCATGCCGCGTGACATCCAGGGATCAATGCCCAGCCCCGCGGGCCAGACGCCTTCATTCAGTCCCGCCAGAATAACACGGTCGGCCGAAAGGAGCCGGGCCTCGATGGGACCCAGCAGGCGCAGGCGCGGATGCACCTCGCCGCGTGGCCGCACCGGCCGGGACCGGGCCAGCGTATCGAAGAGCTCGGCATAATCGCGAAGTGACAATTCCGGCAGCATGTCGGATTCACTGATCAGTTCGCGGATCAGCATCGCCGCCGCTTCACCATCCTCATTGATCCAAAGGCGGTCCGCCCCCGGGCGCGCATCATCGGCTGCCAGCGCCTCCGCGATCTCCGCCTGCAGGCGCGCCCATTCAGCCGCGGGCCTTGCCGCTCCTGAAAGACGTGACAAATGCCCGGTCAGGCCAGTCATCAGAGCTTTGTCCCCGGCGGTATCCAGACGGTCACAGACCGCCGCAAAAGAGCGTCCGGGCCGTGCCCCGCGCAGGGCAATATCGATGGCGTCAAATCGTTGCCGGGCGGCGCTGCGGGACAGTCCGATCGCAAAGAAGGGTGACGCCCACAACGCGGCGAGCGGCTGGGTTGCGCCCGGATCGGCGGCCGCATCCAGTATCAGGCGCAGGAAACTGCCCGCCGGTGTTTGCGACAGCGGCCGACCGGCCGAATCGTCAAGCTCCACGCCATATCCGCGCATGGCAGCGAGCACCCGGTCGGCAATGCCCCGGTCCGGCGTTACCACCATGGCTGTCTTGCCCGGTGTTTCCAGCGTTTCCCGTACCGCCAGGGCGATGGCGCGCGCCTCGGCTTCCGCCGTCGGCGCTTCCAGGATGGACAGGCCGGAAAAGCCGGTTTCAAGAAATCCCTTGCCCCGTCCCTCCAGCGCCGAGATTCGTTTCAGCCAGTCACTGGTCTCTTCAGCAGGCCGCAGCGCCTCTGCCAGAATGCGCTGCCGCGCTGCCCCCTGTATGCTGGCAGCATGCCCCGGCCAGTCCGTGACCCGGTCGCGCGTCAGCTCAATTTTTTCCAGAAAGGCCTGCATCGCCTGTTGCGGATGCTGATCATCATCTTTCAGCGCCGCCCAGGCCTTGTCATCCATGTCGCGGTCAAGGCCCGGCAACACGACCGCGCCTTTCGGCATATGGGCAATGGCCGCCATCAGATCCGCCGCAGCCGGAATCGAACCGGTCGAGCCCGCGGCAATCACCGGTCCCGGCGGCGGGGCTTCCCGCCAGCGGTCAGCGAGGGCGGAAAGCAGCGCCGACCGCCTCTGGGCCGGATCGCTCATGCCCAGCTCGGCCAGCCGCAAGGGCCAGGCCGTCATGACGATGGAAATGAAGTCGGCGGATTCCCTGAGATGTTCCGGAAGCAGCGCCCTGATGGTCTCACCAAGTGCGGAAACATCACCGGTTTCCTCGGTCCAGATATCATCGATCAACTGGCTCAGCGGCCCGGCCAGCGCAATCGCCCCGGCCGTGGCCATGGATCCGCCCTGCGCTTCATCCTTGGCCAGGATCAACCGCGCCAGCTCGAAGGTTCGCCGCACCGGATTGATGGCGGGCGGTGCGATGGTGGCGAGCTCGCCCGGTTCAAAGGGCGGATCGTCCGCATCGACATCACCGATCGGGCGGATCAGCGGCAGCAGCGTTGCCTGCGCCCCGCCGTCCAGCCCGGCAAATGCCGCGGCCAGCGCCCGGCCGGCACGCCGCGTCGGCGTCAGGATCGTCACGCGGGCCAGCGATTCCGGCGTCGCTCCGAATTCCGCCTTCAGCGTTTCCGCCAGCAGTTTCAGGAAATCCGTCTGTGGCGGCGTGGTGAAGACGCGGGGCGTGGCGGGCGCGAAAATCCGGCTCATGTAAACCGCGCCTCGGCGGCGTCGCGCGCCTCCGGATCCCCGACATGCATCCAGAAAGCGTCCATCACACAGCCATGAACCCGGCCCCGGGACAGCAGGTCATCCCAGATGCGGTTCAGGGAAAACGGCTCCTCCGGATATTTGTCCAGCACGGCCGGATTGAGGATTTGCGTACCGGCAAAGACGAAGGGCGCTGTCTTGTCATCCCCGCGGCGGCGGGCCCGGCCATCCGTTTCCAGAAAGAAGTCACCCGCCCCGCCATAGCCCAGCGTCTCCTCGCGGCGCGCCAGCAGGAGAAGCGCATCCATCTGATCGCCATCCCAGCCCGCCTTCAGCCGGTCAAGTTCGGAAATGTCCCCATCCTTCCAGATGGCGTCGATATTGGAGACGAAGACCGGCTTGCCGCCCAGCATGGTGCGGGCCTTGACCAAGCCGCCACCGGTTTCGAGCACCTGATCGCTTTCATCGGAAATCCGGATGTCCGGCACGCCGATCCGTCCGGCCAGATGATCGCGCATCAGATCCGCGAAATGGTGGATATTGACGACCGCCCGCCTGACGCCGGCGGCAGCAAAGCGGTCCAGCACATGGTCCAGCAGGGCTTTGTTACTGACCTCCACCAGCGCTTTCGGGCGGGTCAGGGTCAGCGGGCGCATCCGTGTGCCCAGTCCTGCCGCAAGGGCCATTCCGGTGTCGATCTCGATCATCCGCCCGCCAGTTCTTCCAGTTCAGGCGCCAGATCATGGATCAGGGCCTGCACGTCCGAAAGGGCGGGATGGGAGATATCTGTGAGGAAGTGCCGCGCCACGCGGGGTAAAAGGCCGAGATATTTCGGCTTGCCGTCGCGGATCGCCAGCCGCACGAAAATGCCGAGGATTTTGGCATTGCGCTGCGCGCCCAGCACGGCATAGGCGGCATCGAACGCGGCGGCATCGGAGAGATGTGCGGCTTTCAGGAAATGCGCTTTCATCGCCCGGGCGAGTTCCGGCGCGACATCGCGGCGCGCATCTTCCAGCAATGACACCAGATCATAGGCGGGGTGCGCAAACAGCGCGTCCTGGTAATCGATCAGACCGGCGCGGGCCGGCCCTTCACGGTCCGGCAGCCAGAGCAGGTTTTCGGCATGATAATCGCGCAGTGCCAGTCCGGTGGCGTCGGTCTGCAGCGCCGGAAAAACGGCACTCCAGGCCGCGCGCCAGCTGTCGCGGTCAGCGGGAGATATATCGCGCCCCAGATGGCGGGCCACAAACCAGTCGAGGAAGAGTTCGGTCTCGGCCAGCAGCGCCGGACCGTCATAATCAAGGATATGCCATGTCCCGCCATGATGGCGCAGCTCGGATGGAAAGCTCGACCGGTAGATGGCCGCCAGCGCTTCGACTCCATGCCGGTAGAGGTCGGTCTCATCCGCGCCTGCGGGAATCGCCCGTGCAAAGAGATCATCGCCCAGATCTTCCAGCAGCAGGAGCCCGCCCGGCAGATCCGCGGCCAGCAGGCGCGGGGCGGAAAATCCCCGTGCCGTCAACTCCTCGGTGAGGCCCGCAAAGGCCGCCAGATTGGGTCCCGCCAGCCTTGCCAGCGCATTATAGCCCAGCGCGGCGCGCTGCCCGGGCGTCGCCTCCGGCGGGCAGGCGGGCGCTTCAGCCTGCGCCGGGGCATTCATCAGAACCGCGGTTTCGGTGCCGCGGAACAGCCGCCGGTAGCTGCGCGTCGAGGCATCGCCCGGAAAGGCTTGCTGGCGCGCTTCGCCCCAGCCGGCATTCGTCAGGAATGTGGCAATTTCGATCTCGCGGTCAGACATTGGCCAGCCGGCCTCCCCAGTCTCCAACCGGATGAATCTGTGCGATTCTCCGTATCCCGTCCTGTGTCAGATGTAGATCAAGGCGGCGCGGCGGCAGATAGCGCCCCAGCCGGTCCGGCCACTCGATCAGGCAGATGGCACCGTCAAACGCCTCGTCCAGCCCCAGCTCCTCCAGCTCGTCTTCCGCCTCGATCCGGTAGAGATCGGCATGCAGCAACCAGACTCCGCTTTCCGTTTCATAGGACTGGACCAGCGTGTAGGTCGGGCTGGGCGCATCGGTGACACCACAGAGCGCGGCAATCATGCCCCGCGCCAGCGTCGTCTTGCCCATGCCGAGATCGCCATGCAGCAGCACGGTATCGCCGGGCTGCAATACGGCCCCCAGCCGTGCGCCGAAGGCTTCGGTTGCGGCAGCGTCCGGCAGGGGGAAGGTCAGGGGATGCGCGCTCATGCGTCCGGATTAGTGAAGCACGGCGCGCCCGGCAAGCACCCTCAACTTGACTTTCGGCGCGCGAGCCGCCAATTCGCCACCGGCTTGCGGAGACAGATCATGGCGAAAATCACCTATATCGAGCACGACGGCACGAAACACGAGATCGAGGTCGCCGATGGCCTGACGGTCATGGAGGGCGCGATCCGCAATATGGTGCCGGGCATTGATGCCGATTGCGGGGGTGCTTGTGCCTGCGCGACCTGTCATGTCTATGTTGACGAAGCCTGGGCGGACAAGACCGGTGAAAAATCCGGCGTCGAGGAATCCATGCTCGATTTTGCCACCGATGTGCAGCCCAATTCACGCCTCTCCTGCCAGATCCGGGTTTCGGCCGAGCTTGACGGCCTCATCGTCCGCATGCCGGAATATCAGGGCTAGCCGTCTGCGGCAGATTGTTTGACATGGCTGAAATCCGTCATGATCGGGCAAGGGCCGGAGCGTGTCTTCCGGCATGCGTCAATCTTGGCTGTCAGAATCGAGTCCACCGCCTCGAGATCCGCAATTTTTGACCTGACCATGCGCCGGTGCGCTTCGGCAATCGACTCCACTTTGCGGCATTTGTCCCTGTCCCCGGTTGCAAGGGTCAGAATCTCGCGGATTGAATCCAGCGGAAATCCCAGATTCGACAGGTTGACGATCAAACGCAGCGTATCAATCTGCCCGGGATTGTATATCCGGTACCCATTCGCCGCCCTCTGCGGAGAAGTGATCAATCCGGCTTTCTCGTAAAAACGGAGGCGCTCGATACCGCACTCCAACAGCCGCGCAACGCGCCCGCGCGTCATATCCGGAATTGTCATCAGCCCACTTGACCCTGTACTGGCTACAGGGCGTAGAGAAACGTCATGACACACGGAAAAACAAATCAGTTTTCTGTTACTCCGGCGAATCGCTTTGTGGCAGCCAGCGGTTTTCTCGGCGGTATATTTTCGCTGATCGGAGCCTCCTGTTGCGTGCTCCCCATCCTTTTGGTCCAGATGGGTCTGGCTTCGGGTGTCGTGGCGCGGCTTGGGTGGTTTGCTCGCTGGCAGGGCGTTTTTTTCTGGACGGCCGCTATCCTGCTGGCCTTTTCCGCTTACATCGCCTGGCGCCGCCATAATCGTTCCCGCCTTTTCTGGGGGTTCTGGCTGGCAGGGGCCGTGTTTCTGGGACTGTCGGCCATACTGCCGCTGTTTGAGTGGCGGCTTCAGGCCCTGCTGCTCGATCTGACGCGATAGCCGGATGACGGACCGGATCAGCCAGAAAGCCCCGGTGATGACCAGTATTCAACCTTTTTCGAATGTGAAATGCCCGTCTTGTGGTAAAATCACGGAACAGGTCCGTATGCCTGAAAATGCGTGTATCTATTTCTGGGACTGCCCGTCCTGCGGGGATGTTATCAGACCCCTGCCTCCGGATTGCTGTGTGTTCTGCTCATACGGGACAGTGCCCTGTCCGCCCGTTCAGCTTGATGCGGGCTGCTGTGACAGCTCGTCTGAGCGTATCTAGCCGTCCGCGGCGGCTTTTTGTCCGGCGGGACGCAACAACCCTGTGAGATCCAGCTCCGGCGCATTCGCAACCCGGGCAATCACCGGCAGATGACAGACCACCGTCGTGCCCTCTTCCGGGGCCGAGGCGAGATCGACCCATCCACCATGCATTTCGACAATTTCCTTGACCAGGGCGAGACCGAGGCCCGCCCCGCCGCGCTGTCCGCGCTCGAAGCGTTCGAACACCCGCGCCTGCCGGTCGGCTGAAATGCCTTCACCGGTATCGGCCACAGTGATGGATGCACCATCTTCGTCGCGTTTCACGGTCAGCGTGATGCGCCCATTACGCGGCGTGTGGTTCAGCGCATTCGACAACAGATTGACCGTGATCTGGCGCAAGCGCTTGGCGTCGCCGGTGATCACCGCCTCGCCGGACGGCGCATTGACGGCCAGACGGACACCGGCATGTTCGGCTTTCGAGGCGAGCAATTCGACGGCATCCGAGGCCAGCGCCTTGAGATCGACATCGGTGGGGTCGAGTTCGAGCTGACCGGCATCAATGGCGGCGACATCGAGAATGTCGGTGACCATCTTCTCCAACTCGTCCGCGGCCGAGCGCACATAGCCGAGATAATTCTTCTGCTGATCGCTCAGCTCGCCGGCAATGCCCTGCAGGATCATGTCGGCATAGCCGGTGATCGTGGTCAGCGGCGTGCGCAGCTGATAGCTGACATGCTCGACAAACTCGCCCTTGATGCGTTCGGAGGCTTCCAGCGCCTCGGCGCGCTCGCGCAGCGCTTCCTCGATGCGGCGGCTGTCGGTCACGTCCTGCCAGGCAATCAGCGTGGCGCCATCGGGCAGCGGGCGTGACAGCCAGACCAGAACCTTGCCGTCCTCGCGTTCCATCTCGCCGGTAACATGGCGGCGCGCTTCCGGGCTCGGATCGGCAACGCGGGCTTTCATGTCGGCCCAGACGCCAGGATTGTCGAACAGGGCCGAGCACTTCTCCGCGACGATTTCCAGCTCCGGCTGTCCGTCGAGCTCGGCTGCTTCCAGATTCCACAAACGCTCGAATTCGGAATTGTGCAGGCGCAGGCGGCCGTCAGACCCGAACACCGCCACTGCCTCGTGCAGCTTGTCCAGCGTCGCGCGCTGCACATTGATCAGCGTGTTATAGCGGGAGCGCAGGGCAAGCTCGTCCGTCTTGTCCTCGAACACCATAAGCAGGCCGCCCAGCGGATTGCGCTGGCGCGCCACCCGCAGCGTGCGCCCGTCCGGCAGATTCCACAGCTCGTCCGGAATTTCCGCATCCGGCGCATCCTCATAGCGGGCCAGCTCGGCTTTCTTCCAGCCGGCATAATCCGCCTGCTCGGGAATTTTGCGGGCCTCGCGCAGCCGGTCCAGCATTTCGCCATGGCCGGGACGGCTGTCCAGCATTTGCCGGTCCAGACCGAAGAGATTGTCGAACGCGGTATTGCGGAAGACCATCTTCTGGCCGCGGTCAAACACGGCCACCGCCTCGGCCAGCTGGTCCAGCGTATCATCAAAGGCGCGGCGGAAGCGTTTCAGCGCGGTCTTGGCTTCCTCGCCATCGGTCACATCCAGCGCAAACCCGGCGGCACCGCCCGAAATCGGAAAACTGACCAGATCCAGCGCCCGGCGCGAGCCTTCGACCACGACGGGTTTCAGCGCCGAGACGGCTTCGCCTGATTTCGCCGCTTCCATCGCCAGATCCCGGATCGCCGGTTCCAGCGCGATCTGTTTTTCCAGAACAGCGGCGGCTGTATCCACCTCCACGGCGCGGGCATAGGCGGCATTGGCCCAGACAATGCGGCCCGTCGCATTCATCCGCCAGGCGGGATAGGGCGCGCGCTCCAGCGTGTCGAGAATGGCAATTGGGTCGGCTTCCAGCTGACGGCGGGCATCCTCGACCCGGCCCCGGGCCTCGGATTCATCCAGCCCCCTTATGGTGGCATCCGACAGCCAGACAACCAGCTGGGTTCCGGCGGCGCGGGCATCGGCCTCCAGAAAGCGGCCTTCCGGGCCGATAATGGTCATCGAGAAGGGCCGGCCATCGGCAATCAGTTCGGCAAAACGGCGGCGCAGCGTGGTGTCATTTCCGCCCGCCGAACGCGCTTCATAATCTGCCACACCTTCCAGCAGAAGGCCGGCCGGGTCCGGGCCCTCGCTGGCTTCGGCAAATTTCAACAGGCTGGCCAGCGCGGTCGGCGAGCCGAAAATGCGCGGCCGCCCCCAGCCGTCCAGCTTGCCATCCTCCAGCTCCGGCACCTCGTCCCACACCAGCACCAGGCCGGGAAACGCCCCGAACACGCCATCGGCGCGGGCAATCCGGTCTTCCAGTTCGCGGGAACGCTTGCGCCAAAGGGTCTGCGCCGCCCGTGCGCCTGCGGTCAGGCGGTAGGCCCAGAGGCCGGCAATCAGGCCGAACACAACGGCCGCCAGCGTGACGGAAATCGAGACGATCTCGGTTATGTTGATCCCGCCTTCGGGCATACCGGCGAAGTCCCCCATGGATAAAGACAGCGCGAGCGCCCGCCTTTTCGAATCACCACTCTAACCGCTTCGCGAATCGAGGGGGAGGGGGGATGTGGGTTAGGGGGTTGTCCTTCCCGAGAACGCGATGGTGAGCCGGTGTTCTCCAACCGGCAACTCGTGCTGTCCGAGGCAACCAATCAATTCGTCAATAGCTTGATAGTCAGCCGCAGCCGGGCAAAAATAAATGCCACGGCACTGATCGAGCGTTCGGTCGATGGACCAGTTAACCTGCTGAACTGCCGAAACAGTAGCCAAAACTTGGTAATAAGAAGAGAGAGGCCTGTCCGGTAAGACGTATGTCGTGAATTCCGAATGACAGAGGGGACCGTAATCGCTCGTGTGACCGCGACGAACAAACCGCAATTCATCCAGCACGATAGCCTCGCCAACAACCCGGGTATTATCGAAATAGCAGTGTTCACAAACAATAGGTTGCCAGAAAGGAGCTCGTTCCTCTCTTATATTGTAAAATTCATAAAGGCGGTGAAATTCCTCTACGGCCTCCATGCTTTCAACACGTAACATCGCGGGCATGGCCAGATAGGTGGCGACAGTGAGCACGGCGGCTCCGGCCAGTGATCCGAACCATCGAAAAATCATGTGCGCCTCCCTCTCTTTGGGAGACTATCGCAGAATATGGCGAGCGTGAGGCCTCCTTCGAGGCTCACTTTGTTCGCACCTCGGGATGAGGTGCTTTTCGCAAGAAAAGCCTCGAAGCACGCAGATTTTCCCCTCCCCATCAAGGGGAGGGGAAAACAGACAGCGACACCTGACCACACACCTCGCCATTTGACGCGCGCGCCCTCAGGCGCGATATCAGCGCCAACACCAGATGACCGCCCGCCAGGGCGAGGGAGAGACGAGATGCGCGAGATCAATCACTTCATCGACGGCCAGAGCTTCACCGGCAAGACCGGCCGCTTCGGCGACGTTTACAACCCCAATACGGGCGAGGTGCAGGCGCGCGTGCAATTTGCGGATGAGGCCGAGGTGGCCCACGCGGTGGAAGGCGCCAAGAAGGGTCAGCGGATCTGGGCGGCGATGAATCCCCAGCGCCGCGCCCGCGTGCTGATGGCGTATAAAAATCTCGTCGAAGCCGAGATGGACGAGCTGGCGCTCCTTCTCTCCTCCGAGCATGGCAAGGTGATCGCCGATTCAAAGGGTGATATCATCCGCGGCCTGGAAGTCATCGAATTTGCCTGCGGCGTGCCGCATCTGATGAAGGGCGAATACACCGACAGCGCCGGGCCGGGCATTGATGTCTATTCCATGCGTCAGCCGCTGGGCGTGGTCGCCGGCATTTCGCCGTTCAACTTCCCGGCCATGATCCCGATGTGGTTCATGGGCATGTCGATCGCCACCGGCAATGCGCTGGTGCTGAAACCGTCGGAGAAAGATCCGTCAGTTCCCGTCCGCCTCGCCGAATTGTGGATGGAGGCCGGCCTGCCCGAAGGCGTGCTGCAGATCGTGCATGGCGACAAGCAGGCAGTGGACGCGCTCCTCACCCATGACGATGTGAAGGCGGTCTCCTTCGTCGGCTCCTCCGACATTGCGCACTATATCGCCCGCACCTGCACAGAGCAGGGCAAGCGTTTCCAGGCCATGGGCGGCGCGAAAAACCACGGCATCATCATGCCGGATGCGGATATGGACCAGGTCGTCAACGACTTCCTCGGCGCCGCCTTCGGCTCGGCCGGCGAACGCTGCATGGCGCTGCCCGTGGCCGTGCCGGTCGGCAAGGATACGGCGGATGAATTCGTCGGGCGCATGCTGGACGAAGCGAAAAAACTCCGCGTCGGCGTCTCTACCGATGGCGACGCGCATTACGGCCCGGTCGTCTCTGCCGCCCACAAGCAGCGCGTCGAGGACTATATCACGTTGGGTGTGGAAGAGGGTGCCGACCTCCTGCTCGATGGCCGCGGCTTCAAGCTGCAGGGCCACGAGAACGGATTCTTCATCGGCCCGACCCTGTTTGACAATGTCAAACCCGGCATGAAGACCTATGAAGAGGAAATCTTTGGTCCGGTCCTGCAGGTCGTCCGTGCCGAAAATCTCGACGAGGCGGCCCATCTGCCCAGCGACCATCAATATGGCAACGGTGTTGCCATCTTCACCCGCAATGGCCTCGCGGCGCGCGAATTTGCCGCCAAGGTCCAGGTCGGCATGGTCGGCATCAATGTGCCGATCCCGGTGCCGGTCGCCTATCACTCCTTTGGCGGCTGGAAGCGCTCGGCCTTCACCGACACCAACCAGTACGGCACCGAGGGCATCCGCTTCTTCACCAAGATCAAGACCGTGACCCAGCGCTGGCCCACCGGCGATATCGGCGACCAGGCGTTTGTCATCCCCACGATGGGGTAGGGGCGAACCCCTCACCCGGGTTGCTCATCGCAAGGCGATTTCGCACCCTTTCCCTCTCCCCTTTGAAGGGGAGAGGGTAGAGAAAGCCACCCATGCCGTGGGTGGCTTTCGAGGGTGAGGGGTTGAGACTTGTCACGCGGCAAGACGCGGCTAATCTCCCGCGCCATGCACAATTTTTCTTTCCGCACCGTTCCGCACATCGTCTTTGAAGCTGGCGCGTCCAAGCGTCTGGCCACGCTCGCCGCGCCGGTCCTGAAAGAGGCTAAACGCCTCTTCTTCGTCACCGATACCGGCGTCCGCGCGGCAGGGCTGATCGATGATGCGCTCGCCGCGCTGAAAGCGGACGGGTTTGACGTCTTCGTCTTTGACGAGGTAGTGGCGGATCCGCCCGAAAAGGTGGTTCTGGACGCCGCCGCGAAAGCGCGCGAATTCGGCGCGCAGGCCATCATCGCCTTTGGCGGCGGCTCACCCATGGACACGGCCAAGGTGGTGTCCCTGCTGGCGGGCGGCGATCAGCCGCTGCCGGAAATGTACGGCGTCGAGCAGGTGCGGGTGTCCGGCCTGCCCTCCATCATGATCCCGACCACGGCAGGCACCGGGTCGGAAGTCACCAATGTTGCGGTGCTGACCACCGGCGCGACCTCCAAGCGCGGCATCGCCTCCGGCGCGCTCTATGCTGATATGGCGATCCTTGATCCGGAGCTGACACTCGGCCTGCCGCGTCATGCCACGGCGGCGACCGGCATTGATGCCATGGTCCACGCCATCGAGGCCTTCACCAACAAGCGCTCGAAAAACCCGGTTTCCGATGCGCTGGCGCTGGCAGCGCTGAAAAAACTGCAGGGCGCGATCCTCACCGCCTGCGATGAGCCCGCCAACATCGAGGCGCGCGGCGACATGCTGCTGGGCGCCATGCTGGCCGGGCAGGCCTTCTCCAACTCGCCCGTCGGTGCGGTCCATGCCATGGCCTATCCGCTGGGCGGGATATTCCATGTGCCGCACGGGCTTTCCAATTCGGTCGTCCTGCCGCCGGTGCTGAAATTCAACGCTGCGGCCGCCGAAGACCTCTACGCTGAAATGGCCGCGCATATGGGGCTGGAAGCCTCGTCGGCCGGGCTGATCGCGGAAATGGAACGCATCGCCGGGGCCACGGGCATCGAGCGCCGCCTGTCGCAACTGGGCATCTCGCACAATGACATTCCGCGCATGGCCGAGGATGTGGCGGCCAATGACCGTCTGCTGCCGAACAATCCGCGCGAACTGACCTATGACGACATTGTCCGGCTCTATGAGGAGATCGTATGAGCGGGGCGCAGACCGGCCGGGCCGACTATCCCGTCTTCATCGAGATCGCCACGCGCTGGCAGGACAATGATGTCTACGGCCATCTCAATAATGTCGTCTATTACGAGCTGCTCGATACGGTCGTGAACCGGCACCTGATCGAAGCCGGGGTGCTCGACCCGGCGACCAGCGACCAGATCGGCCTGGTGGTGGAATCCGGCTGCCGGTATTTTGCGTCGCTCGCCTATCCGGAATGCATCGATGTCGGCCTGCGTGTCACCCATATCGGCAATTCCTCGGTGCGCTATGAGGTCGGGGCTTTCGCGAAGAATGCAGACAGCCCCGCTGCCGAGGCCTTCTTCGTCCATGTCTATGTCGACGCCAAAGCCCGCCGGCCCGAACCCCTGCCGGCCGATTTCCGGGCGGTGCTGGAGAGGCTGCGTTAGGCCAGCCTCCTTCGAGTTCATGCCAATCCGTCATTCCGGGGTGAGCCGTAGGCGAGAACCCGGAACCCATGCTGTGACTTTCTTGATGGCTCCCCGCTTGTGCGGGACAGGCGGCATGGTTCCCGGATCGTCGCTTCGCTCCGTCCGGGATGACGTTGTTTGCTTTGTCTCGTGGTGAGGGGACATCTTGCCATTCCCGTACCCCGCTGCCATCAAACAGTCATGCGAGAGATTAAACGTCCGCTCTATCTTCTGGCTGCCGCAACCATTGCCTTCGGCCTGCTGGTGGCCGCGGTGATTCTCTCTTCATGACCCCGCTCGCCAACCTCGAAAAACGGATCAAGACCGGCAAGCTGACCCGTGATGAGGGCCAGATCGCCGCGGCAAATGCCCTGACGGATTTGCACCAGCGCCTGTCGAAATGGCGCATCCGGGATGGCTGGTTCCGGCGCAAGACACTGCCGCCGCGCGGGCTTTACCTGTGGGGCGGGGTCGGGCGCGGAAAGTCCATGCTGATGGATCTGTTTTTCAAATCCGCTCCGGTGGCGAAGAAGCGCCGAGTGCATTTTCATGAATTCATGCAGGAAACCCACGCCCGCATCGGAGCCTGGCGCAAGCGGCTGGAGCGGAAGAAGGGTCAGAATGATCCGATCCCGCCCGTGGCAAAAGCCATTGCCGTTGAGGCGCGCCTGCTCTGTTTTGACGAATTCCAGGTCACCGATATTGCAGATGCCATGTTGCTGGGACGTCTGTTCGAGCAATTGTTCGACATCGGCGTGGTCGTGGTGGCGACCTCCAATCGCGTGCCGGACGATCTCTACAGGGATGGTATCAACCGCCAGCTTTTCCTGCCCTTCATCGCGGAGCTGAAATCGCGGCTCGACGTGATGGAGATCGCCTCCGGGATTGATCACCGCCTGCAGCAGCTGACCGCTGCGCCGGTCTATTACACGCCGCTGGGCCGCGAAGCGGATGCGGCGCTGGACGATGCCTGGAACCGGCTGACACAAGGCGCCGAGCCGCAATCCTGTACTCTCACTGTTCAGGGTCGCTCTGTGCCGGTGCCGCGCGAGGCGGCGGGTGTGGCCCGCTTCACCTTTGCCGAATTATGCGCCCGGCCCCTGGGCGCGGCGGATTATCTCGCCATTGCCGCGCAATTCCATACGGTGCTGATCGGGGATGTGCCGCAACTGACACCGGAAAAGCGCAATGAGGCGAAGCGCTTTGTCATATTGATTGACGCGCTCTACGAAGCCAAAACCAAGCTGGTCATGAGCGCCGCTGCCGAACCGGATGATCTTTATCCAGCGGGCGACGAGGCTTTCGAATTTGAACGCACGGCGTCGCGCCTGATGGAAATGCGGTCCGAGACCTATCTCGCCGCGGCCCATGACGAAGCGATCCCGGAAACAGGAGAAAGCTGATGTCCCGCTCCATCAGTCTCGACGAGACCCTCACCAATTATGTCCGCAATGCCAACCGCGCCGAATCCCCGGCGCTGGAACGCTGCCGCATCGAGACCGATGCGCGCGAGGACAAGATGATGCAGATCAGCCCGGAACAGGGCGCTTTCATGAAGCTGATCGCCCGCATGGTGAACGCGAAGACAGCGGTCGAGGTCGGGGTTTTCACCGGCTATTCCGCACTGGCGACTGCGGAAACCATGAAGGAAATGCATGGGTCAAAGGCCCGCCTCTACGCCTGTGATGTGTCCCATGACTTCATCGGTATCGCCGAGGATTACTGGAAGGAAGGCGGTGTCGCCGACATCATCCAGCCCGTCATTGGCGATGCGCGCCAGAGCCTGATTGGCCTGTTGAATGACGGCCTGGCCGAAAGCGTCGACCTGATGTTCGTGGACGCCGACAAGACCGGCTATCCCGATTACTACACCGCCGGTCTCAGCCTGTTGCGGCCCGGCGGCATCATGCTGTTCGACAATGTCCTGTGGTCCGGCTCGGTCGCTGATCCGGAAAAGCGGGATGAGGACACTGAGGCCCTGCGCGCCATTGCCGATAAGTTGCGCGAGGATGGTCGCGTCGAGATCGCCTTCACCGCCATTGGCGACGGCGTGCTGATGGCGATGAAGCAATAATTCATATGTAACCTTGACTACTCTTTGAGTAACGTATAGGTATCATATCACTTAAACGTTACATGGAGGATGTCATGGATGAGATCAGCAGGCTGCAACGCAGGCGAAACAAGGTTTTGATGCTCGCGGGCATGTCATTCCTGCTCTGGCAGGGCGCGACGCTGGGCATTGATCTGGCCGAGGCGGCGGCATGGTCCGAATCCGTTGGCATGTTCGCGCTGCAAATATCTCTCATTGCCGGAGCCGTCGCCTGGGCCGGGGCAATGCTGCTATTGCTGATCTATCAGCGAGCTGTAAAGCGCGCCGGAGCCTGTTCCGTTCTCCAGGATGAGCTATTCCTGCAAAACCGCGCGCGCGCGGTAATGTACGGATTTACGGGAATGATCGCCGGTGCGGCGCTCTTGCTTGCGGCCGCGACTTTCATCGAATTCAGCGCTGTCATCGCCATTCGCACTTTGTTGGTTCTCGGCGTCTTCATTCCGCTGATCGCAATGGCGAGGCTGGGACATGAACCGGACGACGAGGCCGCGTGATGTCAGCTCCGGCGCTTGGAAACCGGTTGAAAGAACACCGCGCCCGGTGCGGCCTGACTCAGGCAGAGCTGGCTGCGAGAGTCCAGGTCACCCGCAAGACCATCAATACGGTTGAGAACCGGGTCTTCGTGCCTTCGGCTATTCTGGCTTTGCGGCTGGCCGCCGCGCTCGGTGTGCCGGTGGAAGATGTGTTTTATCTGGAGGAGAATTAGTCCTCCACCAACGTCCAGCCAAAGCTGAAGGCTTGCTCGCCCGACAGGTCCGATATCGTCGCCGTAAGCGTGTCACCCTCGCGTACATAAGTGATGCGCTGCGGGAAATCATGCTCCGGATTTTCAAACGTCACGGCGTGTTCGGTGCTCTCCACGCGGTCGAAGCAGACGGCCTCGCCACCGCCCGGCTGGGCGCAATAGGCCGTCCGCTCGTCAGTATTTATGATCCGCAGATATTCGAAACCGCTGGCCTGTCCGTTCCGCAGACTGCGATTGACGCCAAGATAGAGCCCGCCCTCGCCATTGGTCCAGATTTCCTCGGACACCCGGCCATCGGCCTCGCTGCGCCAGTGTCCCTCCATCCAGGACAGGTCATCGGCCGCGGCCAGCGCAGGCAGGGTCATGAAAAGGCTGGTGGCAAGCAAGGGTTTCAGCATGGCATTTCCTCCGGTTTCCCTGCACATTATGACCGGTCATCTGCCAGGTCTTGAAGAATATGGACACCGCGCCTGCCTACATGTTTTTACCCGTTGACGGTCATGACGTGATCGAAGGTGTCTGGCAGCTGGAATCGGGACCCGGCGAGGACCGGATTGCGCCGGATACCCGATGCGAGATCATCTTTCACCTGGCCGCGCCGCCGCTGGAGAAAACCGGTGAGGTCTGGGAGCGTCAGCCCCGCCACATGATCTATGGCCCGCTGACGCGGGTTCTGGAGTTGAAGCGGACCTCCCCCATGCGGCTTATGGCCATTCGTCTGCGCCCGGACGGTGTGGGGGCGATCACGCAGGCCCCGCGGCATCTGCGCAATCGCAGCCGGGATCTGGCAGAGATCATGCCGGGGCCGGTGCTCCATGCGCTGGTGGACGCCGCACAAAAACCGCTCGCAGATTTCGCGGCGGCCGCTGGCAAATTGCTTCTGGACCCTTCGCCTGCATCTCCGGCCGGAGCGCGGGTGCGCGCCTCGATGGCCCGGCTGGAAAAGAACCCGTCTATGCGCCCGTCGGCGCTCGCCGGTGCGGCCCATGTCTCGATTCGCACGCTGGACCGGGATTTCATGCGCCGGACCGGACTCACGCCCGGCGAATTCCTTCAGATCACCCGCTATCATCTGGCCCGTCAGGCGATCCGTAACGGCTCTGGCGCGCTGTCGGACATCGCGATGGAAACTGGCTATGCCGATCAGGCCCATATGACCCGCGAATTCCGCCGTATGGCCGGTCAGACGCCACGGCTGAAGCGCGGGGAGGATGCGTCCGACATCTTCTACAGCACCGGGTGACGATCCGCCCTCTTGCCGCATCGCCCTGCCGGGTCTAGACCCGTGCGCAAATTTCCGCACTTGCGAAGGAGCACCCCATGGCCCGTAATAAGATTGCCCTCATCGGTTCCGGAATGATTGGCGGCACGCTCGCCCACCTCGCGGCGAAGAAGGAAATGGGCGACATTGTCCTGTTCGACATTGCCGAAGGCATGCCGCAGGGCAAGGCGCTGGATCTCAGCCAGTGCGGCCCGATCGAAGGCTTTGATGCAAAAATCACCGGCTCGAATGATTATGCCGATATTGCCGGCGCCGATGTGGTGATTGTCACCGCCGGCGTGCCGCGCAAGCCCGGCATGAGCCGCGATGATCTGCTGGGCATCAATCTGAAAGTCATGAAAGCCGTGGGCGAGGGCATCAGGAAGCATGCCCCGGACGCCTTTGTCATCTGCATCACCAATCCTCTGGACGCCATGGTCTGGGCATTGCGCGAGTTTTCCGGCCTGCCGCACAACAAGGTGGTCGGCATGGCGGGCGTGCTCGACTCGGCCCGCTTCGCCACCTTCCTGGCCTGGGAATTCGACGTCTCGGTGCGCGATGTGAACGCCTTCGTGCTGGGTGGTCATGGCGACACCATGGTGCCGGTCCTGTCCTATTCCACGATCAACGGCATTCCGGTGGCGGACATGGCCAAGATCAAGGGCGTCGATGTCAGCCGCCTCGACGAAATCGTCGACCGCACCCGCAAGGGCGGCGGCGAGATTGTCGGCCTTCTGGGTAATGGCTCGGCCTATTACGCGCCGGCTTCCAGCGCCATCGCCATGGCCGAGGCCTATCTTGGCGATCAGAAGCGCATCCTGCCCTGTGCCTCCTATGTCGAGGGCAAATATGGTCTCGACGGGCTCTATGTCGGCGTGCCGACGATGATCGGCGCTGGCGGAACCGAAGACGTTATCGAGATCGCCCTGTCCGAAGAGGAAAAGTCCAACCTTCAGGTCAGCGTCAATGCGGTGAAGGAATTGCTCGAGGCCTGCAAGACCCTTGATTCCAGCCTCGCCTGATCACGCTGGCTGACATCTCCGCCATATCCCCGTGAGCGGCCTTGACCGCACGCCACGATAGCGCCAGTTCTCCCCGGGGAAGAAACAAGGGGCTATCCATGATGAAATATCTGACGCCGGTCATCGCGCTGGGACTGTTTGCCTGTTCGGGCGGTGGCGAAACACCGCCGGAAAATGCGCAAGCATTGGCGGCGGCCAGTGATACAGCCGGGGCGCTCGGTCCGCCTGTCGGCAGTCCGATGCCGGATTTCCGCCTCAGTGATGCCAATGGTGAGATGCGGACGCTGGCAGACATTGCCGGGGAGAACGGTACCGTCATCTATTTCAACCGCTCGCTCGACTGGTGTCCTTTCTGTCAGACCCAGACGATGGAGGTGAATGCCGCCGCCGATCAGTTTGCCGCGCTCGGCTATGGCGTGGTGACAATCACTTATGACAGCGTCGATATAATCCAGGCTTTTGCCGAACGCCGGTCAATCGGCATCACCCTGCTCTCCGACCCGGATTCAACCCTGGTGGACGCTCTGGACATCCGTGATCCGGTCTATACCGACCCGGACAGCATGGCTTATGGCGTGCCGTATCCGATCACATTCATCGTCGGTCCGGACGGCCTGATCGAGGGCAAATACTGGCACGAGCCGGGATATGGCGAGGAGCGCGGCTATCGTCAGAGAATTACGGTCGGGGATGTGCTGGCACAGCTTGCGGCGGACTAGAAGGCGGCGAGTTGCATGCCGGTATTGAGCCGCATCAGCTCGAACGAGACGGTGAGCATGAAAGTCGTCCAGAAAAAGACCGGCCACATCATGATGGCGGCGGCTTTCTGCGCCCGTCCGATGACCAGCATGGTCAGCGTTGTCAGCACCCAGCTGCCGAGAATGGCATAAAATCCGAAGGTCAGGTCCCGGAAGATGACAAAGCCGGTAATCCATCCGGCTGAAGCCAGATAGAGCAGCACGATCAGGCCGATTACCAGGCGGCGCTCCCATCCGTGTCCGAAACGGTCCACCGTCCACAGCGCCAGCGCCATCAGCATGGTCTTGGCAATCCACAGCCAGGTCAGGATCATCACCGGCGGCAGCCAGAGCGGCCGGCTGAGATCCTCATACACCCACGATACAATGCCGGTCGCAAAGGCGAGTCCGGAAATGATGCCGGTCATGGCCGCCGCAAGGATCCAGTACACCGCAAGGCGTATGATTGTGGGACGGTTTGCAGGAGACATGAGAGGGCGGGCTCACTTTCGTGTTGGCGAACATCCCTCATGCGCAATTTTCGCGCCAATTATGGCAAAGCCATGGCAGCCCGCCTTGTCACATGCGGCCGTCGGGCCTATTCCCGCAACAGACAATGGTTGCAGGAGTGAGTCATGGTGATGGATGTGTCAGCATTCGGACCCCGTCTTGAAACAGAGCGCCTGATCCTGCGCGTCCCGGAAGAGCGTGATCTCGAACCGCTCGCCGCCGCCATGGCGGACGAGGAAACCGCGCGCCATATCGGCGGCACGCAATCGCCGCCCATGGTCTGGCGCGCTATCGCCAGCATCATCGGCCATTGGGCCTTGCGCGGATACGGATTTTTCACGGTTGAGGACAAGGCCAGCGGCGAATGGCTTGGCCGTGTCGGCCCCTGGTTTCCGCATGGCTGGCCGCAGCCGGAAGTCGGTTGGACGATCAAGCGCGAAGCCTGGGGCAAGGGGTATGCCAGCGAGGCCGCCGCGCGCTCCATCGACTGGGCCTTTGACGAGCTCGGCTGGGACTCGGTGATCCACCTGATCGACGAGAAGAATACCGGATCACAGGGTGTTGCGAAGAAACTCGGCTCGCGCAATCTGGGCCACAAGGCGGAAGTGGCGGGTTTTGGCATGATCGTCGATGTCTGGGGCCAGTCCCGTGAGGACTGGTTCGCGCGGCGTTAAATCCAGCCCTTCTCCCGCAGAAGCGGATAGAAGCTCCGGCTCACGGGTGCCGTAATCCCGCCGGTCAGGGTCAGCTCGGCCCGCCCGCCGGATTTTTCCGCATTTTCGATCGCCGTCCGCGCCACCCACCAGGAGCGGTGGGTCTGCGCGCCCTCCAGATTTTCAACCGCGGCCATGGCATCCGAGAGCCGCATAAGGATCAGCGCATCGCCGCGAGCAGTATGCACCCGCAGATAATGATCTTCCGATTGCAGGGCGAGAATGTCGGCGGTCCGGAGCCGGACCGGCAGCTTGTCGGTCAGCGCCCGCCCGGCCCCGGGGGCGGTATTCGCATCGTCCGGACGGTCGAGCAGATAGGTCAACGCCGTCACACCTCCCGATATCACCAGCACGAAGCCGTATATGACCGGCCATTGCACGAAGGGCGGAGTGAAACCGACGGCAGCCTGCAGCGCGATCACAGCCGCGCTGACCGGCACCGCCACCATGAAGGCTATGGCCGTATAGGCGGCGAGCGGGGTCAGGCCGGGCGCGAGGCGGCCCAGCAGCCACGCTGCGGCATTTCCGGAGGCCCCGCCGAGTATCATCAGCGACACCCAGTAGATCCACACCCACGGCCAGCCCAGCCCGCCCGTATTATAGGGCGCCAGAATGGCCAGGAATGTGCCGATGCCGGCCACGAACATATAGCCGGCACCATGAGCCTTCAGCCAATCGATCAGTCGTTGCACGGAACCTGCTCTCCATTCACGTTTCGTGAATGGAAACCTAGCGCCATTCGCGTCGGGAAACAGCCCGTTTGCGAAGTGCCGGTTCCGCCCGGTCCGAACCCGCGGCAATCAAGCGGTATCGCAGATTTGCCGGAGGACAGGCTGATGAACTTGATACGTGATTTCGCAATTGGTTTCGGGCTGGTGGCCATTGTCATCGGTGCCGCCCTTGCCCAGGCCGGGTTTTTCAATGGCTTCGGTCTGGGCGAATTTGTCCGCGCCTTTGCCGGAGAATACAGCCGGGTCAGCCTCGACCTTGCCGCCTTCGCCCGTGCACCCCTGATCATCCAGATCCATGCCGGATCGGCGCTGGCCGCACTGGGACTGGGGCTGGTTCAGCTTTTTGCGCCAAAAGGCACGATTCCGCACCGCACGCTGGGCTATGTCTGGCTCGGCCTGATGCTGACCGCTGCATTGACCGCCATTTTCATTCGCGAGCTCAATAATGGCAGTTTCAGCTTCATCCATATTTTTGTACCGCTGACTTTGCTCGGTATTGTGGGCATCATCATGAGTGCGCGGGCAAAGCGGACAGCCAAGCACCGTGGTGATGCGCTCGGCCTGTTTTTTGGCGCATTGGTGGTTCCCGGACTGTTTGCCTTCATGCCGGGACGCCTGATGTGGCAGATGCTCTTTGGCGGATAATCACCCGCATGTGATGACCATGGACAATTTTTCAGTATTCCCCGGCACAATTCCTGTCAGGGTCCGAGGGGCCAGAGCACACCGGGGGACATCATGAAAACAATCCTTATAGCCTTGATTCCGGCCATTGCGGCCGCGGGGGCCGCGCCTGCCCGGGACGGTTGGCGCACAGAAGCCATTGCCGCCCTGCCGCAATCGGGAGAAATGCACCTTCAACTGATCAATAATGATGAGGCGGACGGTTTCATGCGCCTCGGCTGGGTGCGGGATGACGATAGTGGCGTCATCCGGTTCTATGACCGCTCAATGCTGGCCAGTCAGGAATTGTATGAAACCATGACCGGCTCTGTTCATGCAGACACGCTCGCCCCGATTGATGTCGCGGTACGTTTCCACCAGCAATCCGCCATCCTGTCCGTCGAGGCCGCGGAGCAGGACGGGGTGATGGTCGGCAGGCGGACTTTCACCCAGCCGCTTGCCGGGCAGCAATCCGCGGAAATCAACACACCGATAACCGACGGCATGGTGATGCGGGCTGCTGTCTTCTTCCTGTCCCAGACGCTGCCGCTGGAGGCCGGAGACTCAATCGGGTTTGACTGGTTTTCCTCGCTGGCCGGCGCGCCTGGCACGGTGACCATCACCGCATTTGAGGGCGGTGAGATCGAGACCATTGCCGGCAGGTTTGATACGCTGCGCCTGGAATTGCGTGGCGCGTCGCCGGAGAACGACATCTACGTCACTGGTTATGACGGGCTGCGCCAGGTGGTCCGGATTGATGTCATCGGCCAGCCCATGCGATTCGAGGCTTATCCGGCACCGGCTGCCGAATAGCAGGCTTTCCCGCTGGCTCTCCGGTGTCAGTGGGTTAAACTCGCCCCATGCGTGTTCTTTTCCTGCTGGCAGCCTTCTGCCTGAGTGCCGCTGCACAGGCTCAGGCACCGCGTCCGGTTCTGCTGAACGCCTGCAATGATGCGCCATTCGTGATCGGTATTGCGGCGGCTTATCGCAATGATCCGACGGATCAGCGCGTTGTACGGGGCTGGTTCGAGATTGCCCCAGGTGACTGCCTCGAAGGCAATCTGGGCAACATCGTGGGAAATGAAGTCTGGCTGGGTGCCATTTCCGGCAGCTGGCGCTGGCCCGCCGGCAACACCGCCGATGTCCGCTACTGCATGCCGGCCCAGACCTATTTCGGCCGTGCCAGACCGGAAGGATGTGGCGATAATGAGCGCCTGACCGGCTTCCAGCGATTGCCGGTTTCGCCCTTCCGCTCAGGATGGGGCCGCGTGCAGGTGCGCTATGGCTGCGATGATTTTCCCCTGGCCGATGCCACGCTTTGCCGTCAGACACAGCCAGGCCACGATGGCCTGGCTACTCCGCTCAACACGCTGGAAGTCTGCAATACCTGGCCGGTGGACGCGGAGATTGCCGCCGGTGCCAGTGCTGATTTCATCGGATTCGAGATAACGGGCTGGGTACGGATACCGGCTACGCTTTGCCGGGACGTCTATCGCGGTTTCCCCGCCGGTGGTGAAGTATGGTTTGCGGCCCGGCGGGCCGATAATGGCGTAGCGCCACCCGCCCATGAGGGCAGGCTTTGTGTTGCGGATGAGGATTTTAGTGCGTCCGGACCGCGCGGATCCTTTGTCAATGCCGGACAATGCCCGGCTGACGCGCCGATCGCCATCGGAGCCCAGAGGGTCCGCTTCGGTTCAAATGTAGAACGCTTTCAGGCCTATGTTCCGCGCCTTGATCCTTAGCGTCGCAGCCGTTTCACATTTCCGGTGTAAGCGGATCGAAAACCGGAATGGAGATTTCGATGCGCGCCTGTCTCACCCTGCTCCCGTTTACGCTATTGGCCACCCCTCTTCAGGCGCAGGAGCCGGCGGCAGCTCCGTCAGCAGAAGCGCCGCCCCGCACCGTTTTCGAGGCGCTGCGCCCCTTTTACGGCCAGCTTGACCTGGATCACCCGACCGCCGGGGCCCCGGCATCGCGCGATCCGGCACAGGCCCTGACCCGTATTGCCTTCGGCTCCTGTCATGACCCGGAGCGGGAGGGCATGGAAATCCTCGAGCGGGTCGCCGCGGACGATCCCGATCTCTTCATCTATACAGGTGACAATGTGTATGGGGATGCTTGGTCCTTTGATGCCACCCTGCCGGAATTGCGCGCCGCCTATGCCGCACTGGCCGCCTCAGCGGAATTCCAGACCCTGCGGGCACAAATCCCGATGCTGGCGGTCTGGGATGACCATGATTACGGGATGAATGATTTCGGCCGTGGCTTTCCTTTCAAGGAATATGCAGAGCGCCTTTTCCTCGATTTCTGGTCCGTCCCGGAAGACGACGAGCGCCGTCAGCGCGCCGGCATCTACACCTCCCGCGTCTACGGGCCGGAAGGGCAACGCACCCAGATCATCCTGCTGGACACCCGTTATTTCCGCTCGGACCTGACGCCGACCCCGGAACGCGGGGATGAAGGCCGCGAGCGCTATATTCCGTCCGGAGCGGAAGACCAGGACATGCTGGGTGAAGCCCAATGGGCCTGGCTGGAAGACCAGCTGGCCGTGGCCGCCGACCTCCGGCTCATTGTCAGCTCGATCCAGGTACATGCCGAGGGCCATGGCTGGGAAGCCTGGCGGACATTGCCGCAGGAACGGGCGCGCCTCTACAACCTGCTGGAGCAGTCCGGTGCCGGTGGTGTGATCCTTGTGTCGGGTGATCGCCATTCATCGGGCATCTATGTTCGCGAAGACGTGATCGGCTATCCCCTCTACGAGGTCACTTCGTCCTCACTGAACATGTCATTTCAGGAAGAAAACACTGAATCAGGGCCCCATCGTATCGGCGATATGTATGCGCCCGTGAACTATGGCGTGATCGATGTGAACTGGACAGACCGGTCCGTGAGCCTGCAGATTCGGGACGGAGAGGGGCTTGCAGTAAGGGATGTGGCGCTCTCCCTGTCCGGTCTTGCACCACGCTAACATTACCGGTTGTTCACAAAATCCCGTGAAGTGATGATATTGTGGTCACGCAGGCGTTAGCGGGTTCGATCAGTCGTGATTGGATGCGGGCAGGCAAACACGCCATCTTCCATTTCGCCGGACGGGACTGACCCCGCCCGGAACGAATTGAACCTTCAGGAGGTCATATACCATGAATACCCAAACCAAATTTGCCACTCTCGCCGCGTCTGCCCTGGCGCTTTCCCTCTCGGCCGCAGTGTCGGCTGACGATGCCATGCAGGGCATGGACGGTATGGAGCGCTGTTACGGCATCGCTCTGGCCGGCGAAAACGATTGTGCAGCCGGCCCCGGCACGTCCTGCGAAGGCACGTCCACGGTCGATTATCAGGGCAATGCCTGGACCTATGTCCCGGAAGGCACCTGCACCACGATCGAAACGCCTTATGGCAACGGCTCGCTTGAGCCGGTCGAGCGTCCGTAAGGACGTTTCCCGGATGGCCTCCGCCCACCCTGTCCTGGCTCCGGCACCCGAAATGGGTGCCGGAATCGGCCTCAAGCCCCAGCACTACCGCAGTGTTCTGGAAAGCCGGGCTGAGGGATTGTGGGCGGAAGTACATCCGGAAAACTACATGACGGCCGGCGGCCCCCGCCTGGCGTGGCTGGACGCGATTCGCCGGGAGTGTCCCCTTTCGCTCCATGGTGTCGCGCTCTCGCTGGGCGGGGCCGTTCGTCCGGACCGCGGCCATCTCAACCGGTTGCGCGCGCTCGCTGATCGTTATCAGCCGGCCCTGATGAGTGAACACCTCGCCTGGTGTGCTCATGACGGCACCTATTTCGGCGATCTGCTCCCCACGCCCTATACCGAAGCTCAGCTGGACCGGTTCTGCGCCCATATCGACGAAACCCAGGACGCGCTCGGCCGGAAAATCCTGATCGAAAACCCGTCCATTTATCTGCCGCTGAAATCGGACATGACCGAACAGGTCTTTCTTGCCGAGGCCGTCCGGCGCACCGGTTGCGGCCTGTTGCTTGACGTCAATAATGTCTTCGTCACCAGCTGGAATCTGGGTCAGGATCCCTACAGCTATATTGACGGCGTCCCGGGCGAAGCGGTCGGGGAAATTCATCTCGCCGGCCATGAACAGGACGAGAATCTGGGCGATCAATTGCTGATCGACACGCATGGCGCGCCGGTGCGCGACGACGTCTGGAAGCTCTATGATTATACAATCGGGAAAATCGGCCCGAAGCCGACCCTGATCGAGCGCGACAGCAATCTGCCGCCTTTCGACCAGCTGATGGCCGAGCGCGGCCGCGCCCAGGATATTCTGGAGGCCGCCAATGGCTGACTTCCACGATATTTTTGCCCGCGCGCTGAAATCCGGGGATGCCTCGGCACTGGCCGATTTCACCGAAGGCGCGCCCGACACGAAATTCAAAGTCTATCGCAATAATGTCGTCAAAGGGGCTGCCGATACGCTGGGCGATGCCTATCCGGTCATCAAGCGGCTCGTCGGCGAGCAATTCTTTCAGGGCATGGCGCGGGCTTACTGGGCTGCGCATCCACCATCAGGCCGGACGCTGACGCTGTATGGTGAAGACTTTGCCGATTTCATTGAATTGTTCGAGCCGGCCCGCCCGCTGGTCTATCTGGCGGATGTGGCGCGGATCGAACGCGCCTGGCTGGAAGCCCATCATGCGCCGGACGCCCTGCCGCTGAAGCTGGCGGATGTGAAAGGCCTGCCGCCGGATGAACTCGCCTCGATGGCGCCGGGACTGCACCCGTCAGTGCGGACACTGGCATCGGATTGTCCGGCTTTCTCGATCTGGCGGACCAATCGCGAGGACGACACGGTTCGGAAAATCTCGCTGGAGGCCGGTGGAGAGATGACTCTGGTTCACCGCCCGCTAATGGAGGTGCACTACCGGCGGCTCTCGCCCGCGGATGCACTTTTCATCAGCCGCATCGAGGCGGGTCAGGATTTTGCTACGGCGTCAAATGCCGTGGCCGACAGTTTTCCGGGCGTTGAGCCCGCTCCGCTATTCATTGCCTTGCTGAAGGAAGGCATTTTCAAGGGAAGAGACACATGAGCACGCAAAAATTCGACGGCAATCCGCCGGTTCTGGGCGCGGCAGGCGCGCTCTATCATCAGGTTTATGGCAAGGTTCAGGAGATCATTTCGCACAATTTCCTCGCCCTGTTTGCGCGCCTGTCGATTGCCGGGGTTTTCTGGCGCTCCTTCCTCAACAAGGTCGAGACCAATGGCCTGTTCGATTATGTCGAGGTGATCAATGATTTCGAGGTCCAGAGATCATTGATCAAGATCCCGGCCTTTCCGGTGACGATTGAACAATCGACCTTCAACCAGTTTGCAGAAGGCGGTCAGTTCGCCCTTCCACTGGTCCCGGGAACGCTCGCCGCCATCATGGCCACGATGGGCGAAGGCATTCTGCCCATCCTTCTGGTTCTTGGACTATTCTCACGGTTTGCCGCAACAGGCCTGATTGTGATGGCGCTGGTCATCCAGATTTTCGTCTTTCCGACCAATGTCCATTTCTGGGGAACGGTGGCATTGTGGTTGATTCCGTTGCTTTACCTTGCCGGACGCGGATCGGGCGCTATCTCCCTCGATTATGTCCTGACCAGACATCTGGCTCGTTAACCCTCCGGGCAACAGGGCATGACGCGCCTCTGACCGATACCCCGGTCAGCGGCGCTCTTCATTTGGCCTCGGCGCGCAAACCGGCTAGGACGCAGATCAGACTTGAATTTCACGGGGCAAGACGATGAAAGTCTTCTTGAAGACATTGCAGGCGCGGCTGCGCGATCCGCGCCAGTTTTCGGTGAAATCGCCTGACCGCCTGTGCCCGATCTGCGGCTATGAAGGCCGCTTTCTGGCGCTGGGCACACCGCCGCGCTGGGATGGCCGCTGCCCCAATTGCTCCTCCCGGGAGCGCCACCGTCTTTTGCATATCTGCCTCGAACGGGAAGGCATTGATCTGACCGATGGCCGCTCCATTCTGCATTTCGCACCCGAGGGCTATTTCAAGAAGATGATGGGCGACAGCCCGGCCTACCACACCGCCGATCTGGTGCCCGGCAAGGCGCGTCACGCCATGGATATGGCCGACATGACCTTTGACGATAACAGCGTCGATGTCGTCATCGCCAATCACGTGCTCGAACACGTTCCCGATGACCGCAAGGCGATGCGCGAAAGCCTGCGTGTGCTCAGACCCGGCGGCCTGGCCATTTTCACCGTGCCACAGAACTGGGCGCGGGCCGAAACCTATGAAAACCCCGCAGTGACCTCCGCGGCGGACAAATACGCTCATTATGATGACGCCAGCCATGTCCGCTATTACGGGCGCGATTTTGCCGACCGTGTGCGCGAAGCCGGTTTCGACGTGACCGAATGGCGCTTGACCCCGGAAGAAGAGCCGAAATACGGCCTCTTCAAGCAGGACATCATCTATCTCTGCTACAAACCGGCCTAGGGCCTTTATGAGTACAGGCCTTAGCCGCGCTCAAACACCAGATAGACATGGACCGGAAAGACCGGTGTGACCGATTCCAACCCGGCAATGCCGGCCAGCGCCGCAACGGCCGCTTCCAGCCCGAATTCGCGGGCATCAATCAGGGCCGCTTCCGAGGAAATCACGAGCACGCTGTCTTGGCCATTCCGGATCACGCGCACCGGCGCATAGACCGTCCGGACCTCCGAATGCAGGCTGACGGCCAGTTGCAGCTCGGTTTCCAGGGCATCGCCGACAGCCAGGGTCTCGAAGCTTGCCGGGTCCAGATTGGCTGCGAGCCGGATTTCGGGAAATTCGCTGACTTCAAAAAAGATGTCGCGCAGGCGTTCATTGCGGATATCGACATAGCTTTCGAAGCTGGCGGCATCGATGTTCAACCGCGCTTCGCCCGTAGCTGATACTGAGCCGGACAGGCCTTCAAACCGGCTGATCTCGGCCACATCGCCGTTTTTTACGCTGATCACGGTAATATCCGAGGCATTGCCATTTAATTGCCATGAGGTGCCGGTAACCGGCGCTCCGGCGGAACAGGCCGCCACAAGCCCTGCTAAAAGAATTGCGGCCAAACCCTTGAACATGTCACTGCCTTCCTGTTGCTTGGGCAACTGATGCCCGAAACGAATCTAGGACATATATCGTGATTTTCTACCGTAATGTTGCCGTCGTCATGTTGGCCATCGGTGTCTGGCAGATCGCCAACGGTCTGCTGAACGTCGCCTTGCCGCTGACCATGGCAGAGGCCGGATGGTCTGGTGTCGCCATCGGCGCCATCGCCTCGGCCTATGCGACCGGCTTTATGGCGGGGGCGTTCTATGCGCCCAAACTGATTTCACGCATCGGCCATATCCGCGCCTTTGCCGCGGCAGGCGGGCTGGCAGCCGCCGCCACGCTGATTCTCGGCATCGATACCAATGTCTGGCTCTGGTTTGCGCTGCGCCTGGTCTTCGGCGCCAGCGCCGCCTGTCTTTTCGCGGTGGCAGAGAGCTGGATCGCGGATGCCACGCCGGCCAAGAGCCGTGGCGGTGTGATCTCCGCCTATCAGATTGCCGGGCGCGCCGGCATTGTCATCGGTCCCTTCCTGATTGCCGGTGGCGCGGAAGGCATCGGCGCGGCGCTGCTGCTGGCCGGCGCTTTCCTGGCATTGGCCATTTCACCGATTGCGGCCACCGGGCGGGCGCAACCGGCCTTGCCCGAGCATCCGCCGGGCTCGCCCCTGGAAGTGCTGAAGATTGCGCCCGCCGCGGCGGTCGCCGTGTTCGCGGCAGGGCTGGTCAATACCGGTGTTCTGGCGTTCATACCGATCTGGGCCGGTGGTCTCGGGGGTGAAAATGCGAATGAAAGCGCCACCGCTGCCGCAGCATTGGTGATGGGCGTCATCTTTGCCGCCTCCATGGCCAGCCAGTGGCCGGCCGGCAAGATCTCCGATCATTTTGACCGCCGTCTGGTCATTGCAGCGCTGGGCGCAGGCTGGGCCGTCGTGTCCGTGGTGCTGACAGTGTTTGTCAATCCCGGGCTGGTCTCCGGAATCATTCTGATCGGCCTGTGGGGCGCCACCTCGCTGGCCCATTACGGCATCGCCATTGCCCATGCGGCCGACCGCGCTGATCACGGTCAATTGCCGGCCATGGCCTCGGGGCTTCTGCTTGTCTGGGCAACCGGCTCGGTGATCGGCCCGCTGATCGCCGGCGCGCTCTATGCCAGCCCGCTGGGCATGCGGGGCGTCTTCCTGTTCTCGGCCATTTCCGGCGGCCTGCTGGCGCTCTCCATGGTCTGGCGCAAACGCCAGAAAGCCGCACCGTCAGAGGCCGATCGCGAGGATTTCGTGAATCTTCATGCGACCTCTGCCCAGCTCGCGGAAATCGACCCGGACGAAGCGGGGGCCTGAGCTCTGTGATTGAAGGGGCAAAGGCGCATTGCGCCCCATCATGCCGGTGTTATAAGCCCGGTATATCTTTCCGCCTGAACGCCGATTCCCCACGCGAGGCTTCCATCCATGAATATCCACGAATACCAGGCCAAAACCCTTCTGAAATCCTTTGGCGCGCCGGTCGCTGATGGCGGTGTCGCCATGACCCCGGCCGAAGCCGAAGCGGCGGCGAAAAACCTGCCCGGCCCGCTATGGGTCGTGAAAGCCCAGATCCATGCCGGCGGGCGCGGCAAGGGCAAATTCAAGGAATCGGAAGCGGGCGAAAAAGGCGGCGTCCGCCTCGCCAAGTCGGCCGCGGAAGTCCGCGAATTCGCTGCCCAGATGCTGGGCAATACGCTGGTCACCAAACAGACCGGTCCGGCCGGCAAACAGGTCAACCGCATCTATGTGGAAGACGGTGCGGATATTGCGCGCGAGCTTTATCTTTCCATTCTCGTGGATCGCGCCACCAGCCGTGTCGCCTTTGTCTGCTCGACAGAGGGCGGCATGGATATCGAGGCCGTGGCCGAGGAAACCCCGGAAAAAATCCATACCGTCCATGTCGATCCGGCAGCGGGCTACAGCCCCTATGTCGGCCGCAAGATTGCGGCGGCGCTGGAACTGGACGGCGATCTGGTCAAACAGTGCGTCAAGCTTATGGGCCAGCTCTACAAGGCCTTTGTCGAAAAGGACATGGCGCTTCTGGAAATCAACCCGCTCATCGTCACAGAGGGCGGCAATCTCCACGTCCTCGATGCCAAGGTCGGCTTCGACAACAACGCCATGTACCGTCATCCGGACATCGCCGAATTGCGGGATCTGACCGAGGAAGACGAGAAGGAAATCGAGGCCTCCAAATACGACCTCGCCTATATCGCGCTCGAGGGCGATATCGGCTGCATGGTCAACGGGGCGGGCCTGGCCATGTCGACCATGGACATCATCAAGCTCTATGGCGCGGAGCCGGCCAACTTCCTTGATGTCGGCGGTGGCGCATCGAAGGAAAAGGTCACGGCGGCCTTCAAGATCATCACCGCCGACCCGAACGTCAAAGGCATTCTGGTCAACATTTTCGGCGGCATCATGAAATGCGATGTCATTGCCGAGGGCGTGATCGCCGCGGTGAAGGAGGTCGGATTGAAAGTGCCGCTGGTTGTCCGCCTCGAAGGCACGAATGTCGAGAAGGGCAAGAAGATCATTTCCGAATCCGGGCTCGACGTGATCCCGGCTGATGATCTCGACGACGCCGCCCAGAAAATCGTCAAGGCCGTGAAGGGTTAGGTGATCGACGTGCTTCGAGGCTCGCTTCGCTCGCACCTCAGCATGAGGTGCAAGAAAGACCTCACCCTGAGGAGCTGCCGCAGGCAGCCTCGAAGGGCGTGGTCTGAAAGCCGGAGAAGAAACCCGTGACCGGCCTCCTCCAGATCCTCGTTATGGTCGCGCTGCCGGTCGCAGCCGGGGGCTATGCCGCCTGGTTCATCCGCGCGCGCCTGTCGGTCATGCGCTGGAATATCTACGCCTTCTCGCTGATGATCGGATTGCTGACCCCGGTTCTGATCGGCCTGCTGGTGGCGCAGGCCATGATCGGCTTGGTCGAGACCGGCATGACCCTCGCCATTCCCATGATCATGGGCGTTTCGGCAGGCACCGGCTGGCTCGCGGGCGCGCTCATGTTCCGCTTCAACGGAGATGGCACATGACCAACCGCTCCGATTTCACCTTTTTCCACGAACACCGGGTGCGCTGGGCCGAGGTCGATCCGCAGGCGATTGTGTTCAACGCCAATTATTTTGTCTTCGTCGATCATGCCGTGACCGAGTATTTCCGCGCCAATGATCTGATGTGGGACCAGACGCTGGAAGCGGGCTTCGATTTCTTCACGGTCAATGCCAATTGCAATTTCCGCAGCCCGGCCCGTCTCGACGAACTCATCCAGATCGGCTTCCGCTGCAAGCGTTTCGGCACCTCTTCGGTGGATTATGCCTTCGGTATTTTCCGGGGCGATGAACTTCTGGCCGAAGGCACCATGACCTATGTGTGCGCGGATGCCAAAACCCGCCGTCCGATCCCGCTGCCGGAAACCTACACGTCCCGCATCCTGGCGTTTGAGCGCCATCCGATTGAAACAAAACAAGCTGCCTGAGGTTCGAATACTATGGCCGTACTCGTAGACAAGAATACCAAAGTGATCTGCCAGGGCCTCACCGGCCGCAATGGCACTTTCCACACCGAACAGGCCATGACCTATGGCACGCAGATGGTTGGCGGTGTGACGCCGGGCAAGGGCGGCCAGACCTGGCACGGGGATGAGGATTCCAGCCTGTCCCTGCCGATCTACGACACGGTCGGCGAGGCGCGCGAGGCCACCGGCGCGAACGCTTCCGTCATCTATGTGCCGCCGCCTTTTGCCGGTGATGCCATTCTGGAAGCCATTGACGCCGGGATCGAGCTGATCGTCACCATCACCGAAGGCGTACCGGTTTCCGACATGATCAAGGTGAAACGCGCCCTGACCGGCACAATATCGCGCCTTGTCGGCCCGAACTGTCCGGGCGTCATCACGCCGGGCGAATGCAAGATCGGCATCATGCCGGGCCATATCCACAAGCGCGGTACGGTCGGGGTGGTCTCACGCTCCGGCACGCTGACCTATGAAGCGGTCAAGCAGACCTCGGATGTCGGTCTCGGCCAGTCCACCTGCATCGGCATTGGCGGCGATCCGGTGAACGGCACCAATTTCATTGATTGCCTCGAACTTTTCCTCGGCGATGACGAGACAAAATCCATCGTCATGATCGGCGAGATTGGCGGCTCGGCGGAAGAAGAGGCCGCTGAATTCCTCAAATCCGAAGCCAAAAAGGGCCGCTCCAAGCCGGTTGTCGGCTTCATTGCCGGCCGCACGGCGCCTCCGGGCCGGACCATGGGCCATGCCGGTGCGGTGGTCTCCGGCGGCAAGGGTGGCGCGGAAGACAAGATCGAGGCCATGAAATCGGCCGGAATCACGGTCTCAGACAGCCCGGCCCGGCTTGGCACCACCATGGTCGAGGTCTTGAAAGGCTGACCATATAGACAATTTTCAATGGGTGACGGCGCACAATCAGCCCTCACCCGGTCCGGTTACGGGTTTACAAGGGGGTAGGCTCACCGGAAACATGGACAACAGGCGAACCAGCGGGGGTTCGGCCAAGCAGGAATAAAAATGTCAGACGCAAAGCGCACTGATCGTAATCAGGACTTCCTCGACACCTCCTTCCTCTATGGCGGCAATGCCCTCTATGTCGAACAGATGGCCGCCAGCTGGTCGGCTGATCCGTCTTCCGTGCCGGATGAATGGCGCAAATATTTCGAGGACAATGACACCGACCGCGCCGCTTCCGGCCGCGCCGCCCGCGGCGCCAGCTGGAAACGCGCCGACTGGCCGCGTGAGACAAATGGTGATCTGACCTCGGCGCTGGGCGCCATAGATGGTGCCGCCGAACCGGCCCTGATCGAGAAGGTTGCCGAACGCCTGCCCGGCGCCGATCCGGCCGAGGTCCGCAAGGCCACGCAGGATTCCATCCGCGCCATCATGATGATCCGTGCCTATCGCATGCGCGGCCATCTCGCGGCCAATCTGGATCCCCTGTCCATGTCGGATTTCGGCCCGCAGCCGGAGCTGCAGCCTCAATCCTATGGCTTTGAGGCCGCGGATATGGACCGCGAGATTTTCATTGATGGCTATCTCGGTCTGGAAACCGCCACACCGCGCGAAATGCTGGACATTTTGCGGCGCACCTATTGTTCCACGCTAGGCGTGGAGTTCATGCACATTTCCAACCCGCAGGAAAAAGCCTGGCTGCAGGAGCGCTTTGAAGGGCCGGACAAGGGCGTGAATTTCACACCGGACGGCAAAAAGGCCATCTTCTCACGCCTGGTCGAGGCCGAAGCCTTCGAGCGCTTTTTGCACAAACGCTATCCCGGCACCAAGCGCTTCGGCATTGATGGCGGCGAATCCATGGTCCCGGCGCTGGAGCAGATCATCAAGCGTGGCAGCCAGATGGGCGTCAGCGACATGATTCTCGGCATGCCCCATCGTGGCCGGCTGAATGTCCTGGCCGCCGTTATGGGCAAGCCCTATCACCAGATTTTCCACGAATTCCAGGGCGGCTCGACGCAAGGCGGCGAATTCGGTTCCGGCGATGTGAAATATCATCTCGGCGCCTCTTCGGACCGTGAATTTGATGGCAATACCGTCCATCTTTCCCTCACCGCCAACCCGTCTCACCTTGAGGCTGTTGATCCCGTCGTGCTCGGCAAGGCCCGCGCCAAACAGACCAAATACCGCCGCGAGCAGGGCGATGACGCCAACACCTCACGCCAGGTCATGCCGCTGCTTCTGCATGGCGATGCCGCCTTCGCCGGGCAGGGCATTGTCGCGGAGTGCTTCGGCCTGTCCGGGCTGAAGGGACACCGCACGGGCGGGGCCATCCACTTCATCGTCAACAACCAGATCGGCTTTACCACCGACCCGAAGGATTCGCGCTCCTCGCCCTATCCGTCGGATGTCGCCCTGATGGTGCAGGCGCCGATCTTCCACGTGAATGGCGATGACCCGGAAGCCGTGGTCTATGCCGCGAAAATGGCAACCGAATACCGCCAGCTTTTCGGCAAGGACGCCATTGTCGACATGTTCTGCTACCGACGCTACGGCCATAATGAAGGCGATGACCCGTCCTTCACCCAGCCGCAAATGTACCAGATCATCAAATCCCATCCGACCACGCGGGAGCTCTATCAGCAGCGCCTCGTCGCCGAAGGTGTTCTGACCGAGGCCGATGCCGATGCGATGGCGCGTGAATTTGATGATTTTCTCGATGCCGAATTCGAGAAGGGCAAGGATTTCAAGCCGAAGGATGCGGACTGGCTGGATGGCGTCTGGTCGGGTCTCGGTCTTCCCGAAGAGGATGACCGCCGCGGGGAAACCTCGGTTCCCGAACAGAAACTCCGGGATCTGGGTCACAAGCTGACCGAAATTCCTGAAGATGTTGATGTCCACAAGACGCTGCGCCGCGTGCTGGAAGGCCGCCGCAGCGCCATTGAGGCCGGGGAAGGCCTCGACTGGGCCACAGCCGAAAGCCTTGCCTTTGCCACGCTTCTCGATGAAGGCTTCCCGGTGCGTCTGTCCGGTCAGGACAGTGGCCGCGGCACCTTTTCGCAGCGCCATTCCCACATCATCGACCAGACGACAGGCGAGAAATACACCCCGCTCAACCAGTTGGGCACAGAGCCCATCCGCTATGAAGTCATCGACACCCTGCTGTCGGAAGAAGCGGTCCTGGGTTTTGAATACGGTTACTCTCTGTCGGCGCCCAACACGCTGGTCATGTGGGAAGCCCAGTTCGGCGATTTCGTGAATGGCGCCCAGGTCATCATCGACCAGTTCCTCGCCGCAGGGGAACGCAAGTGGTTGCGCATGTCCGGCCTCGTCATGCTCTTGCCGCATGGCTATGAGGGACAGGGTCCGGAACATTCGTCGGCCCGCCTCGAACGCTTCCTGCAGCTTTGCGCGCAGGACAATATGCAGGTCGCCAATTGTTCAACACCGGCGAACTATTTCCACATTCTGCGCCGCCAGATCCATCGCGGCTTCCGCAAGCCGCTGATCCTGATGACGCCGAAGTCGCTGTTGCGGCACAAGAAATGTATTTCCACACTTGCCGCCATGGGGGAGGGCTCCTCCTTCCACCGTGTCTTGTGGGATGATGCCGATTCGTCCAACCGGCCGGAAGGCGCGTCCGAAGTGGCCAGCCTGAAGCTCGTCGCCGACGAAAAAATCCGCCGCGTCGTGATGTGTTCGGGCAAGGTCTATTACGACCTGCTTGAGGCGCGCGAGGAAAAGGGCATTGATGATGTCTATCTCCTGCGGATCGAGCAATTCTATCCCATCCCGGCCCGCTCCATGCTGCTGGAATTCCAGCGTTTCCCGAATGCCGAACTGGTCTGGTGTCAGGAGGAACCCCAGAATATGGGGGCCTGGACCTTTATCCAGCCGACTCTGGACTGGGTATTGATGCAGACCGGCAGCCAGCAGGCCCGTCCGAAATATGCCGGCCGCTCGGCCGCCGCCTCGACCGCTGCCGGCACCGCCGCGGCACACAAATCCGAACAATCCGCCCTGATCGACGAAGCGCTCGCCTGATCCCGATACGAAGGACACGAAAGCCATGACTGATATCAACGTCCCCGAACTGGGTGAATCCGTCTCCGAAGCCACGGTTGGCAGCTGGAATTTTTCCGAAGGCGACACCGTCCGGAAAGACGACATTCTGGTCGAGCTGGAGACCGACAAGGTCTCCATCGAGGTGCGGGCCGAGGAAGATGGTATCCTGACCCAGATCGTCGCGGCTGAAGGCGAGACGGTTGAAATCGGCGCCCGGCTGGCGGTTGTGGGCGAAGACAGCGGCGAAGGCAAAAAAGCGGCAGACTCCGGTGACTCGTCCGGGGAGGACGAGGCGTCAGACGACGACAGCAAGGACAGCGACGACAGCAAGTCTGTCGAGTCCGGTAAGGAAACCGGAAAGGACGAATCTACTGATGAGGCCTCCGGGGATGAAGATTTTAGGGATGAGGCCTCCGCGGATGACGATTCCGGGGAAAAAGATGACGATGCCGCCCGGGAGGGTTCAGACAGCGATGGCAGCCTCGTCGATGCCAAAATCCCGGAAATGGGGGAAAGCGTCTCCGAAGGCACGGTCGGTGCCTGGCTGGTCGATGTCGGCGCGGCGGTGAAGAAGGACCAGGCGCTGGTCGAGATCGAGACCGACAAGGTCGCCGTTGAAGTGCCATGCCCGGTGGATGGCATTCTGGAAGAGCGCAAGGCCGAAGAGGGCGATATGGTCGCGCCCGGCGATGTCATCGCCCGCATCCGGGAAGGCGGCGCGGCGAAAGCCGATGCGCCGGAAAAGGATCAACAGGAAAAAGACGCCAAAGCGGAAGGCAAGACGGACGATAAGCCTGCCTCTTCGTCCGAAGCGAAGGCCATGCCGTCGGCAGCGCGCATCGCCGAGGAAAACGATCTCGATCTGGCAAAGGTCGAGGGCACGGGCCGCGACGGCCGGGTCACCAAGGGCGATGCCCTGAAAGCCGTCGAGGCCGGCGCCCGTTCCCCCGAACCGGCGGCCAAGCCTGAGGACAAGGACAAGCCTTCATCACCTGAGTCCGGCGATCGCAGTGAGGAGCGGGTGAAGATGACCCGCCTGCGCCAGACCATCGCCCGCCGACTGAAAGAGGCGCAGGACACCGCCGCCATGCTCACCACCTTCAACGAGGCGGACATGTCCGCCATCATGAAGGCGCGCAAGACCCATCAGGACGCCTTTGTCGCCAAGCACGGCGTGAAGCTCGGCTTCATGAGCTTCTTCGTGAAGGCCTGTGTCAATGCGCTGAAGGAAATCCCGAACGTCAATGCCGAGATTGATGGCGACGAGATTGTTTACAAGAATTACTACGACATGGGCGTAGCGGTCTCGACCGAGCGCGGCCTGGTCGTGCCGGTGGTCCGCGATGCTGACCAGATGTCGCTCGCCGATATCGAAAAGAAGATCATCGAACTCGGCACCAAGGCGCGCGATGGTAAGCTCTCAATTAACGAGATGCAGGGCGCTACCTTCACCCTCTCCAATGGCGGCATTTTCGGTTCGCTCCTGTCCACACCCATCCTCAACGCCCCGCAATCGGGCATTCTGGGCATGCACAAGATCCAGGAGCGTCCGGTGGCCGAGAATGGTCAGGTGGTGATCCGCCCGATGATGTATCTGGCCCTGTCCTATGATCATCGCATCGTGGATGGCAAGGAAGCGGTCACTTTCCTCGTCCGCGTCAAGGAAGCCCTCGAGGACCCGCAGCGGCTTTTGTTTGATATCTGATCGCAGCCCTCCCCCGCTCGCGGGGGAGAAACCCCTCCCCAAAGAAGGGATTTCGCGCTAACTTGCCGGCTTCAGGGGAGGGTCAATCATGTCTGATACACGCACAAAAACACCCGTCTGGTTCTGGATTCTGTCTGTGATCGGCCTGCTATGGTTTGCCATGGGCGCGTTTGATTACAGCGCCACACAATTGCGGCTCGATTTCTACATGTCGGCCTTCACCGAGGAACAGCTCGCCTATTTCTACGGCTTTCCGGCCTGGTATGTCGCGACCTGGGCGATATCGGTCTGGGGCGCTGTCGCCGGTGCCGTGCTTCTGCTGATGCGGAAGAAGGCAGCGTCGCTATTGTTCCTCATCAGCCTGATCAGCTTCGTCATCGGAGCCATTTACAGCTATGGCTTCACCAATGCGATGGAAATGATGGGCGGTATCGGATCGGTGATCTTCTCCGGCGTCATCTTCCTGTCCATTCTCGGCTTTTTCTGGCTGGCCCGGTCGGCCAGTGCCGGCGGCATTCTTGAATAGGCCGGGTGGAGTGCCTCAGTCTCTCGCCCGGTCGAGAGATTCGCGAAGTGCATTGAGGAAAGGCAGGGCGGTCATCATGTCCGCCTGAGAGAAACGCTCCGACAGGAAAGCAAAATGCGGCAGGGCCGTTTCGACCGCCTTTTTCTGCATTCGCGTGCCCGCCGGCGTGATCGAGACCAGCTTGCCCCGTCCGTCCGACGGGTCGGCCTCGATCGCAACCAGCCCGCGTTTTTCCAGCCGGTGAATCGTATTGGTAATCGCCCCGCGGGTGACCTGCATGGCGTTGGCGAGCCGCGCCGGACTCCATTGCCCCCCCATTCGGGACAGGTGCGATAAAAGACCGAACTGCGACAGCTTCAGCCCGTCCGGCAGGACGCGCTCGAAGGCTGTCGAGGCGAGCTGGTCGATTATGGCGATCTGGAGCAGGGCCTCATAAATGGCATCGGGAGTGGCGGGTGATTCGCTCATGCGCCCAGATTAGACCGTCTGACGCAGACGAGTCTCCATTGGCCAGCGCGGTGACGGTGCAACGGCGCGCGCATAGCCGAGCCGGACCAGCATTTGCAGCGTGTGCCCCTCCGGTGCCAGCGCACGGTGGACCTCTTCATACAGCGCCGCCATCTCAGGGTATTCCTGCAACGACTGGCTCATCGGCTGCAACACAAGCCCATCCTGTGTCGCCGCCAGTGCAGCCCGCAGAAATCCGCGTCCGGCAACCAGTTGATTCAACCGCGAATTGCCTTCCGTGCTCATCCAGAAGAAGGCCATGGCTGTTTCCGCCCAGCCGCGCTGCATATCAAGGCTTTGTTGATAGGCGATGCTGCCTGGCTCACCCAGTGTGGTCCGGGTGAAGAGCCCGGCACCATTCAGAATTTCCATACTGGCTCCCGGTATCGCAATGCCATCAGGATTGGCGTTGATTTCGCGTTTGCCGATTCGCATCAGGTCGAGGCTTTCTTGCCATGTCCGTGCCGTCGTCTGCTCGATCTCGCTCGCCGCCCAACAAAGCGACCGCAGTCGATCCCGTTGCGTGCCCCCGGCAGAATAGCCACACGTGAGCTGACCGCCCGATGCAACGGTCATCGTGTCAAGGGCGGCCTGTGGCACGGGCCGGTCCGTGTCATATGGGTTGCGATTGGTGTGACGGTCGAGCGCGAACGCAAACAGGGGATCGGGCATTGCTCCTTCGGTGAGTTGTAAACGGGCTACCGGGCGCGCATCCAGATGCGTTTCATTCCCGCCATCAGGAAAAGGCTCGATCCCTGCGTTGAGGCCGTCCTCGGCAGCGGCTTGCCGGAAGAGTTCCAGAAAACAACCCAGACCGATCGTGATCTGGCGGTCATAAGGGTCGGTGGCGGGAAGCCGGCGGTCCGGATCGCAATAAAGCACCGCCTCGGTTTCGCTGATCAGGTCGACGATCCAGGGTTGCCGGTTATGGGGGTTGGGGGCGAGAATGGCCCAGGACAAAGCGCGTCGCATGGGGTCGGGATATTGCCCCGCATTCCGCCAGGGTGCGCGCGCGCTAACCGGTTCCCGGGTCATCACAAAACCGGTTCCGGCCGCCGCCAAAATGACGGCCGAACTGCCAAGAATCTGCAGAAAGCGGCGGCGGGAGGATGACATGACAGACCTCAATAATTAAACGCTAAACTATTAATAATTTAATATTCAACTACTGTCAAGATCGAGCGTTAAACAGGGGTGGAAGCGTGTCTGGATTGGCGCTAAACGAGCGTGAATCGCAAACGCGTCCCGTTTCATCCAGTTCAGGAGCTTCCCCATGTCCGAAGTCTATGATGTCGTCATAATCGGTGGCGGACCGGGTGGTTATAATTGCGCCATTCGCGCCGGGCAGCTGGGCCTGAAAACCGCCTGCATCGACAAGCGCGAGACGCTGGGCGGCACCTGTCTCAATGTCGGCTGCATTCCGTCCAAAGCCTTGCTGCATTCATCGGAATTATATGAAGCTGCCGCGAAGGATTTCGAGGGGCTGGGCATCAAGGTCGACGGGCTGAGCTATGATCTGCCGAAAATGATGGAAGGCAAGGCCGAGGCCGTGAAGGGCCTGACCGAAGGCGTCGCCTTCCTTCTGAAGAAGAACAAGGTCGACCATATCCGCGGCACCGGGCGCATTGCCGGCAAGGGCAAGGTCGAGGTCGACGGGCCCGACGGCAAGCAGACGCTCGAGACGAAAAACATCGTGATCGCCACGGGCTCGGAGGTGACGCCTCTGCCCGGCGTCGAGATTGACGAGGAGCGCATTGTCTCGTCCACCGGTGCGCTGGAACTGAAAGAGGTTCCCAAAAAACTCGTCCTCATTGGCGCAGGGGTTATCGGCCTGGAGCTGGGATCTGTCTGGCGGCGTCTGGGGTCCCAAGTGACCGTGATCGAATATCTCGACCGCATTCTCCCCGGAATGGATGCCGAAATCGCCAAGCAGGCCCAGCGCATTTTCAAGAAGCAGGGCTTTACCTTCGAACTCTCGCGCAAGGTCACCGGCATCGACAAGACCGATGCGGGTTTGACGGTGTCAACCGAAGCCGCAGACGGGGGCAAGGAAAAGTCCTTCGAGTCAGATGTGGCTATCGTCTGCATTGGCCGCCGTCCCTTCACCGAAGGGCTGGGGCTTGAGACGGTTGGCATTGAAACCGACAAGCGCGGCTTCATTCCGAATGATCATTTCCGGACCAGCGCGGATGGCGTCTGGGTGGTCGGGGATTGCACCCATGGCCCGATGCTGGCCCACAAGGCCGAGGATGAAGGCACAGCCTGTGCCGAACGCATTGCCGGCAAGGCCGGGCATGTCAATTACGGGGCCATTCCGGGCGTCGTCTATACCAATCCGGAGATTGCCTCGGTGGGTGCGACGGAAGAGCAGCTCAAGGACGAGGGCCGCAAATACAAGACCGGCAAATTCTCCTTCATGGCCAATTCCCGCGCCCGCGCAAACCATGAAACCGATGGCATGGTGAAGCTGCTGGCGGATGCGGAGACCGACGAATTGCTCGGCGCACACATGATCGGCAAGGGCGTTGGCGAGATGATCGCCGAGCTCTGCCTGGCGCTGGAATTCAGAGCGTCGTCGGAAGATATCGCCCGCACCTCCCACCCTCACCCGACCATGACGGAAGCCATCCGGCAGGCGTCCATGGGCGTCGAAGGCTGGACGATGCAGGCGTAAAAGCGCCTGTCTGACGAAAAGTTCAGGCCGCGAATCAGCAATTCATGCTATATTGGATGTTGCCGGATCACCGTTTCAGCGGCGGATTGATCCGTGACCGGACATTGAAAATTGGCTGCGGTGCGCACAAGGCGGGCCGCTGATTGTGCAGGATATTCCTTATGCTGGACGTCAAGGCAGACCGGTTGAAACTGGTGGCGCTCGATGCGCGGCTGGCGGGATTACAAACACGGGATCCGGCCGCCTTTTTCGCTGCACTCAATGTTCAGTCCGAGGCCAGCTGGCCGCCGGACCATATGGACAGGGCCGCCATGGAATGGACAGAGGACCGGTTGAAGGCCAATCCGGATGATGCCGGCTGGTATTTCTGGGTCTTTATCTGGCCGGATTTTGTTGGTGGCAAGGATCGGCTTGTTGGCGGCGGTGGCTTCAAGGGCCCGCCGGATGAAAAAGGCAGTGTCGAGATCGGCTATTCCATGCTGACCTCTTTCCGCGAGCAGGGGCTGGCGACCGAAGCGGTGCAGGCTTTGGTGGACTGGGCATTTTCCACCGGGCAGGTCCGGGAAGTGATTGCCGATACCCTGCCGCACCTCATCGCCTCGCAGCGCGTGCTGGAAAAGGCCGGATTTTCCGAGACCGGCACACGCGAGAAAGATGGCGTGAAAATCGTCCGTTTCGCCCTGCAGCCGGAACGGGCCGCGGCCTAACCGCCGGTCAGCCGCCGCAATTCATCCAGATAGGCGATCCAGGCCTTGCGTCCGGCTGCAGTGAGTTTCAGCGTCGTCAGCGGCCGCCGTCCGGCAAACCGCTTCTCGACCGAGACATAGCCCGCCTCTTCCAGCTTGCGCATATGGACAGACAGATTGCCGTCGGACGCGTCCGTCTTCTGTTTCAGCTCGGTGAAGCTGGCCTGCTCGACCGCTGACAGATAGGCCATGATGCCCAGACGCAATTTGCCGTGAATGATTTCGTCCAGTGCGGCGGCGTTGAAGTCGGACTCATTCATCGCTGGAAGCGGGCTCCTTGCCCATCATCCGTATTCCCGGCACGACCGCCGCAAACAGAATGATTGCTGCGATCAGAAGATAAAGCTCGGGCCGGCCGTAAAACGCCGGCGAAAAAGCGGCCCCGGCAATCGACATCCAGGCCGGTCCGTACAGCCATTTTTCAGAGGAGATGGCAGCCGTGACGGCAAAGGCGATGGAATATCCGAACAAGGCAATCGTCAGGATGGAATCGAACAGGACGGGTGAGGCATCGAGTGCGGTCACGGAAAACACAACGCCCGCGAAATACAGGCCGATACCAATTCCGACATATTGCCAGGTGACACGGTTCACGCGGTTCCCGATCGAGCCGATGCCGGGTTTGCCCGATAATCCACGGGCCGCAACGAAATTGGCCAACAATCCAATGACGCCATAACCCAGCCAGACGGCCCCGACATATTGGGGCTCGACCGGAATCACACCCGCCAGAATCGCCCAGTGCGCCACACACGCGATGACGGCAAGTCCACCCCAAATCACCAGAAATCGCCCGCCGATCAGCGGAGCCTGTTCGCCGGATTCGGCCACGTTGCGCAGATAGTTCAGATCCGGCTTGTTTGTGTCTGTCATTATTTCCTCCAAAGAACTTTAAAAATCAAAGTAACAGATATGGAGCGGGATGCAAGAGGGGTGAGAAGCGGCGGACGGAAGGAGGAGAAAAGGCGAGGCCGGGCGAGTCTGAAAACGCGGCCGGCACGGCTGGTAGCACTGCTTTCCGGGTGGAGCCTGATAGAGAGAGGGGCAGCAGGCCCGGGGCAAGGGCAAGTCAGGGCAATCTCGGTCTCAGCGCCGTCTCGCACGCGGATGCGCAGCGGCATGAACCGCCGTCAGATGCGCGCCTTCAACCGCGGCATAAACCTGCGTGGTCGACAGGCTGGCATGTCCCAGCAATTCCTGAATCGTGCGCAAATCGCCGCCGCCCGCCAGAAGGTGGGTGGCAAAGCTGTGGCGCAGGGAATGCGGTGTCGCACTGGCCGGCAGTCCGAGGCGGGACCGCAGATTGACCACCAACTCCTGTACTGCGCGCGCGCCGAGTGCCCCGCCCCGCACGGCACGAAAGACCGGCTCGCCGGGATCCGGGCTGAGCGGGCTGAGCGCGGCATACGCCGCCATCGCCTCGCGGACGGCCGGCAGGACGGGCACCAGCCGCGTTTTCTGGCCCTTGCCGGTCACGCGCAAGACATCGCCGAGTGGCAAGTCCTCCACCGTGATCGCCAGCGCTTCGCTGATCCGCAGCCCGCATCCATAGAGCAGAAGCAGAACCGCCGCGTCGCGGGCGGCGATCCAGTCCGGCATGTCACGCGCACCAGTCTCGGCAATCATCTGACGGGCCGCATCCGTGCTCACCGGCTTGGGCAGGCCGCGCGGGACTTTGGGCGTTTCGACGAGCCCGAGCGCGCTGCAGGATACACCGCAGCGCTGTTCCAGATAGCGATAGAAACTGCGCACTGACGAAAGGAACCGCGCCAGCGAACGGGCGGAGACGCCATCACGCCGCCGATCGGCCAGCCAGGCGCGAAAGTCGGTGGCCTTGAGATCGCCGAGGTGTCGAAGAGTCAGGCGTTCGCCGCGATGGGCGAATTGAAAGTCGAGAAAGGCCGAGACATCCCGTCCATAGCTTTCCAGCGTTTTCGGGCTGTAGCGTTTTTCCCCCGCCAGATAGCCCAGCCAGTCCTTCAGCGCGTCATCGGCGGAAAGGGTCAGATCGCGCTCAGCCATCGATCCAGCAGGCGTTCAACGGCGCGGGCCGTAAAGTTGAGGATTTCCGTGCCCTGTCCGGAATGAAACTGATCGGCCTCGCTCGCCGCCAAAGCGAGCAGGCCCGTGCGCCCCGACACATGGATCCGGCACAGGGCATGGCTGCCCATGTCTGTACCATACAGCGTGCGCGAGGTCCGCGGCGCGCAGGCACCGGTGAAATCATTTTCATCGCCCAGCAACTCGTCCGCCAGCCCGTACCCGCAGGCGTGAATCGATTCCGAGACAATCATCGGTGTTCCGCCTTCCAGGAACAGACGGACCTTATCGACGCCCAACGCCGCCGAAGCTTCCCAGGCCAGCGTGTAATCCAGTGCATCCAGATCGTCACATTCCATCAGCGACAGCACAAAGGCCTGCGTCCGTGCCAGCAATGCCAGATTGTTGCGAGCATGGTCGGCGATGGCGCGCTGCTGCTGTTTCAGCGTCCGGACCTCGTGCAGAAGTTTCTCGCGCACCACGAATCCGAGATCGGCCACACCCTCAGCCGCCGCTGCCCCGGCGATATGCGAGAGCAATTCGGCATCCTCACGGACCCAGTCCGGGTTTTCTATCAGCATCTGGCGCAGCATGGCGCGATCCATCGCATCGGGCGCAGCGCCCGGCTGTGTCGTAAAATCTGTCAATGTCCCACCATCCGTTTTCGGATTTGTATTGAGGCCTGTCTAGCAGACAGGCCTTGGCGTTCCGTAAACGCGGGCAAAAGCATTTGCAGAAGCAGGTCGAGCGCTCACTATAGGCTCCATGAGTCGCGCGCCCACCCTCAAAGCCAAGGCGTCCATACTGTTTCCGATGCCCCTGCCGGAACCGTTCGATTATGCGGTGCCCGAAGATATGGAGCTGCGTGTCGGCGATCATGTCCGGGCGCCTTTGGGCAAACGCTCGGCACGTGGTGTGGTCTGGGCGCTGACCTCCGATGATGGCAGCCGCAATCTGAAAAGTGTGGAAAGCGTTTATGATGCGCCGCCGCTTTCCGAAGCGATGATCGAGTTCGTGAACTGGTCGGCGCGCTATCTGGTGCAATGGCCGGGCATCATTCTGCGCATGGTGTTGCGGAGCGAGGATTCGCTCATGCCATCGCCCACCGAGCTGCGGTTTGAGGCGGCCGCTGAACGCCCCACACGTATGACTGAAGCGCGAGAGAGGGTTCTGCGCGCCGTGCTCGATCATGGTCCGGACAGTGCCGCGGAACTGGCGCGGCTGGCCGGCGTGACGCCCGGTGTCGTTACCGGCCTAGCCAAGGCAGGCGGACTCACTCGGATCGAGCGACCGGCCGACCCGCCGTTTGAAGCGCCCGATCCCGACGGGCCGGGTGTCGAACTGGTCCCACAACAGGCCGAGGCCGCCAATCAGCTCAAGCGCATGATCAACGCCGGTGGGTTTCAGGCCGCCTTGCTTGATGGCGTGACCGGTTCGGGCAAGACGGAGGTCTATTTTGACGCGATTGCCCATGCGCTGCGGCAGGATAGCGACGCCCAGATCCTCGTCCTCCTGCCCGAGATCGCCCTGACCCGTGCGGTGACCGCCCGTTTCATGGAGCGCTTCCGCGCCGGACCGGCTCTCTGGCATTCCGGTCAGGGGCCGAAAGAGCGCCGCCGCATCTGGCGCGAGGTCAATGAAAATCGCGCCCGCATTGTCATCGGCGCGCGCTCGGCGCTCTTCCTGCCTTTCCAGAATCTGCGCCTCATCGTGGTCGATGAAGAACATGATGCGACCTATAAACAGGGCGACGGGCTGCATTATCAGGCCCGCGATCTGGCCGTTGTGCGCGCCCGCGCCTCAAGAGCGGCGGTCATTCTGGCCTCGGCGACGCCCTCGATTGAAAGCCTCGCGAATGCCCGGGCCGGGCGCTATGCCTATATCCAGCTGCCTGACCGCATCGGAAAGGCGGTCCTGCCTGATGTCACCACGATTGATCTGCGCCAGCACCGGCCTCAACGGGGGCTGTGGCTCTCCGATCCGCTGGTCGAGGCCATGGCCGAAACGCTCGGCCGCGGCGAGCAGGTCCTGCTCTATCTCAATCGCCGGGGCTATGCGCCGCTGGTCCTGTGCCGCGATTGCGGTCACCGGATGAAATCGCCCGAGGTCGACGCCTATCTCACCGAGCACCGCTATACCGGGCGGCTGATCTGTCATCTGACGGGGTTTTCCATGCCGCGTCCGGACAAATGCCCGGAATGCGGGGCCATCGATTCCCTGACCAGTGTCGGGCCGGGCGTCGAGCGAGTGGCCGAAGAGGCCCGGGTCCGTTTCCCGGAGGCCAAGGTCGAAATCCTCTCCTCCGACACCGCCCATTCCGCCGAAAAACTGTTGGCGCTGATCGATCGCATGGAACGCGGCGAGATTGACATTCTGGTCGGCACCCAGATCGCGGCCAAGGGTCACAACTTCCTGAATCTCACCCTGATCGGTGTGGTCGATGCCGATCTCGGCCTCGCGGGTGGTGATCCGCGCGCTGGCGAGCGGACCTATCAGACCCTGGTGCAGGTGGCTGGCCGGGCCGGCCGCGCTGATCGGCCCGGGCGGGCGCTGCTGCAGACCCATGATCCGGAGCATGACGCCATCGCCGCTCTGGTGGCCGGGGACCGTGACCGCTTCATGGAGGCCGAAACCATGGCCCGTGAAGCCCTGGGCCTGCCGCCCTATGGACGTCTGGCGGCGATCATCATTTCCTCGAAGGACCCGTCACAGGCCGATGCGGTCGCAAAAGACTGGGCCCGGAACGCGCCCGATGCGGACGGCATAAAGATATGGGGCCCGGCGGAGCCACGCTATGGCATGGTGCGCGGCTGGCACCGCCGCCGCCTGCTGGTCCGCGCCGACCGGGATGTCGATCTTTCAGCCTGGCTGTGGGCGTGGAAGAAAAACATGAAACCGGTTTCATCGGTCCGCGTTACAATAGATATTGAACCCTACAGTTTTGTTTGACCGGCACGGCGATGCGCGATGATTGAAATGCTGACATCTCCGGAAGTCTGGATGGCCTTTGCCACGCTGACTTTCCTCGAAATCGTTCTGGGCATTGACAATATCGTCTTCATCGCCGTCATCGCATCGCGGCTCGAAGAGAGCCGCCGCGCCCTGGCCCGCCAGATCGGGCTGGGCCTCGCCCTCATTTTCCGCATCATCATGCTGTTCACGCTGGTCTGGCTGGCGCGGCTGGAAGCCGACATACTCAGCCTGTTCGGTAACGGTTTTTCCTGGCGCGATATCATCCTGATCGGCGGCGGCCTCTTCCTGCTGGTCAAAGCGACACTGGAGATTCACCACTCCATGGAGCCGGCACACGCGCCCGGAACGTCCATCGCCGTGGCGAGCTTCACCGGAGCCGTCGCCCAGATTGCCCTGATTGACGTCGTTTTCTCGCTCGATTCGATCATTACCGCCGTGGGTATGACGGACCGCATCACGATCATGATCGCGGCCGTCGTCGTGGCCATTGGCGTCATGATCATGGCCGCCGGAACAGTGGGCCGCTTTATCGAGCGCCATCCGACGACGAAAATGCTGGCTTTGTCCTTCCTCTTGCTGATCGGCGTGGCGCTGGTCGCGGACGGGCTCGGCTTCCACATTCCGCGCGGTTATATCTACTTTGCCATTGCCTTCTCGCTGCTGGTCGAGGTGTTGAACATTCTTGCCCGCCGCGCCCGGCAGACCAGAGCCTAACGCCGCAATTGCCGCGCTAGCGTGAAGGCCGTCAGGTCCACCGGCAGCGGCGCATCCAGCGCCAATGCCACGGCAGCTTCGCCCGTTGCGGGCGCGAATTTGTAGCCATGCCCGGAACAGGCCGCGAGAATCACCATGCCCGCCTGTTCCGGATCCCGGTCAAGGATGAAGCGCGTGTCGGCGGTATTGGTAAAGCGGCAGACCTCGAACCGGTCAGGCGGCGGACATCCGGGCAATACGGTATTCAGACAGGCTGTCAGTAACCGGCGGTCCTCGGCATCAACCTCACTGGCACCGCGAAACTCCGGCCCGGCCTGCTGCCGGTGATGATAGAGACCGAATTTCCATCGTCCCGGCGTTCCGGCCGGTAAAAGATAGAGGCGGCGCCCATCATCCAGAACACGCTGGAAGGGCGGCACATCACCGGGCGGACCGTCAAAATAACCGATCACCTGCCGCTCTGTACGGATAACCTCGTCCAGGCCGGGGCTGAATTCATCAGCCCACGGGCCGGCAGCATTGATCACCCGCCGCACTGGGAATTTGCCCTCCGGCGTGATGATCATGAATCCGTCCCCGTCCGGTTGCACGGAAGAGACCGGTGTATTCCAGTTGAGCCGCGCACCGCCTGCACGCGCCAGCCGGGCCAGGGCGGCGTTGGCGGCATCGCTCATCAGCACGCCGCTCTCAGGAGATTTTATGACCCCGCAATTTTCCGGAAGATCAAGCGCCGGCCAGCAATCATTGGCCGTCCTGGAATCCATGAAGATATGGGGGCGGCTGTAGGTGTCGGCGCAGGCGCGGGATTCATTGAGCAATGCATGACCGTCCGGCGCGATATCCAGGCCGCCTGTCTGGTGGAACAGCCGCTCTCCGGACTCGGCTTCGAGTTTGCTCCATAACGCGTAGCTTTGCTCCAGCAGGGGCATATAGACGCGCCCTTCGCTGTAGATTCGCCGGATCATCCGGGTTTCGCCATGGCTGGAGCCATGAGTGTGGCCCGGTCCGAAAGCATCGAACGCAATGACAGCGGCCCCCGCGCGGACGCCCGCCCACGCACTGGCAAGCCCCATGGCTCCCAGGCCGATCACCCCGATATCATGCATGCCACTCTCCCCGTCGTGCATGCCGAACGCCCCGGTCGCACTTTCCGCCTTTTTGCCTTTCAATCAAGCCATGCCGATAATGACGCAAGCGGGTTGCCGCTGATAAGCCCCTATGCTAAGCGGGCGCGCAACTGGAGAAGCGCGCGTCTTGACGGCGAAAGCGTGCTCCGAATTTCGCAATTTTCTCAAGTGTTTGGTGGTTGATCCAATCGACTCGCCAGCACAATCGGCAAAGGCAGGCAACAGAACGATCCGATGAGTGGCGATCACGCGACAATCACCGGCGCAGCCGGACGGTATGCCAGCGCCCTGTTCGAGCTGGCTTCGGACTCCGGCCTGGCGGACAAGATCGAGGCCGATATGGCCGCGCTATCGGCCATTCTGAGTGACAGCGCCGAATTATCATCGGCCCTGAAAAGCCCGATGGTCGATGCCGGTGCAAAGGCCGGTATCATTGCCGCCCTGTCGGACAAGGTCGGCTTCCAGACAATGACGAAAAACGCGCTGATGGTCGCCGCCGACAATGGCCGCGCCGAGGCATTTTCCGATATCGCATCTGCCTATGCACATCTCGCCGCGCAGGCGCGTGGTGTGGCATCGGCTGATGTCACGACAGCATCGAAGCTGTCAGCCAAGGAAATCGACGCTCTGAAAGCGTCCTTGAAACACGCCCTCGGGCGTGAAGTTGACGTCCGGGCTCATGAGAATCCGGATATTCTCGGCGGACTGATCGTACAGGTCGGTTCGCGCATGTATGATTCCTCACTTCGGACCAAGCTCGATGGGCTCCGGACAGCGATGAAAGAGGCTTAGTGACGCCATGGACATCCGTGCTGCGGAAATTTCCGCAATCCTGAAAGACCAGATCAAGAATTACGGCGCCGACGCGAAAGTCTCGGATGTGGGCCAGATCCTGTCCGTTGGTGACGGTATCGCCCGTGTCTACGGCCTCGACGAGGTCCGGGCCGGTGAGCTCGTGGAATTCCCGGGCGGGGTCAAGGGCATGGCCCTGAACCTGGAGCGCGACAATGTCGGTTGCGTGATCTTCGGTGAAGACCGCGGCCTGAAAGAAGGCGACACGGTGAAACGCCTCGGCTCCATCGTCGACACCGGCGTTGGCAAGGGCTATCTCGGCCGTGTCGTTGACGCGCTGGGCGAGCCGATTGACGGCAAGGGTCCGATCGATGCCACCGAGCGCCGCCGTGTGGACGTCAAGGCACCGGGCATCATTCCGCGCAAATCCGTGCACGAGCCGATGGCGACCGGTATCAAGTCCGTGGATGCGATGATCCCGATCGGCCGCGGCCAGCGCGAACTGATCATTGGCGACCGCCAGACCGGCAAGACCGCGATCGCAATCGACGCCATCCTGAACCAGAAACAGATCAATGAAAGCGATGACGAGAGCCAGAAGCTCTACTGCGTCTATGTCGCCATTGGTCAGAAGCGCTCCACCGTTGCCCAGATCGTGAAAACGCTCGAGGAAAACGGCGCGATGGAATACACCACCGTTGTTGCTGCGACAGCTTCCGAGCCTGCACCGATGCAGTTTATCGCACCGTACACCGGATGCGCGATGGGTGAATTTTTCCGTGATAACGGTATGCACTGCCTGATTATTTATGATGATTTGTCCAAACAAGCGGTTTCTTATCGTCAAATGTCGCTGCTGCTGCGCCGCCCTCCTG
>WGNH01000005.1 GCA_016124665.1 Alphaproteobacteria bacterium | reverse complement strand
GAACATCACCCCGGTTCACAATGATTGTCCCGGCAGCAAGAAAGGCGACCCCGGCGGTCAGCGCCTCGACCACACGGACAGGATCAATACCCAGCGAATCATTGCCGGGGTCGACGCTGGCAACAATCTCGAAAGTCAGGAGGGTGAACAGGGCTGAGGCCAGCGCCACGAGCATATGGGTCCGTAGCCCGGCCGGCCGGTGGTGCAGCTCCCGGTCCAGACCGATCAGCCCCCCGCACAGAAGGGCGGCCAGCAGCCGCGACAGGGCGGCGGTGGCGCCAATATCCGTTTGATCCAGCCCGAGTGAATTCAGCATGTCCTGCAAGATGACCCTCCGGCAAGCGCACAGGTGGAGGCATAAATGGAAGGCCCGACATTGTCGACCGGCCCTCAAGGGAAGGCGGAGGCATTGCGCCGCAGAACGGATTTTTCTGTGGTGTCAGTTATAGTGTTGCCGGGCCGAAGCTTGCTCGGCGGGCGAAGGATGGAGACAGTCAGGATTATCCGCTGACGTCACAGCCTTGAGCGCGCATCATGTGATCACGAACCCCAACGCCAATCTCGAAGAGGAAGGCCGCGCCAGAGAGACAGGGTCCGCCTTCGCCAAAGCTATGGCGTGACATCCTTCGCTCGAGTTCAAATTGCTGGCTTGCCTGGCCGAAGCTCGCGCAGCAAGCGAAGGATGGTGCCGCATGGGTGACTCGAACACCCGACCTACGCATTACGAATGCGTTGCTCTACCAGCTGAGCTAATGCGGCCCTCGAAATGAGGCGGCGGAACCTAACCGCGAAAGGGTGAATCCGCAATATCCCAAATGCGCTACTTCCGGGCCTCCAGCAAGTCCCGGATTTTCGCGGCGGCCGGGGCCGCCAGGCGGTCAAAGGAGGGGGATAGAGCTTCCAGTTCCGGACTCGCCGCGGCCGCGTCATTATTGGCCACCATGTCGGCAATGGCTTTCCCGGGTTCCGTGTGGGCCTGATGCATGGGACGAACGGTCCGCAGATATTGCGTCACCACCGATTCCACGCTGCGGCCGCGCTCGCGCACATCGCGTAACAGGCGGCGGGCAAGCCGGATATCGGCCGGTGCATCAACAAAGATTGAGAAATCATAGAGCTCGCGCAGTTCCGGGTCGGCGAGCACATGAATGCCCTCGACGATGATCACATCCGCCGGCTTGATCTCGCGGGTCTGGCCCAGCCGCCGGTGGGTCAGGAAATCATAGAGTGGCGCATGCACCGGCTTTCCGGCTTTCAGCTTGCGCAAATGCTCGGCCATCAGGTCATGATCATGCGCCGTCACATCATCGAAATTGAACCGCAGAGGATCAAAGCCCGGCTCGTCCGCGTGATCGCCATAATATTCATCCTCGCCGATCAGGCGGACATCATACGGGGCCAGGTGCCGGCGCAAGGCTTCGGCAAAGGTCGATTTGCCCGAAGCCGAGCCGCCGGTGACCGCGACGATCAGGGGAGTCATGCCTCTTCCTCATCAATGCCCGGATCATCGGGCGGAGGGGGGGCGGCATAGAATTCGGGCGCAGCGCCGGCCTTCCTGGCCGGCTTGGGCGCTTCCAGCAGCGCGTTTTCCGGCACAGCTCCGGCGGCAATCTCGAAGCGCTCATAGCGCGGATGGGTCATGCGGCCTTCATCGCCATAGGCATACACCATCCGCTTCCAGTCTTCCGGAGAATAGGAAAAGGCGCGGCCTTCTCCGTCAATATCCGACCAGTCCGCTTCTCCGGGCGCATGCGAGGCGCGGGTCATCCAGCGCCGGGCCGCCGCATCGTCATCTTCCTGCCGGGCCAACCGCGACGCCAGCGCGCACAGCCGCGCGGACGGCGTCCCCATGTTCAAAAGCGGATCCAGCACGGCGCGTGCTGCCTCGGTCTGCGAGGCATCCAGCGCCGCTTCGGCCAGCAGCAGCTTCGATTCGCGGTGCTCGGGACGCGTCGCGGCCAGCAGGCGCAGGCGCTCGGCCCGCTTTGCTCTGGTGTCGGATTTGCGCAGATCACCCAGCGCCCTCGCCAGGGCCGGGTGAGGATCGGTTGACCAGGCGGCCTTGATCAGCTCTTCCGCGCGCTTGTGCCGGCGAGCCGGGGCCAGCAAGCGGGCGGCGAGGACAACAGCAGGGGCAAAGCCCGGGGCGGCCGATACGGCCTTCTCGGCCAGTGACCGCGCTGTCTCCGGCTCACTGGCTTCATATTCCAGGGCCCGGGCGGTCAGCAAAACGGCCCGGCGGCGGCGGGCACGGTCCACCGGAATACGGCGGCGTTTCTCACCTTCATTCAGCGTGTCCAGTGCAGCGGCCCAGTCGCCTTGGGCGACTTGTGCATCAAACAGGGCGTCGAACGCCCAGCTGGCTGATCTGGATTGGTCAAATGCGGCCTTGGCATAGGCTGCGGCCTCGGAATGCGCGCCGCGCTCATGGGCGATCTGGGCCAGTCCGCGCTGGGCCACCAGTTTCGATTTCGGGTCTTCCAGCATGGCTTCATAATGCGCCTCGGCTCCGGGAAGATTGCCCGCCGCTTCGGCAGCGCGGGCCGCCAGCAGGCGCGACAGGGCGGGGCGGTCCAGCAGGGCATCGGCGCGGGCCGCCTGACGGACGGCGATCTCGCCTTCACCGGCGGCAGCGGCGATCAACGCGTTTTCCAGCGCATCAAACCCCTTTTCCTTGCGGCGGCGCAGATTGAACTGACGGAATTTGTCGGGCGCGGTCCAGAGGCCCAGGATCAGCCGCCAGACGACAAGAATGGCGAAGGTCGCAATCAGGAACAGGCCGATGGCGAGGGCAAACGGCATCTGCCCTTCAATCCCGAGGAACTGGAAGCTGACCGAGCCGGGATTGAGCGTCAGGAAAACACTCAGCGCTGAGGCCATGATGACGACAATGACGACGAGGATAAGACGGATCATGTCGGGTCGGCCTCCGCCTCGGCCGCCAATGCGGCCCGCAAGTCATCCAGCGCGGCATCGGTCGCCAGGCGTGCGCGTGCCTGAACCAGCCAGCCCTGTGCAGCCTCGAGCGCCGGACCTTCCAGCTGCTCGGTCAGCAGCACAGCGCCCGCCAGGTCCGCGCGGTCAAGGCGTTCACTTGCCAGCGCAACGCGCGCCAGAGGGCCGGTCTCGCCGCCCGAAGACGGGCGCACTTCAATCAGGCCGAAAAAGACCCGGTTGGTCCCGATGGCATCCTCCATCTCCTGCCTTGGATATGTGTTCGCCAAGGTCTCGCGATCCGGCATGCCGGATCGGGCATGAACAGCCAGCGCGTCCAGCGCGGCCGGGCCGGGCCAGAGCCGCGCCAGCGCTGCGCGTTCCGCCTCGAAGGACTGCCCGCTTCGCGCCGCCTCGATCAGGGCCACCAGCGCCAGCGACCGTGCTGCGAGCTGCCGGTCGGATGTTGCGCCATCCGCGCGGCGTTCCGCACGCTCTGCCAGCCGGTTTTCAAGCGCTTCGATGCGCCCGGTCAATCCGGTCAGATCCGCAGCTGGTATGGCTTCCAGAGCCGAAATCCGGGACTCCAGCGGCGCGATATCGGCCTGAACCGGTATTTCGATGGATTCCAGCGCGGCCAGGCGGGTCTCGATGGGTGAGAGGTCAATCACATCAGCGGAAGAAGACGCCGTCTCGAGCGCCGACAGCCGCGCATCCAGCGCCGTCAGGACGGCCGGGTCAACGCCGCCGCTCAAGGCGCCAAGCTGGTCCAGTGCCTGATGGGCCAGCGCCGCATTCTGTTCCACCGACGTTTCCAGCGCGGCCAGACGATTGGTCAGGTCCGGATCGGCGGCACCGGCGGAAGCCGCGGCTTCAAGCGCGTCCAGCCGGGCCTCGATGGCGGTCAGGTCGATGGCATCGGGTTCCGGCGCGGATTCCAGGTCTGAAAGACGGGCTTCCAGCCCGGACGCATCAAACACGGCGGGCCCGGGCGCGGATTCCAGCTCGGAAAGACGCGCCTCCAGCCGGTTGATACCGGCCGGTTCGGCGCTCGTGCGGTCCAGCGTCCAGGCAATCCAGCCGCCCAGCCCGCCGCCCGCCAGCGCGGCGATCAGGAAGGTCAGGAAATAACCGCCAATACCGCCGGGCTTTCGCTTGGCGGGGGTTTGCGGCGCATCATCGGCCGGTTCAAACTCGGCATCGACGGGCTCGGGTTCAGTCGGATCACTCATATCCATCCAGCCGGTGGCTGATTCGCCTTAATGAAATCATGCTGACGCCTGTCATTCTATCCGTCAAAACCGATCCGTCCCAGCATATCGGCTTCATCGGGCGTTTCCGCCACTTTCACGGCGGCCCAGTCCGACCGTACCAGACCGCTGGCCGTCGCCGCGCTGATCGTGACCGCAATGACGGTGTTGAGATAATCGGTCAGGTCCGCATCTTCCACCAAAGCCGTGAATGCGATCGCGGCCCGCGGCGAATGAAACAGGGCCACCGCCAGTTCCCGCTGGCGAATCACCTGCGCCGCTTTGGGGGGCAGCACGGTTTCGGCAACCGCTTCATAGATGACCGCTTCATCAACCTCGAAGCCCCGCGCCTGCAAGGCGCCGGCAATATCGCCCGCCGCATGCGCGCCACGCAGGTGCAGCAGGCGATGGCGCCCCGGCACCAGCCGCGCTTCGCACAGGGCAATCAGATCATTTGCATCCCCGCCGGCCGACCGGACTTTGGAAAACCCGGCCTCCAGAGCGGCCCTTGCGGTCGCGTCCCCGACACAGAATGCAGGCAGGTCGGTCTCGCTGCGGCCGGAGAGCCAGGCGCGCACACCATTTGGGCTGGTGAACAGGAGCGCGCTGATCCGGCTGAGACCGGCTTCGATCTCGTCGGCAAATTCAATCCGCAACAGGGGCGCAATCACCGGGTCTGCGCCGCGCCGCCGGACCTGTTCGGCGGTTCGCGTCGCGCCGGGCTCGGAGCGGGTGATCAGGACTTTCATGATGCCGCAATCACACGCGCCAGCCTGTCGCCGCCCGCCCGCCGGATGGCCTCGCCGAGCTCACGGCCGAGATCGCCCGCATCGGCCATTGGGCCTTCGCGCTGATCCTGCCAGCGTTCGCTGCCATCCGGCAGCAAGGCCTCGCCCCGGATAATCAGCCGGTCACCTTCAAGCACGGCATGGGCGGCCAGGGGCGTGCGGCAGGAGCCATCCAGCGCTTTCAGGAAAGCCCGCTCGGCCTGTAGCGCCAGCGCGCTGGGCAAATGATTGAGTGGCGCAACAGCCTGCGCCGCATCGGCATCATCAGCGCGGATGACCAGGCCAATGGCGGCCTGTCCCGCTGCGGGAAGCATCGTGTCCAGGCCACAGGGTGCAAACCCGCCCTCCGCCCGGTCCAGGCGTTTCAGCCCGGCGCGGGCCAGGAATGTGGCATCGACCTCGCCGGAGCGGACCTTGCCGAGCCGCGTATCCACATTCCCGCGCAAGGTGACGACGTCCAGATCCGGCCGCACGGCCAGCGCCTGGGCCTGCCGCCGCAAGCTGGCCGTGCCCAGCCGGGCACCCTGCGGCAAATCAGAAAGCTGCGCACTGCCATCAGCAGTCAACAGCACATCGCGTGGATCCTCACGTTCCAGAATGGCGGCCAGAATCAGACCGTGCGGCAATTCGGTGGGGACATCCTTCATCGAATGTACGGCAATCGCCGCCGCTCCCGACAGCAAGGCGTCATCAATTTCCTTGGTGAAAAGGCCTTTTCCGCCAGCTTCAATCAGCCTCCGGTCCGTCAGCTTGTCACCGGTGGAAACCAGACCGTGAACGGGGAAGTCATCCGGCGGGGAATCAAATGCTGCCAGGAGCGCATCCCGGACCAGATGCGCCTGGGCCAGCGCCAGAGGGGATTTTCGCGTTGCGAGCGGGAGGGGGTGGCGCAAAGGCACGTTGCTTTTTCCTGTTCAGGCAGAGTATCGAACCTGCATGGACTTAGACTCCTCTTCACCGCTCGCGCAAGACAAGGCCCTCACTGTTCTGGGCCTGGAATCCAGTTGCGATGAAACGGCTGCCGCGATTGTCCGGCTCGAGACGGATGGCAGGGCCAGTGTACTGGCCGAAAATGTACGCGGCCAGAATGAGGCCCATGCCCCTTATGGCGGCGTGGTTCCCGAGATTGCCGCCCGCGCCCATGCCGAGGTCATTGATGGTCTGGTGAAGGACGTTCTGGACGAATCCGGCCTCACCCTGGCAGAGCTTGACGGGATCGCCGCCACGGCCGGGCCCGGACTGATTGGCGGTCTGATGGCCGCCTTGATGACGGCAAAAGGCCTGGCGCTGGGGTCCGGCAAACCGCTGATCGCGGTCAATCACCTCGAAGGTCACGCCCTCTCCCCGCGCCTGTCCGCGCCGCTCGCCTTCCCCTATCTCCTGTTACTGGTGTCCGGCGGGCACACCCAATTGCTGACGGTTGAGGGGGTCGGGCGCTATCACCGTCTCGGCTCGACCCTCGATGATGCGGCCGGCGAAGCCTTCGACAAGACCGCCAAGGTGATGGGGCTGGGATTTCCCGGCGGCCCGGCGCTGGAAAAAATGGCGGCGGCCGGCAATCCGGACCGGTTTGAGTTGCCGACGCCGCTCGGACATCGTCCGGGATTCGACTTTTCCTTTGCCGGACTGAAGACGGCGGCGCGTCAGATCTGGGATGGGCTGGAGACTCCGACAGATGCTGACAAGGCCGATCTGGCGGCCGGCATGCAGCGCCAGATCGCGCGATCCCTTGCCAACCGTGCGTCTAACGCCATGAAATATTTCATGGAGACATATCCTGACATAAACGAATATGCGTTCGTCGTCGCTGGCGGCGTGGCTGCGAACCGGACCGTCCGCACGGCGCTGGAGGAGGTAACGGAAACGCAGGGCTTCCGGCTGATCGCCCCACCCATGAAATGGTGCACGGACAATGCGGCCATGATCGCGCTGGCGGGAGCCGAACGGCTGCGCCTGGGTCAGACAGATGAATTGTCCGCACCCGCGCGCGCGCGCTGGCCATTGGACGCACAATCGGCGAAGCTGGAACCGGCGATTGGCTCCGGCCGGAAAGGACCCAAGGCATGAGCGATTATCAATCCATCGGTGTGATCGGTGCCGGTGCCTGGGGGACGGCGCTGGCCCAGACAGCGGCGGTTGCCGGACGGGACGTCACCCTCTGGGCGCATGAAGACACAGTTGCTGACACCATCAACAATGAGCACGTCAATTCGGCCTATTTGCCGGACGTCGCGCTCCACGCCCGCATACGGGCGACCGCTGACCTGGCGGATCTGGAAAGCTGCGGAGCCATTCTGGCGGTCGCGCCCGCGCAGCATTTGCGGGGCGTTCTGAAACAGTTCGCGCCTTATGCCGCCGAAGCCTTGCCGATTCTGCTTTGTGCCAAGGGCATCGAACAATCCTCCCTGAAACTGATGACGGAAGTGCTCGCCGAGGAAATTCCGGCGGCCATTCCGGCCGTATTGTCAGGCCCCAGCTTCGCCATCGATGTGGCCAGGGGCTTGCCCACAGCTGTCACGCTCGCCACCAGCTATAAATCACTGGGTCATGCCCTGATGGAAGCCATCGGGACGCCGCGCTTCCGTCCCTATTGGTCCGGCGATCTGATCGGCACCGAGATCGGCGGGGCCGTCAAGAATGTGCTCGCCATTGCTTGCGGCATTGTTGAGGGCCGCGAACTGGGCAAATCGGCCCATGCGGCGCTCATCTCCCGCGGATTTGCCGAGATGACGCGGCTGGCCGTCGCCATGGGGGCCGAACGCGAAACCCTGTCCGGCCTGTGCGGGCTGGGGGATCTGGTCCTCACCTGCTCGTCCCCGCAATCACGCAACATGTCCTGCGGCATGGCGCTGGGGCGCGGCGAGACACTGGAAAGCGTCCTGTCGGTCAGGAAAGCCGTCACCGAAGGTGTAAGCTCGGCTCCGGCGATTGTGGCCCTGGCAGAAAAACAGGGTGTGGACATGCCGATCTGCGAGGCCATGAATGCGATACTGGCTGGTAGGGTCAGCGTCGATGACGCCGTGGAACAGCTGCTGTCCCGGCCCTTTACCGTCGAGGGAGACTAGATGGCTTACGTGATACGTGCCATTGACCGGCCGGGCGCGCTCGACATCCGGACGGCTAACCGCCAGGCGCATATCGCGTTTCTGCAAGCGGCCGGTGACCGGCTCTTGCTGGCCGGACCCTTGCTTTCCGAAGCCGGAGAGATGGCCGGCAGCCTGCTTGTGGTCGACATGGACAGCCCTGCTGCCGTTGCCAGCTGGCTGGAGGACGACCCTTATTCCGCAGCCGGACTCTTCGATGCGGTCGAAATTACGGCCTTCAAACCCGTCATCGCCAACTTCAAGCCAGACTGATGGAGTTGCCGCCGCCCGGAACACCGCTTGGACGGTTGAGCAGCCTGCCTGATCCGGGCGGGCGCGAAGCGGACTGGGACGGTGCGCCATTGTTTCTGGTGCGCAGGGGCCGGGATGTGCGCTGCTATGTGAATATCTGCCCGCATGCCGGCCGCGCCCTGTCCTTGCCAGACGGCCGCGTCTTTCTGCACAAAGGGGAACATATCATCTGCCCGGTTCACGGTGCGACTTTCGCGCTTTTGTCCGGTGCCTGCACCGGGGGGCCGGCAGGGGATCCGCTCACGGCGATTCCGGTCCGGATCGAGGCAGACGATATCTTTGCAGTCTAATCGGGATAGGTAATCCGGACTTCTCCGGTCACGGCTTGCCCGCCAGTCATGCCTCCCAAAGTGACAAATCCGCCATTCCAGCCGATCAGCCCGCGGTGATCCATCGTGGCCAGACCCCCGGGTGAAGCCTGGCGGCCGATAGCGCTCTCGCCGATCTGCATGACCATGCCGATGGGCTCCGAAGCGGCACCATCATAGCCAATACCGTTGTAATTATAGGGGTTTATGGCGCCGCCCAGAATGACGTACCGGCCCGTCTCGGCGGATCCGGTCATCGCGGCCCGGTAACGCGCTGCGCCGGGAAGGTCCGCATGGCTCCAGCTGATTCTGGCCGGATCGACAAGGTCAATCTCACCCGACCAGCAGGCTTCGTAAAGCTCGAATGTCCGCCGAGCGCCTTCTGTTGCGGCTGGAACCACCTCCACTCCGCCGCAAATCAGCAGCCGGTTGTCTATGAGAGCACCCGCATGCCCGAAAACAGGCGCTCCGGGCCAGCTTGTGGCCGCAAACCACCGGTCCTCGGCGGTATCATAGACCTGTACGGCGTCGGTATTGCCGTTATCGTGCCAGCCTGAGACGAGATAGATATAGCGGTCGGCATAGACGAGCGCGACGCTGTCATCAACGGGAACGGGAATGTCCGCCCGCCTGGCATAGGCCTCGCGCTGCGGATCAAACTGCCAGACTTCCGGGGTTGACCGTTCGGAACCGTCTTCGGCGACGGTATAGCCGCCGAAAACATAAATCTGATTGCCGGCGGTCGCTGCAACAGCCGCCAGCCGGCCCGTCCCGTCCGGCAGGCCGCCGATTTCACGGCAGTCCCCGGCTTCGAGATCACAGGCATAGGCATCCGCAGTCAGGTCCTGCCAGGTCTTTCCAGCACGCAACCCTGCAAAGGAATAGGCCATCATCCGTCCATCGACGATAGCTGCAGCAACCGCATTATTGCTTACCGCTTCAGGCAGATGTGCCAGCGTTTCGGTACCGGGTCCGGGCGGTGCCGGGCTGCAGGCGGCCAGAAAGGCGGCTCCGGCCAGGGCGATTATCTGCCGGCGGCTAGTCATTGGCCCGGAAGAAGGCGGTCGCTTCCGTGATCAGTGAATCGCGCGCAGCCAGGGTTATGGTTTTGCCCTTTTCCGGCGTCGCCTGGGACGGATCAGAGCCGATCCGGCCATCCGGAAAGGTCTTCCGGTAATCATCTGCATCCGCAAAATCGCCTTCCGGCGCGATTTTCGGCGTCATCTCCACCTGTTTGACAGAGTCCGGATAGCCATAATAGGTCACCGCCACTTCCGACGCTGTGGCATGCGACCCGTCGCCAACCGGGAAGATATCGCGGCAGACTTTCATCACGCCCGGCAAATCCCACCAGTTGCGGCTTTGGATCCGGTAGGGGCAGGGCTCGCCCGCTAGCGACCAGTTGGAATAACTCTCGGCGATCGCGGCCTGGAGGGTCGGTATATTCCCGCCATGGCCATTGAGAAAATAGATCCGTTCGAACCCGTGCCGGACCAGGCTGTCAATCCAGTCCTGGAGCGCGGCAATCATGGTCGAGGGCCGCAGCGTGATGGTACCCGTAAAGCCCAGATGGTGTTGCGCAATCCCGACATTGAAGGTCGGCGCGATCAGAAGGTCAGAAGCTTCGCTGGCTTCATGCGCGATGATTTCCGGACACAGCGCATCGGTACCCAGAAGCCCGTTGGGGCCATGTTGCTCGGTTGATCCGATCGGGATGATGATCCCCCGCGAATGCTCCAGATAGGCTTCGACTTCCTGCCAGGTGGACTGATGCAACAACATGGCGATCCCTCTTCATACAGCTGGAGGAAGGGCTACGCCGCACATCGGCTAATGGCAAGCATTTCGCGTCAGTTGCCGGAAAACACGCCCCGTGTTCACGAAACTGTGCATGCCGCCCGGCTTGTGATTACCGGAAATCCGGAGAGGATGCGGCCTGCAAATATCCGGGGGCATTCATGAGAATTGCAACAATATTGATATCACTACTGGGTTTGGCGGCATGTTCGGCGACCGAACCCCCTTCCGCAGAATCTGCAGGGGCAGGTGCAGCTGAACCTGCCTTGCACATTGTCACAGCCGTCAATGATTCCACCCGCCCGGAAGTCGACATGCAACGCGATGCCGGCCGGCATCCGGCAGAAATCCTGACATTTGCGGGCGTGCAACCGGGCTGGCGCGTGGCCGATCTTGGCGCGGGCAGTGGTTATTATTCCAGAATTCTCTCCAGCGCGGTCGGCGCAGACGGAGAAGTCATCTCCGAGAATATGGACTGGCTTGTCGAGGGCTTTCCGGCGACCGATGAGGCCATCATCGCGCTGGCTGAAGAGCGCGACAATGTCACCCGGCTGATCTCCCCGGTTCCCACCATACTCGACGGCTATGACAACGAGCTGGATGCCGTTTTCATGATGTTGATCTATCATGACCAGGCATGGCAACAGGACGGCGTTGAAATGCCGGACCGGGCAGACCGGATCGCCATGAATCGCTCTATATACAATGCCTTGCGCCCGGGCGGTGTGTTCCTTGTGGTGGACCATCGGGCCGAAGACGGTGCCGGGGACAGTGTCGTTGGGGATTATCACCGGATCGGCGAAGCTTTCGTCCGCGGGGAAATCGAGGCGGCCGGATTCCGGCTGGATGCAGAATCCGCCATCCTGTCCAATCCGGACGATCCCCGGACAATTTCGGTTTTTGACGCGTCGATTCGCGGCAATACCGACCGCTTTGTATTGCTGTTCCGGAAACCGCTTTGAGCGTAGTGGCACTTGTGGTAAAAACTGTTGGCGAGCTGCGTCAGACCCTCAGGTCAGACACGGTTAGGCAATGATCGGGCGGCCCGTCGCTATGCAGATGTGCCGCCCGTTCGCATATCTGGCACCCGGATTTCAGACATTCTCGACGATAAAGACGCCATCGGCATTGACGCCCGGCCCTTTGACGACAATCGGTTCGAGGGCTTTCAGAAACCGATCATCTCCCTTGTTCGCCTTGACCGCCAGCGACGGCTTTTCCTTCTGGAAGACAGCATAGGCACAAAGATCGGCCGCCTGGATCAGCAGGCTCCGCCGCGAATCCTGATGCTGGGGCAGTTCAATGACATGTTTCAGCGGCTTGTTGTGAATCCGGGTTTTCCTCCGGAACCAGCCATAGGTCTCGGTGACCGGCCGTTCCCGGCGCAAGGCCCGGACGAGCTTGTCGAGCTGGGCGCTCTGTGTGCGGTCGGCGACAACAAATCCCTGGACGCCGGCATCGCGCCCGCGTCCGCCGGAGCGGGCCAGGAATCCGTCGAAATGCCCGAGCTGGGCCGACCATCCGGCCCGGAAGACATCGGTCTCCGGCGGCAAATTCTTCTTGCGCACGGCGGTCAGGATGACGCGCACGGATTTGAGGCTGGCAATGCCTTTCAGGGCGGCCTCGATCAGCGCCACCCGCCGCGCCGCATCCCCTGGCCCCTTGCGCATGATCATGGAGCCCCGCAATTCATCGCTGGCCTTGAGCCCGTACTGGGCTCCCAGCTCCTTGCGCAGATCGATCATCGCCTGTTCGATCTCGGTCCATTTTCCTGAAGGCGCAATCAGTCCGGCCAGCACGAAAGCCGGGCTCGATCCCGGTTCCCGGCCGGTATCCCCGGACTCATCAACATACATCAGATACATGCAGCGCTACCCCTCGGGCCACGATATATGGTTAACACATGTCATCATGGTGACGGAAGCTGGCTCGCCTCTCGCGGGAAGGTTATGGTGACGGGATGGCATTCTGGACCTCTCTCAAAAGCGGAACCGCCCCCGTCCGCGTCTTTCTCCAGCGGCGCTGGGCGCCTGTGGCGGCAATCGCGGCTGTCATCGCCACCACGCTGGGGGTGATTACCGACCTGGACAGCCTGGTCCGGCGTGGCGGATCCCTGTCGCAGGCCGAGGCGGCGGCGCTGGCGCAGAATGTCGCCACGCATCTGGAAACCGAATCCCTGGCCCGGGGCGGCGAATTCGGCGGAAACACCGATCTGGAGCGAGCCACCCGCCAACTGGCCCGGTCGGGCGACCGGCAGGTCGAGCGGGCGCTGGCCGATCTGAACAATGGCGACACCGGTGCGGCATTCACCGCCCTTGAGCAAAATGCGCAAAGTTATGAGCGGCGGGACCCGGCCATGGCCGCTGCGCGCTGGTTTGCGGCCGGTGTTCTGGCCGAGGCGGTTGATCCGCAACGGGCCATCAACGCCTATGAACACGCCCTCGCACTGGTGCCGGATGATCCGCGCACCCTCGACCGTCTGGGCGGCGTGTATCTGGAATCCGGCGATGATATCCGCGCCGAAGCCCTGATGCAGCGCGCATTATCCCTCGCCGCCGCCGCAGAGGATGAAACGGAACAGGCCCGCATCCAGTCGAGTCTCGGCTCGCTGGCCTGGATGCGGGGTGATCTGGACACCGCCGATGATCACTATGCCCGGTCGCTGGAACTGGCGGACCTCAACGGCGCCCTGGTTCAGTCCGCCCGGCAGCTGGGAAATCGCGGTCTCATTGCCAGCGCCCGCGGTGATAGCGCCAGCGCGGAAGCCTATTTCGACCGCGCCTACCGCCTCATGGAGGAGGCCGGCGACACGTTTGGCATGGCGATGGCGCGCAATAATCTGGCAAATATTCACTTGCAGCGCGGCGAGCTGGACCGCGCCGAGGATATGTACCGCCTGACCCTGGCCGAACTGGACTCTGCCGGTCAGCCCGGGCGGGCCGCCCTGACAATGGCCAGCCTGGGGAGTGTGGCCGAATCCCGTGGTGATTTTGACTCCGCCGCCCGGTTTTATGAACGCAGCCTCCGGCAGGCCCGCGACCATCAATATGTCCGCGCCATCGAGCGCGCCGCCCGGAATGCAGGGTGGATGGCGCTCCGCCAGGGAGACCATGACCGCGCCCGGGCCTTTGCCGATGAGGCGCTGGCCGCAGCTGAACGCATTCCCGATCCCGCAAATCTGGCGGATGTGCTGATCCTTTCGGTGGGGATTGCCGCCTCGGCGCAGGATGATGAACGCGCGCGCGCGGATGCCGCCCGGGCTTTCTCAATCATCGAACAGCGGGGCGCGCCGCCGGACACGCGCGCCTATCTGCATGACGCGCTGGCGCTTTCCGCCTTCCTTGCCGGTAATTATGCCGAGGCCGAGCAACAGGTGACACAGGCGCGGCAATTATACGGGGAGGCGGGTCAGGTTTCCGCCATGGCCGAGCAGGAGCTCCGTCTCGCCACGCTGGCCTTCCGCCGCGAGGCGCGCGATGAGGGTTGTGCCTGGCTGGAGGCCGCCGAAGTCAATTATGGCCGCTCCGGCATCATTTCCGAGGCCAATCGCATGGTCGACCGCCGGCAGGCCGAAAACTGTCCGCCACGGGAGATTGGCGGGCAGGATGGCCGGTCAGAAAACCCGGATTAGGAGCAGATTTCCCACGGCCCCATGTCCAGATGGAAATGGTCGGCGTGTGCGTCATTATACTCTGGCCCGAGAACCCCGGTGAAAATCTCGCAGGACCGGTCGCGCACCTCGGTCAGGAAAGCCGTGTCAGCGCCGCCATTATCCCAGCGGTGAACGCCGACAATGCGGCCATCCGTCAGCCTGAAACCGGAAACATCAATGGCATTTGCGCCGGCATGTTGAGACCAGCGCCCGGCCTGGGAGCCGTTTTCCCGCCGGCAATTATAGGTGCCGTAATGCAGGATTTCCTCGACCTCCGCATCCAGATGCCGGGCCGCGGCCGGGGCCACGATCTCGCGTTCCCAGATATAGAGCGCGGCCGCCAGCGCACAGGAGGCGACCGGCGGTTCGGGGGCCGCATAATCCAGATTGGAGCCGGAAATCTGCACACCTGCCTGCCAGCGGCATTCCGGTGTCGATGACCGGGGCGTCACATTCTCATAGCTCATATTCGAACCATCGAGCGCCGCCAGACAGGCCTGGGGATCATCCCGCAGGGCCCGGATATGCTCGGATGTAAACAGCCGGATCGGTTCCTCCAGATCGGCCTCGCCCCAGGCTTTCCCGCCATCCGGCATCTGCTCGATATAGAAAAACACGCCCAGCACCCCCAGCAGGGCAAAGATCAGGATCGAGCCGCGCAGCGCAATCTGCACAGGCAGGCTGCTGCCGCCCCAAACGTCCGGCTTTCTCGCCTTCGCCGGGAGGCGGGCGCGTTTGTTTTCAGGCGGCGGCATATCAAGCCTGTTTAAAGCGGAGCTTTTGGGCCATTTTCGGGCACAACCATACCGTATATCAGGCTGTCACGCACGCCGATATGGGTCGACCAGTTGCCTTTCAGCCGCCCTTCATAACTCAGACCCAGCCGCTCGATCAGCCGGATGGAGGGGGCATTGTCGGGATCGACATCCGCCCAGATGCGGCGGAAATCCCTCACCTTGATGGCATGGTCGAGCATTTTCGCAGCCGCTTCCCGGGCGAACCCCTGTCCCTGGGCATCCGGGCGGAACATGAAACCGATCTCCGCCTGGTTGCCGGCCTTGTCCATCAGGATCACCCAGCCCAGCGCCTTACCGGGCCCATCCTTGCGCTCGACCGCCCAGCACTGACAGCCGTCTCCGTGGGCATTCCAGGCCAGATAGTCATGCACCTCGGTGACCGTCTGCATCGGTCCGCGCGACCAGTATGTCATGTTGGCATCATCCGAAAGCGCCGGGAAAAGCGCGTCGGCATCGTCTTGCCGGATTGGCCTCAGGACAAGGCGTTCAGTTTCGTAGACCGGTACCGGATGGGCGGCCTTGCGCTCGGCCAATTCGTCATCGGTCAGCGTCAGCACGATTTCCGGAAACCGCTCGTCAATACAGGCTTGCATGGTCTTGAAGCAATCCATGGAGAAGAAGTCATGGTGCTCGAAACACGCCTTGCGGACATCTTCGGACGGCCAGCGCGCATAGGACCAGAATAGCCCGTCCGTGTCCTTGTGCAGGCGCGCCCCGTATGACGCACAGGTCTTGTGGATGGTTTTCGTGCCCTCGGTCCAGGCGTCACGGAATGTGCCTTCCGTGCCCGGTTTCAGTCGCCAGCGATACAGGACGGCGGAGGTCATGCCGGCGTACGCTGGCTCGCCCGCAACCGTTCGCTTTCAGATTTCAGCTGCCCGCAAGCCGCAAAGATATCGCGCCCGCGCGGCGTGCGGATCGGCGAGGCATAGCCCGCCCGGTTCACGATCTCGGCAAAGGTCTCGATGGTTTCCCAGTCCGAGCATTCATAAGGCGAGTCCGGCCAGGGATTGAAGGGAATGAGATTGATCTTGGACGGCACGCCCTTCAACAGATTGACCAGTGCACGGGCTTCCGCAGGCGTGTCATTCACGCCTTTCAGCATGACATATTCGAAGGTCACGCGGTTGGAATTGTTGAGCCCCGGATAGGCCCGGATCGCGTCCATCAGCTCGGCAATCGGATATTTCTTGTTCAGCGGCACCAGCTCATTGCGCAGATCATCATTCGTGGCGTGCAGCGAGATTGCCAGCATGGCGCGGGTGCGCGTTCCCAGCTCGGTGATTTTCGGCACCACACCCGAGGTGGAAACGGTCATCCGGCGGCGGCCGATCGCCATACCATCCCCGTCCGACATGATGTCGATCGCATCGGACACGGCGTCCAGATTGTAGAGCGGCGCGCCCATGCCCATGAAAACGATATTGGTAATCTTGCGGTTTTCGGCCGAGGTTGGCCATTCTTCAAGATCGTCGCGCGCGATGATGACCTGTGCGGCAATTTCCTGTGCTGTCAGATTCCGCACCAGCTTCTGGGTTCCGGTATGGCAGAAGGTGCAATTGAGCGTGCAACCGACCTGGCTGGAGACGCACAGCGCGCCGGATTTGCCAACATCGGGGATGTAGACGGTCTCGCACTCCACGCCCGGCGCAAGACGGATCAGATATTTGCGTGTTCCGTCTACCGAGACCAGACGTTCGACAATTTCAGGCCGCGACAGCACAAATTTCTCTGCCAGGACCGCCCTTTGTTCCCTCGCGATATTGGTCATCGCCTCGAAATCGGTGACGCCATGATGATGCACCCAGCGCCAGACCTGTTCGGCGCGCATTTTCGCCTTGCGGTCCTCGACTCCGGCCGCCTTCATCGCCTCCAGCATTTGCGGACGCGTCAGCCCGGCCAGCGAGCGCGGACCGGCCGCCGGCCTGGCGGAAGGATCATATATGTTGAGTGCAGCGGTCATGGGAGCGCGGACATAATGCATATTGGCCGCAAAAGCGAGAGGGCAGGGTCGGCATGTGATTTGCAGCGCAAACCGTGAAACGCCGGAGCGGCAAGAACGGAGCCCTGTGCCATGTCCAGCATTCTCGTTATCGACCATAATCGCGCCAGCCTGGCTGTTGCCCGCGCGCTGTCCCGCATGGGGCACAGGGTTGTTGCAGGCGTTTCCGGCTATTGCGATTATGCCAACCTGTCGCGCTTTGTCGCCGAGACCGTGCCGATGCCCGATACGGCCAGCCAGCCGGATGCGGCAGTGTCCGGCATCCGCGCCCTGTGTGACGCGCGCGCGGACATTCGCGGCATTTTTGCCGTCGATGAAACCGGCACACGCCTGCTCGCGCAGCGCCGCAATGAATTGCCGCGCCAGCTGTGTGTCTATGCCGCCCGTCCGGAAAATGTTCTGGAAACCGTCAACAAGGACAAAATGTCGGGGATTGCCGAAATGGCAGGCCTGCCAGTGGCGCCCCGTATCACTGTTGACAATTTTGCAGATATCAAGGCAGCGGTCCGTGACATCGGCTTCCCCCTCGTTGTGCGGGCGGTCGAAAGCAATCACGATCTGTATGGCCGCAAGGCGCTGATCTGCCGGAACCGGCAGGATTTCGACGCGATCGTCACAGACTGGCCCCGGGAGGACCATCGTCAATTGATGGTGCAGCGCTACAATGCCGGACACCGCCACAATGTTTGTTGGGTTGCGGCAGAGGGCAGGCTGCACTCGGCCATCGAGATGAAAGTGCTCCAGACCACGACCGGTGGCCAGGATGGTTATGGAACGCTGGTCGAAACGGTAGAGCCTCACCCGAAACTGAAATACTGGGCGCACCGGCTGGCGGAGGCCTTGTCCTATCACGGCATGGGGTCGCCGCAATTCCTGGTGGACCCGGTGGCGGGCGAAATCACGTTTCTCGAATTCAATCCGCGCCTGGATGCCAATATCAGGCTGGCGGAATCGGTCATGCCCTATATTGAAACGGCGGCGCGGCTCGCCGAGGGTGGAACATTCCGTTCAGAGGCCGGTCCCTGGACCTATCGGCGCGGTCAACGCCTGTTCTGGGCCAAGGGTGAAAACCAGACCCTGAAAGCCCTGAAAGCCCAGGGCCGGTACCGGGAATTGCTGGCGCGCGCCGCCATGACCCCGGTGCACAGCCTCACATCCGTCCATGCGCTTTTCAGCTGGGATGATCCCTTGCCGGCCCTCGCCAGTCACTTCAATCCGCTGATCAGCAGGTTTCCGGATGCGATCCGGCAACAATTCATTCCGGCGGTTCCGGAAGAGGCCGCAGCACGCTAGAATTATTGCATGAAACTGACGCTTTATCCGCTGACCGTAGAGGCACCGCCCGTCCGCCCGGCCGACCCCCGCCGGTCCTGGATGGACGAGACGCCGGAAAGCTTTGCCTATCGTTGCCTGCCGCTGGCATTGGCCAATCAGCATGGCTGGGAAGTCACCACACCGGCCGGGTTCAAGGCGGCATGGAATGGCGGAAACCTGCCCTCCGATGTCTCGATTGTATTTGATACACCTCAAACAAAAAGCCTGTCGGGCGCGCCTCTGGCCAATTTCGGTTCCGGCGTCCTGACGTTTGAACTGCATTTCCTGCTGCGCACCCCGCCGGGCTGGAATATTTTTGTCACCGGACCGATGAACGGTATCAAGCACGGTATTGCGCCTCTGTCCGGCGTAATCGAGACCGACTGGAGCCCCTACACTTTCACCATGAACTGGCGCTTCACGGCACCGGACTGTCCCGTGCGCTTCGAAGCCGGCGAGGCCATCGCCCACTTCTTTCCGGTCCGTCGCGATCTCTTTGACAAATTCGACCCGGCGCTGGATCACATCAATCGCGACCCGAAAACATACCAACAATTCATGCAATGGCGTGACAGCCGCCAGGATTTTGCCAGACGGCTGGCGGACCATGAGGCAGAAGCGGTCGAAGAAAAATGGCAAAAAACCTATTATCGCGGCCTCAGGCCGGACGGATCATCCGGCGCGAAAGATCACAAGATCAAGCTCCGCGTCAAACCGTTCAGCAAATCCTCGCGCTGATCAGCAGAGCGCATCCACCCGCTGCAGGGCGGCTGTAACACCGGTTAGCGAAAACAGATAGGCCGTGGCGGTTCCGCGCTGGCTGGTCGCTTCAATCCGCATATCCGCACCGCGCCGCATCTGACGGACAAGATCGCTTTCATCCTCCAGATCCTCGACAAAACCATCCTGTCCGGCCGCGAACATCTGGAATCGGCTGGATCCGATCCGCGCCCGCGGAGGTGTTTCGGGCCGCAGGGCATAACCTGCCACAAACCGGGGTTGCTCTTCGGCCGCGCCATTGGCCCAGGTCGAGATCACGAAGAACACTTCGCCATGATCAACACTCGACGGTGTCATTTCGATGGGCCGGCTGGCGGCATAACAGACCAGACCGTTTTCGGTGTTGATGGTGAAGACGATCCAGTCGCCATAGGCGCCGCGGTTTTGCGCATCCTGCGCGGCACCCAGACCGGGAAAAACGGCAAACAGGACAAGAAGCAGAACTCGAAAACGCATCACTGATACTGGCTCCATAACAAGCGCTCGCCATACCATCCCTGCAATGCGGCGCTTTATGGGCGGTTAATGGCGAATCTGCTTTCCGCCATCCGTACATATCTGTTAGGCAAGGTCACCCCCGGGGGAAGTGGCGACTGAAGGACCAAGCGTGCCCGACTCATCAAATCAGGAAGCTGCGGCAGTGGATCGCGCCCAGCTCGACGCCTGGGTCGAGGCATGCGCGCGCTCCGACCGGTCCGCCTTCGCGTCCCTGTTCACATTCTATGCGCCGCGCGTGAAAGGCTATTTGAAGCGTCTGGCGACCGATGACGCAACGGCCGAAGAGCTGGCACAGGAAGTCATGCTGACGGTCTGGCGCAAGGCGAAACAATTCGACCCTCGCCAGGCTTCGGCGTCGACCTGGATTTTCCGGATTGCGCGCAACCGGCGGATCGATATGGCCCGGCGCGCGGCCCGGCCGGCACTGGACGCCGAAGAACCGCTCCTGCAGCCCGTTGCAACCGAAGCGCCGGACAGTGCTGCCCATGCCCGGGATCGCGAGGCGCGCGTGCGGGAGGCCTTGAAACAACTTCCGCCGGATCAGGTGCACCTGCTCAAACTGGCGTTTTTCGAGGGGCTTACCCATTCAGAAATTGCCGAAAGGGAAGGTGTCGCTCTGGGAACGGTGAAATCCCGCATCCGGCTGGCCTTTGACAAGCTGCGGGGCCAGCTCGACCCCGGCGATATTTAATTTCGTTATGGCCTTGACCTTCACGTCACCCGGGACATATCGGAAATTCCGGAACGGAACATAGAAGAATCCTATGACACTGATTACGATGGATGACGAATTGATGGCTGCGCGCGCTTCCGGAGCGCTCAGCGCGCCCATGCGCCTTTTGCTCGATACGCATGCCGCCCTGAAAACCGATGTCGCGGACGCTGCCCTGACGGGTGATGTGTTCGGCGGTGCGATTCTGGAATCCCTGCCCGCCGAGTCGATGGCGGACAATGCGCTGGATGTGGCACTGGCCGCGATTGATGCCATCGAGACCGGCGCAGGCGAAGCGGCCGGAAGCGGCTTTATCAGCCGGGCAGATGCTGCGAAGCTGGCGCAATCGGCCCTGTCGGAACTCATGGATCTGCCGGACCCTGTCCGGGACAGCGCGCTGGACAGCGGCGCACAGTGGCGCTTCGCCGCCCCGGGCGTGCGCCGGATGGAGCTGATGCGCGAGGGCGATGCCGTTGCGGAGCTGTTGCGGATCGAGCCCGGCCATGGCTCGCCAAGCCACACGCACAGCGGCCGGGAATTTACCCTGGTGCTGGCGGGCGCGTTCGCCGACGGTATCGGCCGCTACGAGACCGGCGATCTTTGCGCCGTTGGTGAGGAAACCACGCACCGGCCGATAGCCGAGCCGGGCGAAATCTGTTTTGCGCTGGCGGTCACCGACGGATCCCTGAAATTCACCGGCGCACTGGGTGCCGTGCAACGCCTGTTCGGTGGCTAGCGCCGCCTGGATTCCCAGGCTTCGATCGCATCAAGACCCGGCCCGCCGGGCATGACCGGACGCTCAGGATACCCGCCCATACAGAGCGTGCGGTCATAAAGCGTGATCGCCGCGGCGACCGACACATTCACGCAGAACCGGGTGGGTATCCTGACGATATGATCACATTTCGCTTGCATGGCTTCGGAAAGCGAGCCTCGCTCCCGGCCGAGAACATAAGCCGCAGCACGCGGGTGACGAAAACTCGGCAGATCCACAGCATCATCCGTCAGCTCGATTCCGACCAGTGAGCAGCCTGCTGGCAGCCGCATTTCGTCGAGCCTGTCCCAGCCATAATAGGGCACATTCTTAAGGCTCCGGGATGTGTCTGAATCAAACACTTTCTGCGCCTTGTGGTGCGCATTGACCGTGAACGCAAAGCTGGCCCCGAAGGCATGAGCGGTCCGCAAAATAGCACCGAGATTCATGGCTTTGGAAATTTCCTCCGCCCCGATTCCGAAATACCCTTTCAGCGGGCGGACCGGCCTGATCACGACAATTCCTGCACGCCGGCGGTAATCCGGCCATCAGCATGCAGCACGGCGCATTTCATGCCTTCCGAATTATATGGTGTGGCAATGCGGCCATCCCGCCCCACAGCAATAATTCCGCCATCTCCGCCCAATCGCTTGACATCCTTCAATGCCCATTGCGCAGCTTCTTCCGGGCTTTCATGCAGATAGCGGATACGGGCGGCCACCGTTCCGGCCGCCAGCGAACGGATAAAAAACTCGCCCTGCCCGGTGCACGAAACCGCGATGTCCTGATCGGCCCAGGTGCCCGCGCCGATCAAGGGGCAATCCCCCACCCGGCCAGGTGTTTTCTTAAGCGTGCCGCCCGTCGAGGTAGCAGCCGCCAGGCGCCCCTGAGCATCCAGCGCCACACAACCGACCGTACCGGTTGCATAGGCGCGGCCATCCGGGACCGCAGCCGGAACATAATAGCTTTCCGGATCCTCAACCCTGTCGAGTCCTTCGCGCTCAGCCAGCCGGTTGGCGCCCCATCCCGCAAGCATGACATGAGGCGTTGCGGTCATGACTTTGCGGGCCGCCTGAATGGGCGATACAAAGCCTTCCATAGCCGCAACCGCGCCGGCATTGCGTGTTTCGCCGTCCATGATCGCGGCGTCCAGCTCGTACCGGTTATCAGTGTTCGGGGATGACCCTTTCCCCGCCACATAAAGCCCGCTGACTTCCAGCTCGTAAACAATGGTCTCCACCACATCGAGGGCAGACCGGCCATCATTGAGCATGGCTTTGCCACGCGCCGCGAGGCCGCGCATGTGGGTGACTTCCCGTTCATAGGATTTTTTGGCGAGCACGCCGGCTCCGCCATGCAGGACCATGGCGACGGGTGTGGATGTCATGGCGCGAATCCTTGTGTCTCAACGCGGATGCCATTTAGCACCCGAATGCACTACATCAAAACGTCTGAACACCGTTCACTTCGGCGCGCCGCCGCGCTATGTCGGGTTCAGGACAGAAAACTGCTTCAAGGGGAATTCCATGAAAATCACCAAGGATACAGCCGCCATAGTCACTGGCGGAGCGTCCGGCCTCGGCGAGGGCACCGCCCGGCGCCTGGCCGCAGAAGGTGCGAAAGTTGCGCTTTTTGACCTCAATGACGAACGCGGCGAGGCCGTTGCCAAAGAGCTGGGCGGCGTTTTCTGTCAGGTCAATGTGGCCGATACGGCGAGCGTTGAGGCCGGCTTTGCCAGGGCCCGCGAAGCCCACGGACAGGAACGTGTTCTGGTCAATTGCGCCGGAATCGGCTGGGCAGAAAAGACGGCGCGCCGGTCCTCGTCCGGCGATATCGTCCGTCATCAGCTCGACAAGTTTGCCCTTGTGGTGACCATTAATCTCATCGGATCCTTCAATTGTGCAGCGATCGCCGCGGAAGGCATGCTGTCAAATGAACCCGATGATGGCGGCGAACGCGGCATCATTGTTCATACGGCGTCTGTTGCGGCGCAGGACGGCCAGATCGGTCAGGTTGCCTATTCAGCGTCCAAGGGCGGTATATATGGCATGACCTTGCCAATGGCCCGCGACCTTGCCCGTGAAGGCGTGCGGGTAAACACAATTTTGCCCGGCTTCTTCGAAACCCCGATTTATCAGCAGATGCCGCCGGAAGTGAAAACCAACCTGGCCTCGCATCTTCAATTCCCGCAGCGCTTCGGCACACCGGAAGAATATGCAGACCTCGTCGCCTTCATGGTGACCAATGGCTATATCAATGCGGAATGTGTCCGCCTTGATGCCGGGGCTCGCATGCCTCCAAAATAGCGCTCTGGCATATCTGTCAGGAAAAGCCGTACCCCTGTTCGGGTGCGGCTTTTTTGTTACGCGAATGCGGTGCGATGTCGCAGTAACTGACAATCATTCGCAAATGGGATGGACACGCCGGATGCAAAGCGCGTAGATGCACATAAGTCGCAATAGCTATTCGGGGTCTCTTACATGCGTTCTTTCCTTCTGGCGGGTGCTGCCACCTGCGCTCTTGGCTCGCCTGCCCTCGCTCAAACCGAAGCTGCCAATCAGGCTATCACCACGACCCGGGATGTTATTGTCGTCATCGGATTGTCCGGCGACCCTTCCGATGTTCCGGGCTCGGCCGAAGTGCTGACCGCTGCCGATCTGGATGTGCAGGACTATTCTGATATCAATCGTTCCCTCCGCGCCGTTCCGGGCGTCAACATCCAGGAAGAAGATGGCTATGGCTTGCGTCCGAATATCGGTCTGCGCGGCACTGGCCTTGATCGCTCCTCAAATATCACCCTGATGGAAGATGGCATCTTGATTTCGCCGGCACCCTATTCAGCCCCGGCAGCTTATTATTTTCCACATGCCGGACGCATGGCAGGTATCGAGATCATCAAGGGGGCGGCTGGCGTCCGCTATGGCCCGCGTACACAGGGCGGGTCCGTCAACCTTCTCTCCACGCCCGTACCGGATGAGCCATTAGCCGGGCAGGCCGACTTCTGGATCGGTGATGAAGACCAGCGCCGCCTTCATGCCTGGGTTGGCGGAATGCAGGAGGTTAACGCATCCACCAGAATTGGTGGTCTGCTCGAAACCTATCAGAATTCCGCCTCGGGATTTAAAGACATTGACGGGCCGTCCGGACAGGATTCCGGGTTTGAAATCGAGGACTACGTAGCGCGGTTGCGCCTCGAAACCAGGACCGGCCATGTCGGCCAAAGTTTCGAGCTTCGCGCGCAGTATTCCGATGAATTGTCAAACGAGACCTATCTCGGCCTGACAGAAGCTGACTTCGCGGCAGCCCCCTTCCGCCGTTATGCTGCCAGTGCCCGGGATCAGATGGATGCCGAGCATTCGCTCTGGTCACTCAGCCACACGGCCAGCTTCGGTAATGAGTTGACCTTGGGGTCGGTCCTGTACCGCACTGATTTTGCCCGTGACTGGTTCAAGCTGGACCGTGTTGATCCGGACGGGGCGGGTCCATCGGGGGCAGCCAGCATTTCCAGTATTCTCGACGATCCGGCTGGTAACGCCGCAGCCTATGCAATTTTGCAGGGTGCGCCTGGACTCGTTTCCGCAGATGACGCGCTGAACATCAAGCACAATAACCGCGTTTATTATGCACAAGGCTTCCAGACCGAACTCTCTGGGGCTTCCGACTGGATTGGCATGGCCCACAACTGGCATGTTGGTCTTCGCTTTCATTACGATCAAATGGACCGCTTCCAGTGGGTAGACCGCTTCCGCATGGATAATGGCAGTCTGGTGGAAACCACACGCGGTGTTCCCGGTACGGATTCGAATCGCATAGATTCGGCAACAGCGTTTGCCTTCTTCATTCAGGATGAAATCACGACCGGCCGCTGGACGATTGTCCCGGGAATCCGGTTCGAGCGCATCGAGCTGAAGCGCGAAAACTGGGGCGGTGGGGATACGGCTCGCCTGAATCAGCCCACTGTCACCGAAAACACGGTCGATGCCGTGATCCCGGGAATGGGCGTGCGCTTTGACCTGAACACGAACTGGTCCTTCTTCGGCGGTGTCCATCGCGGATTCGCACCGCCCTCGCCCGGCTCTACCTCGCGCGAGCCGGAAGATGCCGTCAACACTGAATTTGGCGCGCGTTATGGCGATGGGTGGTGGTCGGCCGAAGCCGTCGGATTCTACAATGCCTATGACAATCTCCTCGGCTCCTGCACCAATTCCACGGGCGGTGGCTGCACGATTGGTGCTCAGTTTGATGGCGGCGAAGTCGATGTCATGGGGCTGGAATTTGCCGCAGAAGCCGACTTTGGCGAAGCCCTTGATCTCGGATTTTCGTTACCGGCCCGCCTTGCCTATACTCATACAGCGACAGAATTCCAGACAGCATTCAATTCAGCCTATGAGCCCTGGGCCACGGTCAATATTGGAGACGAATTGCCCTATATCCCGGAAAACCAGATCTATGGCGCAATCGGTCTCGATGCCGGTCAATTCGGTGGACAACTGGCCCTGACCTGGGTGGATGAGGTCCGCACCGTTGCCGGGCAAGGCAGCATTCCGGCCAACCAGCTTGTTGAATCGCATTTTGTTGCCGATGCATCTGCCTGGTGGTCGTTCCGTGAAGGCTTGAGGGCGCGCGTATCAGTCCGCAACCTCGCCGACGACGTCTAGGCCGTCGCCCGCCGCCCGGCAGGCCTGCGTCCAGGGGCGCCGCAGGCTGTCATTTTCGGTCTGTCAGCGGAATTCTAGGCGGACCGCAGGGAGCTGGCCGGGCGGGTGCGCTTGGCCAGCCTTATGCCGGAGAATTGCCAGCGGGCATTGGCCGGAAAGAAGTTGCGGTAGGTTGCCCTTATATGGTTGCGCTCTGTTGCGCAGGATCCGCCGCGCAAGACCTGCTGGCCGGACATGAATTTGCCATTGTATTCGCCGACGGCTCCGTCGGGCGGATGATAGCCCGGATAGGGTTCATAGCCGCTCGATGACCACTCCCAGACGCCGCCGAACACCGCCTCTGCCTGGCCCGATTCGCCTAGCGGGCCGGGATGATACCGGTCCCCGTCACCCAGAAGAACGCCTTCGGCCGGATGCTGGCGGGCCAGCAATTCCAGCTCGGTTTCCGTGGGCAGGCGCTCCCCTTTCCACTCCGCAAAGGCTGCGGCCTCATAGGCGCTGACATGACAGACTGGCAAGCCCGGTTGCAGCGGGGACAGGCCGTGCAGCGTATACTCTGTCCATATGCCGTCACTATGCTGCCAGTATAGCGGATGGCGCACGCCGTTCTGCTGCCGCCATGCCCAGCCGTCCGAGAGCCAGAGGCGGGCATCCTCATACCCGCCTGACTCGATAAATTCACGATATTCGGCGTTCGAGACCGGCCGTGCCGAGATTTCGAAATCTTCCTGCCAGCGCTTGTGACGGGGCAGCTCATTGTCGAAGACAAAATCGGCGTGGCTGGCCCCGATCTCGACCAGCCCGCCCTCGATCGGGATATAGCTGGCCGCCGCCGGCGCATCGGGCGCCTCCGCGAGCCGGGATTCGAATGGTGCATAGGGGTCGGGCGCTTGCGACAGGACATGTTTGATATCCGTCAGCAACAGCTCCTGGTGTTGCCGCTCGTGCTGCTGGCCCAGCTCGATCAGCGGCGCAATCTGCGTCCAGGCCTCGCCGGATGCGGTGCGGATGAGCTTGGAGACGGCCGCCTCCACATGCTTGCGATAGGCCAGGATGGTTTCAACCGATGGCCGCGACAACAGTCCGCGTTGCGCCCGCGGCCATTGCTGTCCGACCTGCTCGTAATAGGAATTGTAGAGATAGCCGAAGCCCGGGTCGAACGCGCGATAACCGTCCAGATGCGGCTTTGCGAGGAAGGTTTCAAAAAACCAGGTCACATGCGCCAGATGCCATTTCGTCGGGCTGACATCCGGCATGGTCTGGATCTGCATGTCTTCGGCCGACAGGCCGGCAATCAGCCTCATCGTATCCCCGCGGACACCTGAAAAGCGATTCAGGCACGCTTCGCGGTCATCGAATTGCGGGCGATATGACAGGGCGGGATGGGTCATGCCGTCGGCCTCCGGTGCGTCTGCCAAGTCTAGACATACACGGTCAGACTTACCACCCATGGGTGATTGACGCCACAAGATGAAAAGTCTGTAATGATTCTGCCGTCTGGGGAGGGGGCAAGATGAAGATATTCATAGGCGCAGGCTTTACAGCCCTTCTGGCCATCGGTGCCATCGCCTGCCCGGATCATGTCCGTCAGCAGGCGCGGGAGGCCGCCACCATTCCGCCGGAAGTTCACGCGGAAATATCCCGGCAACTCGATTTGTTTGTGAGTGTGATGGAAGGCGAGCGGCCCGCCATAGAACCGGCAAGCTCACGCTAAAGCGAACAACATTACGTTGAGGTAACTTGCCTGCAAGTGCCGCGACAGAGTTTCGGTCATAGCCTTCACGCAAACGGCGGGGGAAGGCATGCATCGCTCTTTGATCATTCTTGATGACGTCATGGACAATGCGCAGGAATTGCGCGAGGCGGCATTGACTCTGGACTACCCTCCTGCGCCGGACACCGTTCTCTACCCGGGCCGGAATTCCCTTCAGCAGGTCAATCTGGAAGGATTCCAGCAGCAGATCGAAACCGTGATCGGGGAAAGGCTGGTTCCCGCGGGTGGCGACAGTTATGCGCGGTTCCGTGTCAGCCTCGAAGGCGAAGACGGCAAGGGCGGCGTCCATGTCGATGCCTGCCACTGGACCTGCGTTTATTATCTCACACCGGATGAGCTCTGCCAGGGCGGAACGGATTTCTACCGGCACAAGGCGAGTGGTCTCGAGCATGCCCCGCACACCCCACAGGACCTCGCGCGGGCCGGTGCCGCCTCCTATTCCGATTATGTGAACAACCGGGCTTTCCCGGATACGAAAAATCCGGAGGCTTGGGAGCACGTCATGCACGTGCCGATGAAGTTCAACCGGCTCATCCTGTTCCGCCCATGGTTTTTCCACGATGCCGGCCCCGGCTTCGGCACCGATATCCGCACCGGGCGGCTGGTCTATCTGTTATTCTATTTCAGCGCCGCAGAACTGGAGCGTGAACGGCGCGAAATGTCTCACGCCGCTTTCGCCTGATCATTTAGTCCACGAATGGATCGGCAAAACGCGGATCTGTCAGGAAATCATTGTCTGTGAGCGTATGAAGGAAAGCCTCCAATGCCTGGGCTTCCTCAACAGTCAGGTTCAGGCGCAGGGCTTCCCCGCGCCCATTGCGCAGCCGCGGGTCAAGGCCCGGGCTGGCGATCACTCCGGAATTATAATGCTCGATCACTTCGGCGAGCGACGTAAAACGGCCATCATGCATGAAATGGGTGCGAACCCCCGCATTCCGCAGCGAAGGCGCCTTGAATTCCCCGAGGCCATTACCCGGGTCAGCGTCAGGTTCTACAGGATCATCCAGGCCAATATTGTGAACATCATCACTGACATGCGCCAGGGTACCGTGGCAGGCGGCGCAGCCCAGATTCCCGACCGGAGACCCGTTCACCGGCATGAAGAGCTGCAGGCCCAGATATTCCTGCTCCGTGAAACTGGCCTCGAAAGCCGGCGATCCGACAGGTCCGGCCGACAACGCTTCGTCAAACCGGGAATTATACGTTGTCAAAGACCGCACAAATTGCGCCATCGCCCGGGCCATCCGGTCCGTTGTGACCGCCGGATCGCCGAAAGCCGCCGTGAAAAGCGGGCTGTAGAAATCCTCGGCCGCAATGCGTGATGCCGCCTCTTCCAGTGTCAGACCCATCTCGACCTCGCTCTGGATTGGCACGAGCGTCTGGTCTTCCAGCGTCGCCGCTCTTTCATCCCAGAAGAAATGCCCGTTCGCATAGAAGCGCGCATTGGAAAGCCCCGGCGAATGCCGCGCTGTCAGCTCACCCGCAAACCCCTCGGACAGTTCGAACGGGTCGGAAAAGCCGGTCGCTTGCGTGTGGCAGGTGGCACAGGAGGTTGTGTTGTTCGCTGACAACCGCCGGTCATAGAATAGCACCCGGCCCAGCGCGGCACCGGGATTGGTAATGTGATTCTCAATCGGCGTATTGTCTGCCCCGGCGACCGGCCCGTTCAGATAATAATTGGGCAGGTCCACATCGGCATCGGCGTAGAGATAGGGGATTTGCGGCAGAACCGGCGCACTCATCAGTGTCCGCACAGCCACGGATGTGGATCCGCGCAACGCATCACCTTCCTCGAACCGCACGGAAATCCGGTTGTTTCCGGGCTCGAAAGCCACGGGGAGTCCGTCTTCGACAAAGACCGCAAAGCTGGCGCTCTGATTGGCCCCTATAAAGAAGTCAACGCTTCCTGATGCAGATGAAAGACAGGCACCCGTCGCTGTATTTGTCTGACAGATGCGCGGCGTCACGGTCAGCCCGTCAGGGCTTGAAACCGGCCGCGCTGTGAGATTGGCGGCTGCGCCGACATTGCTGATGGCGACAACAAAAGCGCCATTCTTCTGCCGGTCAATCGTCTCCACCACACCCGGCAGCGAATTGAGACCAACAGAAGCGCCAGTGTCTGCAATTGCCACAATATCAGCACCGGCCGAAGTCGACGCTGACAGCCAGAAGGAATTCACGCCCGCCCGGACCGGTGCCGGGTCGGTATTGTCGCAATCAAACACCAGCGGAAGGTCACCGCCGTCATAGGGCGCGCCGGGCGTGAAGGCGAAAACAAAGCTCTGCGCGCCGCCGCCGGCAATATTCACCGGAGCATTGGGGCTTCCTGTGACGGCGTTGGTGGCATCGGTTGTCTGGAACGAAAAACTGCCCATCGCCTCGCCGCCCGGAGAGAGTTCGACGCGGCAACTGACTGCTTCGGTCTGGCCGGCATTGATGATGGTCGCAAACGCGGTGGCCGTATCACCCACCTGAACCGCCCGGCTCGACGGCAGCACCGCCGCCACGATCGGCCCGCCCGCATCCTGGGCAAAGCTGCTGGAAAAACAGAGGAAACTCGCCGCAATTCCGGCCTTGAGATACGGATTCATGAACGCCTGTCCTCGCTCGCCCCTGATAAACAAAAGCGCCGTCCCCGAATCCTTAAACGACCAAGGGTTACCAATCCGTCGAAAGAAAAAGCATTAATCCGTACGGTGGCCGGTGGATCCCCTGGCCGCCTCGTGAGGTTGTTCCGGGAATCCCTTCAGTCCGCCAAGCTCTTCGGCATCACGCGCAATGGTAACCGGGCTCAAGACATAGGCGACGACCAGTTCGGCAACCGAACAGGGCGCATCCATATGAGTGCGCTCATAACCATGGCTGGCATCAATCCCGAACGTGATCAGCGCGGTCCGGACATCGGCCCCGCCCTCCACGGCAGAGGCATTGTCCGATCTGTAATGCTCGAAATGGTCACGTTGATGGCGGATGTCGTGTTCGCGGCAGAGATCGATCAGCTTGCGGGTCAGGTGGAAATCGAACGGGCCCGTCATATCGCCCATCGCAATGGTGACACCGGTTTCCTTCGACCCCTGTCCCTCGGCCACCGCACCATTGTCGATGGCGACCATCGAGGCGATATCATGCGTCAGGATGGAGGACGCGCCGGATCCGATTTCTTCGGTAATCGAGAACAGAAACAGGGTATCGACAGCAGGGGTCTGTCCGGACTCCTTGAGCGCCTTCATCGCGGTCAGAAGCGCCGCGACCCCGGCCTTGTCATCCAGATGGCGGGAGACGATATAGCCATTGTCGAAAAATTCCGGCTGCGGATCGATGGCAATGATATCGCCGACCGCGAGATGCGCGCGCTCCGCATCCTCCTTGCTGTAAATTGGCATATCGATCCGGAATTCGACCTGTTTCCAGCTCACGGGCTGGCTATCGACCTCATCGGCAAAGACGTGGCCGGAGGCCTTGAGCGGCAATATTGTTCCGCGGAAGGTGCCCTTTTCCGAAAACAGCGTTCCGCGCGCCCCTTCCGCAAATCGTGACGACCAGTGGCCGATGGGTGCCACCGCCAGGCGTCCATTGTCTTTCAGCTGACGCACAATGGCCCCCAGTGTATCGAGATGCGCGATCACACCCCGGACAGGCTGGGCAGCAGTGCCGGGAATCCGGGCGCGGATCGCCCCGCGCCGCGTCAGCTCGGTCTCGATTCCCATTTTCTGGATTTCTTCCATCGTCCAGCGGGCGATTTCGTCGGTATAGCCCGACGGGCTCGGAATGGAGAGCAGCGCCTCGAGCGTCGATTTGAAATAGTCCGGATCGATTTCGGGCAGGCGGGTCATTCCGCGTCATCCTTTCGTGCAGTTTGTGGAAACAGCAGATCGATAAACCGCTCTGCCGTCGGCTGCGGCTCATGATTGGCCAGGCCGGGACGCTCATTGGCTTCGATGAAGATAAAATCGCCGGACGCTGGCGATTCAACCATGAAATCCAGCCCGGCCACGGGAATGTCCAGTGCCGAGGCGGCTTTGACCGATGCCTCGGCAATGGCCGGGTGAAGACGCGCCGTTACATCATGCAGGGTTCCGCCAGTGTGCAGATTGGCTGTCTTGCGGACCTCTATGGTTTTGCCGGCGGGCAGCACATCATCAAATGAATAGCCTTCATTGCTGACACAGCGCCGGGTCTCACGGTCCAGCGGAATCCGCGATTCGCCGTCGGTTGCGGCATGTCTCCGGCGCGATAACCCCGTAATCAGCTTGCGCACGGTCGACGTGCCATCACCCACAATGGACGGGCGTTTCCGCAAGGCAGCCGCGACAACCTTTCCGCCAATGACAATAACGCGGAGATCGTCACCGGACATACACGTCTCGACGAGGACATCAGGGCATTGCTCCCGCGCCATACGGATGGCCTGGTCCAGCGTTTTCCGGTCGCGGATGCCGACTGTGACTCCGCGCCCCTGTTCGCCCCGTACGGGCTTCACGACGACTTCCCTGGCGCTGTCCAGCAATCGGCCCACCGCTTCATCGTCATTGGCGTCCACCGCCTCGGCCACGGGAATGCCGGCCTTCTTCATCAAGCGGCGGCTGACGGCCTTGTCGTCGCACCGGCTCATGGCCACGGCGCTGGTCAGCTCTGAAAGGGATTCGCGGCAGACAATCGATCGTCCGCCATGCGTCAGGCGAAAAAACCCGCCCTCGGCATCCAGCACTTCGGTCGCAATCCCCCGGCGGCGGGCCTCTTCGGTGATGATACGGGCATAGACATTGAGCCCGTCTTCCATGGGCGGGCCGGTGAAGAGGGTCTCATTGATCGGGTTTTTCCGTTTCACCGCAAAAAACGGCACGCGGACAAAGCCCAGGCGCTCATACAGGCTGATGGCGGCTTCATTGTCATGCAGGACAGAAAGGTCCATGAAAGCGCAGCCGCGGGCCTGGAAATGACCGGCCAGATGCCGGGTCAGGGCCTCGCCGATTTTCGGCAGCCGGGCTTTGGGGTCGGCTGCCAGACACCAGAGCGAGCTGCCTTGTTCCGGGTCATCGAACGCCCGGCCATGATCCACCCCCGTCACCGTCCCGACAATGTCGCCGCTCTCATTGTCTTCAGCCACGAAAATCGTGATGACACGCGAATCGCGGCGCTTCCAGACATAGTCGGGATCCACCGTCACCATGTGGTTGGCGCGATAAATACGATTGACCGCTTTCGCATCTGTCGCAGAGGACAGGCGCCGGATCGTGAAACCTTCGGGACGGTCCCTGGCGGTCTTGAACGCGCCGAGATCCAGCCGGTAGGTATGCGACGGATCGAGGAAGAGTTCGGTGGGCGCGATGGCGAGCAGGACATGCGGATCGCGCACATAAACCGCGATATCCCTGCGGTCCTCGCCCTCATCTTTCAGGGCTTCGGCAATGGAGTCATTGTCGGGAAAGGTCTGGCAGAACACCAGCCGGCCCCAGCCGCAATCCACTGCAACACCTTCCCCCTTTTCCGCCGCCTCGGGTATGGCGGACGGGGGCGGCGTCAGGCCGGACTGCTTTCGCAGGCGCTCCAGCCGGTGCTGGCGTGCCCGGGCGGGCCGGTCCTTGCGGGATTTGTCGCCAGCGGACATGTCAGGCCGCCTGATCGTGCTGTTCAAGCCAGAGGGCGAGCACCCCGATCTGCCACAGCTTCGAGCCACGCAGCGGCGTGATATGATCCTCGGGTGCTTTCAGGAGTCCTTCCACATAATCCGGATTGACCAGCCCTCTGTCCCTGAAGGCGCTGGAATGGACCGCATCCCGCACCATTTCGAGATAGGGGCCACGCAGATATTTCAGCGCCGGCATCGGGAAATAGCCTTTCGGCCGGTCGATGACCGCATGTGGAATATGATCACGGGCAATGGTTTTCAGAATCCCCTTGCCGCCGTCCGCCATTTTCAGATCCGCCGGGCAGCGCGCCGCAATCTCGACCAGCTCGTGATCGAGGAAGGGAACGCGGGCTTCAAGGCCGTGTGCCATGGTCATATTGTCAACCCGCTTGACCGGATCATCAACCAGCATGATGTGGGAATCGAGCCGCAGTGCCTTGTCCACCGCCCCTGCCGCGCCGCTTTGGGCAAAATGCTGCCTGACAAATTCCGTCGAGGGATCATCAGCCAGAATGCCGGCGGGCATCAGCCGCGCCATTTCCGTCTGATCCCGGTCAAAGAATGCTGTCTTGTAGGTGGAGAGCGGACCACTGGCGCCGGCCATGGGCGGATACCAGTGATAGCCCGCGAAAATCTCGTCTGCGCCCTGACCCGATTGCACCACTTTCACATGCTTCGAGACCTCTTCCGATAACAGGAAAAACCCGACACAATCATGGGATGTCATGGGTTCGGACATCGCGCCGATGGCGCGGCCAAGCGCCGGCAGGGCCCGCGAGGTTTCAACCGGAATCTGGTGATGGATCGTGCCGAAATGCTCCGCCACAATATCGGAATATTCGAATTCATCTCCCTTTTCCTCGCCAACCGTCTCGAAGCCGATGGAGAATGTGTTCAGCCCGGTGGCTCCGGCCTCCGCGAGCAGGCCGACAATCAGGGATGAATCCAGCCCGCCGGACAGCAGCACGCCGACCGGCACATCAGCTACAAGACGCCGGCGCACGGCCGCTCTCAGCGCCGCTTCCACCCGCTCGCGCCAGTCATCCGCCGACAGTGAGCGCTCTTCAGCCCGGAGGTCATAATCCGGCTGCCAGTAGGTGTCCTGCTTGCGGGATCCGTTCGCTTCAATCACCAGAACTGTCGCCGGCGGCAGCTTGCGTATTCCCTTGAACAGGGTGTGCGGGGCCGGCACCACGGAGTGGAAGCTGAAATAATGATGCAGGGCAACGGGGTCGATGGTGCGGTCGAGGCCGCCTGTGGCCAGTAGCGCCGGCAGCGAGGAGGCGAACCGCAACCCGCCCTCCGTGTCCGCAAGATAGAGCGGCTTGATGCCCATCCGGTCCCGCGTAAGAACGGTCCGGCCACTCTCGCGCTCGCGGATGGCGAAGGCAAACATGCCGTTGAAACGCTGCACGCAGTCCGGCCCCCAGGCGTGATAGGCTTTCAGGATGACCTCGCTGTCGGATGTCGAAAAGAAGCGGTATCCCCTGTCTTCCAGCTCGGCCCGCAACTCCTTGTGATTATAGATGCAGCCATTGAAGGCGAGGGTCAGGCCCAGCCCGGCATCTTCCATCGGTTGCTGCCCGGCATCGGACAGATCGATGATTTTCAACCGCCTGTGCGCGAAGCCCGCCGCGCCGCGGACGACCATGCCCGACCCGTCCGGCCCCCTGGGGGCCATGATCCTTGCCATGGCCTGCAGGACATCAGGATTGGCGTCACTTCCATCAAACCGCAAGTCACCGGCGATTCCACACATAAAAAAGGGCTCCTGTTCTAACTATATTTAGACAGTATTTGATCAGTGAAGATTGAAGGTTAGGGGTGAACCGGTTAGATAAGGGCCGGATTGCGATAAATCAACCATGTATCATACGGCCACATAGGGGAAATATAATAAAATTCAGGGCCGCAATATGACGCCGGCGGTTGATTTTACTGCCATCAACAACTATCTCAATGCTTATTCAGACCTATCAGCAACCAGAATCGTCCGCACCGAGGTGCCGGGCGTAGAAGGAGTTTAATGAACCGCTTTGCCCGTAAACGCCAACCGGTCATCGGCCGTGTCGCCGCCGTAACGGCCCAGAATTTCAACGCCGACGATTTTGTCAGGGCCACCCGCCCGCTGGAGCAGAAAGGGTTCGCGGTCGCGGTTGTTTCCAATACAAGCGGAATGCTGACCGGCCGCACCGGCGCAGGGCAGGATGTCAATTTTGTCCCGGCCTCTACCATTGGCGATATGGAGTTCGACGGGTATTGCGCGCTGGTATTGCCGGGGAATTCCCATGGAATCAGCGAGTCCACGGAAGCTGCGATCGAGAAATTCCTGAGCGATGGCAAACCGGTGATTGCCATGTCCGGTGATGTCCCCATGTTCGCGCGGGCCGCAAATTCCCCTGATGTTTCCGATGCCGGCGTAGCGATTTCCATGAATGGCAAGGTTTTCGCGGCCCGCGGTCAGGAAGACACAGACGAAGCCGTTGAAGTTTTCGCCAGCGTGCTCGCCGCCTGAATCTGAAGCAAATTCAACGGATAAAGAAAACGTCATCCGGCCTGGATGGCGTTTTTCTTTGCCGGAAACACAGTCTTTCACGCCCTTGTGAAACAGTGTGGGATGAAAATCTGCCTGACCGGCCCCATATCTCTTGCCAGACAGAGCGAGGAAGGAATGTCATGCACCATTTTATCTCGATTGCGCTGGCAGTCCTGACATTTTCAGCTGCCGTTGCCGTGTGGGCTTCAAATGGAAGCGCGGCTCTCTATATAGCTTAACAGGGCCGGGAACGGCCCTCACAGAAACAGGCCTCACTTGTGCGTCCCCCCAGCCTGCCTTGGAGGCCTGCAGGCACCGCCGGACACTCCCCTGTCCCCGTCCGGCGGTGCCGAATCTTTCTTCACACAATATTGCGGTATTTTACGGCATTACGCCTTGATTAACCCTTCCCGTTGCAGGAGTAAGGACGAAACGCCGGTCGTCCTGTCGGCTGCACAATCAGGCGAACCGGTCACCCCTTTTGTGCGCAAGAAGAGCCGCCCATGACCGCCGTTGTTGCCACCGCCCAGGCTTATACCTCCTCTGCATTCAGCAAAGCCGCCCGCAAGGTCTGGCAGAAGAAATTCGGCAGCGACCCCGATACGGCTGCGCAGGCCTTCCTCGATCAGGTGCTCGGCGACGCGCTGGCCGAGGATCTCGAGGGCATCAAGGCCACACAACTGGCCGAACAGGCGGCGGAATTCTGGGACTGGGCCAAAGGCCGGGGCGAAGGAAAAATCCATGTCCGCGCCCGCTCTTCGGAAACCGGCAGCGCCAGCTCGATCAAACGCGATATCGTTGAAGTCGCAGGTCCCGACCGTCCCTTCCTGGTCGATTCGGTCATGGGCGAGATCGGGGCCCAGGGCCTTGATGTACTGGCCATGTTTCACCCGATTGTTCCGGTCAGCCGCAATGAAAAGGGCGAAATTTGCGCCGGGGGTGACACTCTTCCTGAAAGCCTGATCCAGGTGCATGTCGAACCTCTGGACGAACGCACCCGAGAGGCCCTGGCGGAAGCGGTCCGGGCCGCGATGGAAGATGTCCGGCTGGCAACCGACGACTTCAAGGACATGCGGGCCGCCATGAATATGGCCATCGCCCATGTCGAGGATGCCAACACGCCGGCCAGCCTTGAGGAAAAGTCCGAAACGCTCGAATTCCTGCGCTGGCTGCGCGATGATCATTTCGCCTTTCTCGGCAGCCGCGTCTATCAGTTCGATGTCGATGCCAAAGGCAAGATGAGCAACCGCGAACCCACGGTTCAGCCGGGCTCGGGCTTCGGCATTCTGCGCGATCCCGAGCGTCAGGTGCTCCGCAAGGGCAATGAGCCCGCGCTGCTGACACCGGCCATCGAATCCTTTCTGAACGAGCCCTCGCCGATTATCGTCGCCAAGGCCAATATCAAGTCACGCGTTCATCGCCGTGTTTACATGGATTACATTGGCGTCAAACGGTATCGCGAAGATGGTGCCGTGATCGGGGAAGCCCGTTTTGTCGGTCTTTTCACGGCCGAGGCCTATGACCGCATGGCCCGCGATGTGCCGCTGATCCGGCGCAAGGTGCGCCGCGTTCTGGAGCGGGCCGGCAAGATTCCGGGCACGCATTCCGAGAAGAAGCTGAGAAATATCGTCGAGAATTATCCGCGCGACGAATTGTTCCAGACCGAGGAAGATGATCTCTTGAAGATCGGCCTCGGCATCCTGCACTTGCAGGATCGTCCGCGGACCAAGCTTCTGGTCCGCCGCGACCGGTTTGACCGCTTTGTCTCTTGCCTGCTTTTTGTCCCTCGGGACCGTTATAATTCCCGGGTCCGAGAGCAGGCCGGCGAAATGATCCGTGCTGCTTTTGATGGCCGCATGTCGGCCTATTATCCGCATTTTGGCGACGGCCCGCTCGCCCGTGTGCATTATATTGTCGGCCTTGATCCGAACAATCATCCCGAACCGGACCTCCACGAGCTGGAGCGCCAGATTGTTGCGCTGGCGCGGACCTGGGAGGATGAGCTTGTGGCGGAAGGCCGGCGCACTCTGCCGGACAATCTTCGTCACCGCCTCTCCGCATATGACCGCGCCTTTTCGGCAGGCTATCGGGAATTGTTCTCGCCCGCTGAAGGCCTGGCCGACCTCGTGCGCATCGAGTCGCTGGGCGATGACACGCATATCGGTGCCCGCCTATACCGCGATGAGGGCGAGGACACCTCGATTCTGCGTCTGAAAATCTACCGCCGGAACGAACCGACACACTTGTCGGAAGTCATGCCGATTCTGGAGAATATGGGTCTCAATGTGATCCAGGAATCCGGATATGAAGTCCGCCGTGAAACGGATGAAGCGCGTGAAGCTATTGTCCATATCCACGACTTTGAAATGCGCTCGGAGGCCCTCGCCGGACAGGACGTCGCAGAATTCAGCGGCGCGTTCGAGGATGCCTTGCTGGCGGTCATGGCCAACCGCGCGGAAAATGACGGCTTCAACCGGCTGATTCTCAAACTGGGCGTCAGCTGGCGCGAAGCCGCTGTGCTGCGGGCGCTCGCCCGGTATCGCCAGCAGACCGGGCTGGATCCGTCCCAGGCCATTCAGGAAGAGGCGCTGGCGGAAAATCCGGCTATTGCCCGCCAGCTGCTGGAATTGTTCGATATACGTTTCAATCCGGCGCTTGATATTGATCTCGAGACCCGCAAGCAAAAATCCGCCGCGCTGGGAACGGATATCCGCACGCAGCTTGAAAAAGTCGCTTCGATTGATCATGACCGCGTCCTGCGCCGTCTTCTCCGCCTGCTTGAGGCCACCCTGCGGACCAATTATTTCCAGACCGGTGAAGACGGACTGCCCAAGGCTCACATCTCATTCAAGATTGCCAGTCAGGAGCTGGAGGAGCTTCCCCTTCCCAAGCCCTATCGCGAGATATTCGTCTGGTCGCCGAATGTGGAAGGCGTCCATATCCGTTTCGGCCCGGTGGCCCGTGGCGGTCTGCGCTGGTCTGACCGCCGGGATGATTTCCGCACCGAAGTGCTGGGCCTGGTCAAGGCGCAGCAGGTGAAAAATGCTGTCATTGTGCCGGTTGGCTCGAAAGGCGGATTCTATCCCAAGCAATTGCCAAGGTCGGGCTCGCGCGATGAATGGCTGGCAGAGGGTCAGAACGCCTATCGCACCTTCATTCGGGGCCTGCTCGATATTACCGACAACATCCAGGACGATGCCGTCGTGCATCCGGGCAAGGTGATCATCTGGGATGGAGAAGACCCATATCTGGTTGTGGCCGCCGACAAGGGTACGGCCACCTTCTCGGATCTCGCCAACGGCGTTGCGATGCAGGAATACGATTTCTGGCTTGGCGATGCATTCGCGTCGGGCGGCTCGGCCGGCTATGATCACAAGAAAATGGGCATTACCGCCCGCGGCGCATGGGAATCGGTCAAGCGGCACTTCCGCGAGCTTGGCAAGGACATTCAGAATGAAACCTTCACAGTTGCCGGTGTCGGCGACATGTCAGGCGATGTGTTCGGCAATGGCATGCTCCTGTCGCGCAAGATCCAGCTGATCGCAGCCTTCGATCACCGTGACATTTTCATCGACCCGAACCCCGCCGATTGCGAGGCCAATTGGGAGGAACGCAAACGCCTGTTCGATCTGCCGCGCTCCAGCTGGCAGGACTATGACAGGAAGCTGATCTCCAGGGGTGGCGGGATTTATTCCCGTTCGGAAAAGTCGATCAAGCTGTCAAAAGAAGCCCGCAAGGCGCTGGGCACGGACGCCGAAAGCCTGTCGCCGCCCGAGCTTATGACGGCGATTCTCAGGGCGCAGGTCGAGCTATTGTGGTTTGGGGGCATTGGCACCTATGTGAAGGCCTCGGGCCAGCAGCATTGGGAGGTTGGCGACAAGGCGAATGATTCCATTCGTGTCAATGCCGCCGATGTCGGCGCGAAAGTCATCGGCGAAGGGGCCAATCTCGGATTTACCCAGGCCGCCCGGATAGAATTCGACCGCATTGGCGGCCGGGTAAATGCTGATTTCGTGGACAATTCTGCCGGTGTCGACACGTCTGACCATGAGGTCAATATCAAGATTCTGCTCAGCCCGCTTCTGAGATCGGGCGAGATGACCCGCGCGCAGCGCGACAAACTCCTCGGCGGTATGACCGACGAGGTCGCAGAGCATGTGTTGAAGCATAATTACGATCAGACCCTGGCGCTGACGCTGGCCGAACGGGACGCCCCTGCCGATGTCGATGCGCATGAGCGTTTCATGGCGCGGCTCGAAAAAACCGGACGGCTGGACCGCAGTGTGGAGGGTCTGCCATCGGGCGACGCCATGCGCACCCTCAAGGAGCACGGCCTGGCATTGACCCGCCCCGAACTTGCTGTGCTGGTCTCCTATGCAAAGATCACCACTTTCGACAAACTTGTGGCGTCGAATGTTCCCGATGACCCCCATTTCGAGAGCATGCTGAAGGGCTATTTCCCGAACGATCTCGACACCTATGGCGAGCAGATGTCCGGCCACCGGCTGCGGCGGGAGATCATCGCCACTGTTCTGGCCAATGACATGATCAATCTGGGCGGCCCGACCTTTGTACACCGGGCGATCGAGTCCACCGGCGCCGAAGCCCAGCAGATTGCGCGTGCCTTCGAGGCCGGCCGCCGGGTTTTCCGCTTCTCGGATCTGACCGACCGCATCAACAAGCTGGACAATCGAGCGCCCGCAGACGTCCAGATCACCTTGCACCGGGAAATCATTCGCCTGCTCCGGCGGCAGACCTACTGGCTGGCGCGGCGCGCCCGCGCCCAGGAAGCCGGTCAGGCCACGCCGATCCGCGATCTGATCGAGGCTTACCGGCCGGGCGTCGACAAGCTTCGGGAATCAGCCATGGACATCATTTCCAGCTATGACCGCGAACATGTCGAGGAACGGACCGAAGCCTTTGTAAAGGCCGGTGCGCCCAAGGATCTGGCGCATGACATTGCCGTGCTCCGGCCGCTGACCTCCTCGTCGGACGTGGTTGATCTGGCGCTGCAGGAAGACTGGCCCCTGGAATCGGCCGGCTATGTCTATCACGCTGCGGGCGCGCGATTCTCTGTCGACATCCTGCGGGGGCTGGGATCGGAGGTCTCGTCCGATCTTCACTGGGACCGCCTGGCCGTTCGCCGCCTGATCGAGGATTTGTACGCCAGCCAGCAGGCGATTGCTTCGTCCATGATGCGGTTTGCCCGGTCGGCGGGTGGCGCGCTTCAAACCGGTGTTGAGGCGCCCAACCGAGAATGGGCGGACGAATTGCTGGGCGCCTGGTGTATCCAGAATGATATCGAGGCCGGCCGCTATGACAGCGCGCTGGAAGAACTGGAAACGACGGGCGCCTGGACATTGTCCAAGCTGGCCATCGCATCAACCCAGTTGCGGGAGATGGCTCAGTCTGCTGAATCCTGACGCAGATCCAGATACCGTTTCAGGAATGCCTGAAACGCGGAATAGGCGATGTTCGCGCGTTCGGGGTCATAGACGAGACTCGAGGTCGGATGGTGGTCCGGCTCGTCAAAGGCGTGCGTTGCCCGCTCGACATAGCGCCATTTGACGTCCGCCCCCCATTTGATCTGGCGATTGAAGACCTCGACCGATTCCAGATCGTCGCAAATCGTGTCACCCCGGACCAGCAGGCTTTCTACCGGGATGTCCGGCCGCCAGGGCAGGCGCCGTGACCGGGCCGGAAAGCCGTTATAGGGATACATGGCGAAGACGCCCCTGACGCCGTCCAGCCCGTTCGGCGGCAATTGATCCAGTGACGCCGGCGCTATGCCGGCCTGATCGAGCGCCAGCGCTTCCAGTGCGGTCCAGCCACCATGGCTCCAGCCTGCTATAACGATTTGCGACGCATCGGCATCCGGATGCTGGCGGACGATTTCGAGTGCGGCGTGAAGATCGCCCGCTCGCTCCGGGGCTCGCAGTTTCGCCCCGGTGCAGACGGTTTCAAGCGCTTCTTCATACCCGATGCCGCGAAAGGAGTTTGAATCCGGCACGATGGCCATGACGCCCAAATCCGTCGCCAGTTTCGCGAAGACCGCCATATTCGGGCGGATGCCCCCACAGCCATGCAGGAGAATCACCGCCGGAAAGGGACCTTTTCCGGCCGGTATTTGGATATCTGTGAATGGCTCGATATTCCGGATCATGTCATGCAGTGTGCGGCGGGGGACCGGCGTCAGCAATCCCCGCTGATAAAGCCGGAAACCGACAAATGCGCCCGCGCCAAGCGCGATCAGGAATGCAAAAAGCGAAAACCAGCCCATGACCACTTGATGGGCGAGGATGCCGGCGGCGTAAAGTCAGTCTTGCGTTTCGCGCAGAATTTCAATGAACCGCGCCCGCAGCCTTGCCGCGGCTTCCGCATCATAGGTCATGCGCGGATCAAGGGCGGGGGCGTCGGTATCGTCAAAGGCGTGTGTGACGCCCTCCCAGACGTCAAAGGTGATATCGGCGCCTGCCGCCACGGCCTGCCGCGCCAGACGTTCGCAATCTCCGCGCGGGGCCACCCGGTCGCGTTCGGCGAGGATCATTTCGACCGGTGGCAGCCCGGGGCCAATCCGCCCGGACGCTCGCGCCGGAAATCCGCAATAGGGATAGATCGCGACAATGCGGGTAACACCGTCAAAACCGGTCTCACCGTCTGTAAGCGAAGGTGGACGCACGCCTTCACCCGCAAAGCTCATCGCATCCAGCAGCGTCCAGCCGCCATGGCTCCAGCCTGCCAGTACCAGGCGCTCAGCATCAATACCGTCGGTTTCACGGGCAATTTCCAGCGCGGCAAAGACATCGGCGGTCCGCTCCTGCCCCCACAGGCGCAAGGCCGAACAGACCTGCGTCATGGCGGCGAACCGCCCGATTCCGCGGGGCTCAAAGGAATCGACGATGATGGCGGCAAATCCGGCTTCGGCAATCGCCTCGGCGTGCGCCAGATGCATGGGGCGTTCTCCGCCGCAGCCATGAAAGAAAATGATGGCCGGTACGGGCCCGTCCACGGCCCCGGGACGGACAATCCCGATTCCGGGCCGCAACATTTCCACATGTTCACTCAGTGTCCGCTCCGGAACAAGCAGACCGGACAGATTCTGGGCGGCCACGGATCCATAGACCAGGCCGAGCCCCAGAAGGATCAGCCCCGCCCGATTCAGCCAGCGGCGCATCCCTTAATGCCGGAAATGCCGCATGCCGGTAAAGACCATGGAAATGCCGGCCTCGTTGGCCGCCGCGATCACCTCGTCATCGCGCACCGAACCGCCCGGCTGGATGACGCTTGTTGCTCCGGCCTCGACCGCCGCCATCAGCCCGTCTGCAAAGGGGAAGAAGGCGTCCGAGGCGCAGGCGGATCCGATGGTCGCCGGCTCATCCCAGCCATTTTCCTGTGCGATCTCGACAGCCTTGCGCGCGGCCAGTTTTGCGGCCTCGACCCGGCTTGTCTGCCCCATACCAATGCCGGTCGTCATCCCGTCCCTGGCATAGACAATCGCATTGGATTTGACGTGTTTGCAGACCGTCCAGGCAAACAGCAAATCCCTGATGGTGGCCTCATCCGGTGCGGTTTCGGTCACCGTCTTCAGGTCGTCCGCGCTGGCGAGGCCATTGTCACGCTCCTGCACCAGAAGCCCGCCCGCCACCGTCTTGGCGGTCCAGCTGTCCTGCCCCGGATCGGGCATGCTTCCGGTCAGCATGATCCGGAGATTGGTTTTTCTGGAGAGGATATCCAGAGCCGCTTCGTCCGCACCGGGTGCGATAATGACCTCGAGAAACAGCTTGGTCAGGCCATCGGCGGCCTCCGCATCAATCGGACGGTTGAACGCCACAATACCGCCAAAGGCCGAGATCGGGTCCGCCATCAGGGCCCGGTCCCAGGCATCGCGAACCGTCTTGCCCAGTGCGACGCCGCATGGATTGGCATGTTTGACGATCACGCAAACCGGTTCGTCTGAAAATTCCGCGGCCAGCTCGAACGCGGCATCGGCATCCGCCAGATTATTGTAGGACAGCGCCTTTCCCTGAACGATGCGCGCGGTGGCGACACCCGGCCGGCCGGCCCCATTGGCATAGAAAGCCGCTGCCTGGTGCGGATTTTCGCCATAGCGCAGCTCCGACAGGCGGGCCCCGCCAAATGTCCGGAAGGCCGGGGTCTTCTGGCCCAGCGCGTCCGCGAACCAGTTGGATACGGTGGCATCATAGGCCGCTGTCCGGCCATAGGCCTTGGCCGCAAGCGATTTGCGAAGCGCAAGGGGCGTCGCGCCCGCATGGTCGTCCATGGCATCCAGAACCGCATCTGCATCCTCATTGTCGACACAGACGGCCACAAAGGGATGGTTCTTGGCGGCAGCGCGCAACATGGCCGGCCCGCCAATATCGATATTCTCGATACAGGTCTCGAAATCTCCGCCGCCTGCAACCGTGGCTTCAAACGGATAGAGATTGACGAATAAGAGGTCGATATCGGGAATGCCATGCTCCGCCATGGAAGCCCGGTCGCTTTCCAGATTGCGCCGGCCCAGAAGCCCGCCATGCACCAGCGGGTGCAGGGTTTTCAGACGCCCGTCCATCATCTCCGGAAAGCCGGTGACCTCGGACACATCCCTCGCCGCAATCCCCGCCCCCTGCAGGGCGCGCAGCGTTCCGCCCGTGGACAGGATTTCCACGCCGAGCGCGATCAGGCGGCGGGCCCGGTCTTCCAGCCCGGTCTTGTCTGACAGGGAAATCAGGGCGCGGCGGACAGGAATAAGGTCAGTTTGGCTCATGAGAGGCAGACACTTTCACTTGATTGGATTGGCCGTCGATTATCACGCGAAAGCGGCAAGGCAAAGACAGGAACGCTTACGTCCCGCCAACGCGGCCCAGCCGCTGAAACGCCCAGCGCACACGGTTGGGCGGGCGCTCCCCGGCTCCGAAAGGCTCGGCTTCACCCTGGACAACGATTTGCGAGGATCGTTTCGGGCTTCCCCCGGCCGCAAGATAGACAGACCGTTCGATCCGGATCGGTCCACCATCGGTGCGGAAACGCCAGCCATCGCCATTCCCCAGCACCAGAAGCGCGCTCATGCCGTCGCGGGCCAGCGAGGCCTTGACGCCGGGATGCAGGTGAAAACGGATGGCAAACCGGTATCGCCGGTTGACATCATCCGGCGGCCCGTCCTCGACCGGACGGAACAGGCCGTCCTCGCCGCGCAGATCCCCGCCATCCGCTGCCAGAAACAGGCGCCGCCGGTGATGCAGGCCGAAGCTGGCGTGATAGCCGTCCTGGCTGGCCTCGATCCAGGTGCCGATATCCTCTTCATTGCGCCGGGCAGCGACCATTCCGGGCTGATGCTCGAATCGGGGGCCCAGCAGTGTCCGGCGCCAGCCCGGGGGCACCAGGCGGGCGGAAGAGGTTTCTTCCAGGGTCAGTGTTGAATGCGCCGCGGTGGCCCGCACCGCTTCCCGCCAGCTGGTCGGCTGGTGTTCTGCCCATCCGCAATTGACGATTATGCGGTGTCCGCCCGCCGCCAGCTCGAAAGCGAGCGTCCCGGCATGCGCGGAGACCGAGGATGGCCCCTTGACCGGTTTGCCGGCATCCAGAATCAATAAGGCACCGCCCGCCTCGATCCGCTGATAGCCGCTATTGGGCGCAAATCCGAAAGATTTCGAGCCGGTATCGCGGGCCGACAGGATGAGGTCAAGCGCCCGGCGGTCCCCCTCGCCACCCCCCTGGAATGACGCCAGCCCGCCATCACCCAGGCGGAAGAAACGGACGATGGGTGCCATTCTGTCCATGGCCCGGCTGATCACTTCCGGTGTCTCGCGGTTGGCATGAGCTTCTGCGGTATCGATCAGTGTCAGCAGGGTGAGGATTTCGGCGGCAGCAGACGGTGAGCGGCTGCAATGTCCGCCATCGGTAAAAATCTGCCGCGGCAATTCGGCTTCGAGTATTTTCTGTCCCGCCTGACGCAGGCTGTCGGTCTCGAGCGTCGCGCCCGCAAGCATGAGGGCGGCGCCAGCGCGGATATGATCCAGATCGGTATAGCTATGGATGGCCGACCGTTTGAGATGCCGGGCCTGGCGCATAAGGGATTTCAACCGCTCCGGCTCGCCCGCGAACAGCGAGCCGGCCAGAACCCAGTTGATGACGCGCACGGCGCTGACTTCCGGCGCCCAGGAAAAGCTGTTCCATTTGCCAAAACCGGCCATCCAGGCATCAATCAGCTCGCCGGCGCGGGCCCTGGCTTGTCCATCCTTGCAGGCCAGCAAGTCCCGCAACCAGGAAAACCCGTGAAGCGCACGGGCAAAACGCTCCGATGGCGCGGGCAGGGAAAACGGATCATCGCTTTCCAGCACCTGACCGGCAAATGTGAAACGGCCATCCAGAATCGCGGCCCCGCGTGCGGCATCTGCGCCCCGTACATCTTTCAACGGCGGTGAAAAGGGAGTTTGCGGCAGGCTGCCTGCCGACAATGCATTCGCGCCGCCGATCGAATTGAGCGTGTCAAAAAGCTCGCGCCTGATCTTCCGGCTGACCGCTTCGGCATAATCTGAAATCCGGACCACACGGGTCATTGCGGCTAGTCTCCCCGAAGGGCTTTGATGTTTGCCGCATAACTGGCCGGGCCGCCCTTGAATACCGCCGTTCCCGCCACCAGCGCCCGCGCTCCGGCATTCACGCAATGCCGGGCGGTTTCCGGATTGATTCCGCCATCAACCTCGATGATCACATCCAGACCGCGCCTCTCGATGGTTTTCGCCAGCGCTTCGATTTTCCGGAGCTGGGAGGAAATGAAGTTCTGGCCACCAAAGCCCGGATTAACGCTCATCACCAGCACCACATCCAGCTCGTCAAGAACATGATCAATCACGGTCTCGGGCGTGGACGGGTTCAATGCCGCCCCGGCCTTGCAGCCCGCACTCTTGATGGCTTGCACCGTGCGGTGAAAATGCGGGCCGGCTTCAGGGTGCGCTGTTATAATATCCGCACCAGCCTCCGCAAAGGCCTCGATAAAGGGGTCAATCGGCGCAATCATCAGATGGCAATCAAACGTCTTTGCCGAATGCGGTCGCAGGGCTTTTACAACGCCCGGTCCGATGGTCAGATTGGGCACATAATGCCCGTCCATCACATCGACATGGATCCAGTCGGCGCCCGCAGCGTCAATCGCACGCACTTCCTCGCCCAGCCGCCCGAAATCGGCGGACAGAATGGAGGGAGCAATCAGGACGGTGTCTGCCATGCAATGCGCATAACAGTGCGCCCGGGCCCGCGCAAGCAAGCCGTCAGACTTTGCCGCTTTTCCGCAACCGCGCGATGAAGAAACCGTCAATTCCGCCGCGCGTGGACCACATGTCGGGCGTCAGCCGCACAGAACCGGAATCCAGAATGGCGCCCTCCAGCTCTGGCAGCTCGTCCGGCAGAATCCTGTCAGTCTCCAGGTCCGGATTGCGCGCCAGCCCGCGCTCAAGCCAGCCTTCGCCTTCCTCGGGCTGCAGCGAGCAGGTGCAGATCACCATCCGCCCGCCCGGTTTCAGCAGGCGTGCGGCATTGTCCAGCAACCCGTCCTGTATCGGGATGAGGGAGGCAATGTCATCTTCATTCTTGATCCAAGCCGCATCCGGGCGGCGGCGCAGCGTCCCGGTTGCCGAGCAGGGCGCATCCAGCAGGATGGCATCAAAGCAGACGTCTTGACCCCAGCTTTGCCCGTCCGCCGTGACACATTCGGCGGAAAGCCCGGTACGGCGGAGATTGTCCGCAACGCGCCGCATGCGTTTGGGCGAGGCGTCGAGCGCCGTCACGGATGCACCGGCCGCGGCCAGTTGCATGGTTTTGCCGCCCGGTGCCGCACACAGATCCAGAACGGTTTCGCCGGGCTGCACATCAAGCAGGCGCGCGGGCAGCGCGGCTCCGGCATCCTGTGCCCACCACGCCCCCTCATCAAAGCCGGCCAGGGCGGTGATATCGCCAATGTCCGGCTTGCGAAGCGTTCCGGTAGGCAACACCTCGGCGCCGATAGCTTCGGCCCATTTTCCGGCCTCGTCTGCGGATTTGAGCGAAAGGTCCAGCGGCGGATCGCCCATGACGACAGCACAGATCGCCTCAACCGTCCGCATGCCATAGGCCGCCTGCCAGCTTTCGCGCAGCCAGTTCGGCAGATTGTCTGACAGCGGCGTTGCATCGGCTATGTCTTTGCCGCCGGCCACGACTTTGCGGAGCACGGCATTGATCAGGCCCGAAAACCGTTTCGATTCCGCCGAGGTCTTGGCCAATGTCACCGCCTCGGACACGGCAGCATGAGGCTTGGTGTCCAGAAACAGGATTTGCGCGACCGCGGTTTCGAGCAAGAGGCGCGCCTCGCCGGCATGATCGGGCAGATCGTGTTCGAGAAAGGCTGACAGCACGGCGTGGATCTGACCGCGGCGGCGTAGCGTGGTCGCCGAGATCATCCGCGCAAAGGCCTTGTCGCGCGTTTCCATGCGGGCGAATTCGGGCGTCTGCGACAGCGCGGCATCCAGTGCGGTGCGGCTTTCCAGCACAAATTTCAAGGCGCGCACGGCGGCGCGGCGGGCATCGAGTCCGGGATTCATGCGCGCGCCCTAGCATGTCGCGTTCTGGCGCGCTATCTCCCCGTCCATGAGCACGTCTGAACACCTTCCGCGGGCGCCGCGCCCGGAAAGCAACTGAGTGCAGCCGCGAAACGCGCGCTGGAAGAGGCCGCACGCCGGCGCGAGCAGGCCCAGGGCGCTGCCGAATCTCCCAGGGAAATCAATGGCCCGGCTGGGCCCGAACCCACGCGATTCGGAGATTGGGAACGCAAGGGCGTCACCTCGGACTTCTGAGCGCTTCGCCCGCCAAGGGAAACCGCTATTCTCTGGCACGGCTTTGGCATTAGCATTCTGTTAATGAACAAGATGCTCGCCTCCTTCCTCGTTCTCGCGGCTGCCGGTCCGGCGGTGGCGCAGGACCATAATCGCCTTCTCGGTGGCCAGAACATCCCGGCCGGGGCACAGATTCGCTATGCGGAATGTCCGGCCGGTACACGTCAGATATTCCCGGAAGGTCAGTCCGAGCCCATCTGCGTGGTGGATCGTTCCGGCACATATTCCGATGATGCTTATCCGGGCACAATATCCGCCGGATATGAAAACCGTGAGGCATCCGGCGGATACGTTTCGAACAGCTATGAAGACCCGGCGCTATTGCGGCAGCCAACCTCGGGCCGGTCACGCTATTCCCAAACCGGGGACGGCCATTACATCCGCGGCGGATCAGGCCGGGATGACCGCGTTGGCGGCTATGAGGATTATCGCGGCAGGGCGCATGGTCCCCGCCGCATGCCGGGTCATCCCTGTGTGATTCTCGACCCGGTACCGACCGAATCAGAATGGAATGCCGCAGCCGGCCCGTGCCGCCTGGTGGATACACCGCGATATGATCCGCCGCGTTACGAAGGGTCGCGCTATGTTGTGCGCGAGGACAGCTATTACCGACGCGAGAGTGAATATACCCGCACCCGTTATGCGCGCGAATGGCATGGCCAGGATGGCCGCTACTGGCGCGAATCGGACGGCTATTCCTCTGGCGGCCACCCTTATTCCTGTGGCTGTGACCATCATCACCGGCATCACAGCGGCTGCGGGCATTCCAGCGAATATGCGACCTATCCCGGCCCGATCTTTCCGGGTGTCGGTGGCCGCTCCCCGGTCTATTATGGCGGCGGAGGCGGCACTTTCATCATACATCATGGCGGCGGGCGTTCGCGCGCCTTTGCCGGCAGCGGGGCCGGATCGAATGCCGGTTCCAGCGCCAATGCCTCGGCCAGTGTCAATGTAAACACCAATGTCCGCGTCAATACCGGCGTCCGCTTTACAGGCGGCGGGGGTGGTTATGGCGGTGGTCACGGTGGTGGCGGATACGGCGGCTATGGTGGCGGTGGCTACGGTGGCGGCGGCTATGGCGGTGGCGGTTACTCCGGCGGCGGTTATGGTGGCGGCGGCTATGGCGGAGGCGGCGGCAGCTATTAGGCCGCGCCCATCTCCTCCAGGATTTTCCGCGCAGCGTCAGCCGGATCAGAAGCGGCATTGACCGGTCGTCCGACCACCAGATGCGTCGCGCCATTGCGCAAGGCATCAGCAGGAGTCGCGGCCCGCGCCTGATCATCCTGGCTGGACCATGAGGGCCGGATGCCCGGCGTCACGATCAGAAAGCCGTCTCCGAATTTTTCCCGGATTTCAGCGGCTTCCAGCGGGCTGGCGACAATGCCATCCATGCCGGCCTCCAGTGCCTGTTCGACCCGCCGCATCACCAGATCGCGCGCGCCCATCCGATAGCCCATCTCGGTCAGCATCGAGTCGTCATAGGACGTCAGCACGGTCACGCCGAGCAGTTTCAGATCCGGATCCTCGCCGCGCCCGGCCACCGCCGCCCGCATCACCGGCGGTTCGGCATGCACGGTCAGCAAATCCCCGCCGCGCGAGGCAATGGACCGCGTCGCCTTTTCCACCGTGGTGGGAATGTCGTGCAGCTTGAAGTCCAGAAACACTTTCTTGCCCTGGCGGCGCAAGCGCTCGCACAGCTCCATCCCTCCCACGGGCAGAAGCTGCAGCCCGATCTTGTAGAAGGAGACCACCTCCCCGCATTGCGCGGTCATGGCCTCCGCTTCGGCGGTGGAGGGCAGGTCGAGGGCGACAATCAGACGGTCTTTCATGGCCTACTCCGCCGCTTGTGTAGCTTGGGCGCGCTTCATGGCGCGCCGGGCCTGCTGCGCAATCAGCCATTCGCCCACCGGATCGGGTAGAACCCGCATCAGCCCGGTCATGAATTTGTACCACGCCCCCGGCACGCTGACGGCCTTGTTGCGCTCCACGGCATCATAGGCGGTGGCAGCGACATCCTCGGCTTTCAGCATCCAGTAGGAAGGCAGTTGCGAAACCGACTGGCGCGCCCCGTTCACATCATGGAATTCCGACCAGGTATAGCCGGGACAGACCGCGGTCGCGTGCACATTCTTGCCGGTCATTTCCGCTTTCAGAGATTGTGATACCTTGATCAGAAGACTTTTTGCGCCGGGATAGATTGTGCCGGAAAACCGCGTATGGCCGGGCGAGACCGGCAGCAGGGCGGAAACGGACGAGACATTGATGATGCGGCCGAACTTGCGCTCTTCCATGCCCGGCAGGACGAGGTGAATCAGCTTGAGATAGCTGGTCACCATCAGCTCGAGGAAGCGCGCCTGATCGGCCCAGCCGGTTTCGGTGAAATAACCCGGCTGTCCGGCGCCGGCATTATTGACCAGCCCGTCGATCTGACGGCCGGCTTTTTCGATTTCCGCGACAATGCGCTCCGGCTCGCCCGGCCTGGAAAGGTCAGCCGGAATGACCAGGCTGTCGACGCCATTCTTGGCCTTCATTTCCGCGGCCAGATCCTTCAGACGGTCCTCGCGGCGGGCGACCAGCGCCAGATCCCAGCCCTTTGCGGCGAATTGCCGGGCCATGGCATCACCGATGCCGGAGGATGCGCCGGTGATGAGAACGAGTTTGCGGGCCATGTATCAGTCCTTTGGCGGCGGAAAGCGGGGATAAAACTGGAATCGGGAGATTTTGTCTCCTACTACAACTCCTACGATTTTATCCACGCCGGAGGCAATCGGTGAAAGATCACAGCCCCACTATAACGCCATCCGGCCCGCCGTGGAGACGCGTTCTGCCATGCCCGGCCGCTAACCCGTAAAGCCGCGCTCCACCACGAATGTCTGCGCCAGCGTTTCCGGCCGGGCCTGCCGCGGTTCGATCACGCGCAGCCAGCGCGCCAGCGCAAATTTCGGCAGCCAGCTGAAGGCCGGCCGCGCTTCCAGCCCGCCTTCATACCCGAACCGCTCGCGCAGCCAGGCATTGGCCAGCACCGCATTGGCCCGCATCAGGGCGGCGGGCGTCATGTATTCGACCGACAGCGAGACATTGAGATCCGGCCCGTTCTCGATCCGGTGCGGCCCGTTCTGCGGCCAGGACAGCATGTCGCCCTGTGCCAGATCGAAGACCTGCGCCCCGGCATCATAGCTGCGATCATAGGGAATCGCCTCGGTCGTTGTCTCTGTGACCACACGCTCCAGATCCCGCGCCGCGATGAAAGGCGCTTCCCGCGGATAGACGAAAATCCGCTTACGGCCCCGCACATGGAACAGCATCACGCGCGGCACATCGAGATGATAGGATACGCGCGCGCCGGGCGAGGAGATCAGCAGGGCCAGATCGGTGCGGAACGGCATGAAACCGGGCAGGGCGCGCTTCAGCTCGCTGAAAATCTGCCGGTTCATCGCTCCGAGGCGGGCATCGCGCGCGCTTGATCCGCGAAGATTGAGCCACAGATTGCCGGCCTTCACCGCCTGCACCAGCTCGGCTCCGGAAATATCGCCGAGCCGCCCCCGGCGCCAGCTGTCCGGCCCCTCGCCCATCGTGTAGACGCCCACATCCTCGCGCGGATAACGGTCCAGCAATTCGGCCAGTCCCGCATCGGTAAACAGCTTGTCCCCGCCCAGATCATGGGCATGGCGCGTGACCGCGCTGCCGAAAGCGCGCCGCGCCTTCGCATCGAATGGGCCGGACGGAAATACACGCGGGCAAGGGGCAGGCATGGCTTATCTCCACAATCGCTGTCCGGAACCGGGGCGGCGGGCGTTCCAACCCGGAACACAACCCGCCGGTCCGGCCGGTCCGGACAGGCCTTGCCGCCGGATACGCAAGATGAAGGCCTGACCGGCTTGCCCGCCCGGCCCGGCTTGCGGCAGGATGGCGCAAAACGGAGAGGCGCATGACCGTCATTCAGCATCTGGGGCGCCTTTTCGTGCGGCGCTTTCTCTACCCGGCGATATCCTTTCTGGGCGCCAGCATGGCGGCCAGCGTCTGCGTCTCCCTCGTCTTTTTCACCGTTGCACTGTGGGGCGGGGAGGAGCCGATTTCCTTCGCCGGCCTGTTTTCCATGTTGATCATTGCGATCATGCTGGGTGTCTATATTGCCGCATTCGCCGCCCTTCCGGCCCTGCTCCTGATCTGGGGGATGCGCCTTGCGAAAATCCGCCGCGGATGGACAGACGCCCTCGCCGGTGCGCTCACCGGTGCCGCGATCATGCACTTTATTGCGCATGGCGTATCGGCGGTGACCCAGCCGCCCTCCCTCATTACCGGCCTGTTTGCGGTGGCGGGGCTGATCGGCGGCGCGGTCTACTGGAATTTCACGGGACGGCCGCGCCCGCCCTATGCCTTCCTGCACGATTAGGCGGTCCGCTCCGGGGTTTCAGGATCCAGAAGGCGGTCGCCCTTGACCATCTGCTCGGTCAGGCGGCGGACATGGCTGAGCGCATCCAGCGCCGCGTCCACCGCCTCTGGTCCCGCTTCGCCCTGCGCGGCGGCCCGCAGAATTTCGGACTTGGCCAGCTGATAGGCGGTTTCGAACGCCTCCAGAGCGGCTTCGCGTCCGCCGGCATGGCCGGGATCATCCGGTCCCGCCGATAACGTAATCGCCCGCCTTGCGCTGTTCAGCGCCTCCCGCGCCGCGTCTCTCGCTTGTGCCCCGCCCAGCGCCGCAATGGCAGGGCGAGCCTCCAGCGCTGCGGGCGAAAGCCGGGCCGCCTCCTCGAAGTAGCGCCCGACGCGCAGCATGACCGGCAGAGCCTCGGCCTCGCCGCGCGGCATCTCCTGCATCCGCAGCCGGGTGGCAAATTCGGTGATGGCGCGGCCCAGCTGGCGGCAGGCGACGGCGCGCCGGGCCAATGCGCCGCGTGCGCCCGGCCTCGGCGAAAGCGCCAGTCCTGCCAGCGCCGCCGCCTCATCGTGAAGCCGCGCCAGCTCGGCCCGGATCGCGGGTAAGGCCAATGCCGGCGTGGCGCGCAGCGTGATGTCGAGATGCCGGGGCCGCGAGATGTCGTCCTCCGCCGTGCGGAACAGGCGCTCCAGCCGCGCCGCCAGAACGCCGGCAAGGGGCAGCATGACGATCAGGCCCAGAATATTGAAACCGGTGTGGAAAATCGCCAGCATCATCGCCGGACTGTCGCCGGGCGTCAGGGCGTGGCTGATCCAGCCGGCCAGCATCAGCATCAGCGGCAATAGAACCAGTGCGGCGGCCCCCGCGATCAGGTTGAACGCGATATGTCCGGCGGCGACACGGCGGGCGTTTGCGGTCGCCGTCAGCGTGGCGAAAGCGGCGGTGGAAGTGGTGCCCAGATTGGCCCCGATCACCGCCATCGCCGCGCCGGGCAGGCCGATCAGCCCTTCGGCGGCGGCGGTGAAGATAATGGCAATGGAGGCCGAGGAGGATTGGGTCAGCACCGTGACCGCAAATCCGGCAAGCAGAAGCAGCGCCAGCGGGCCCGGCCCGCCTCCGGCCGCGAAGCCGAACGCCTCAGCCCCATAAGTCTCCACCACGCCCGCGAAAGCATCCTTCAGCACCGACAGGCCGAGGAAGAACAGGCCGAAACCGGTCAGCGCCTCGCCAAGACCCTGCAGGCGCTTGCCGGCAGCGAGGAAGCGCAACAATACGCCCAGGGCAATGACCGGCAGCGCATAATGCTCGACCGGGAAGCCAATGCCTGTCGCGGCCACCAGCCAGCCGGTCATCGTCGTCCCGATATTGGCGCCAAACACGACGCCGAGGGCCTGCCGCAAGGACAGAATGCCGGCATTGACGAATCCGATCACCGCCACGAGGACCGCGCTGGAGGATTGCAACACGCCGGTGATCAGCGCTCCGGCGGCAACGCCGCGCAGGACCGAGGAAGTCCAGCCGCGCAACAAATCGCGCAGCCCCCCGCCCGCGGCGGCCTTCAGCCCGTCCGTCATCATCGCCATGGCCAGCATGAACAGGGCCAATCCGCCCGCAGCATTCAGCAGGATCATCAGCATGAGTTGCGCCCGGAACAGATCATGGCGTGCAGACTAACTGCGCCCGGGTCCTGTGAAAACAACCCTTGTTTCAGACATGAAAGTGCTGCGCGTCCGGCCGCAACACCCTTGCCTCTATCCGTCCACCGGGTCAGAGTTTGCGGGGTCCGGGGGAGGAAAATCATGCGTGCAGTCCTGAAATGGGCCGGCATCGCCGGTCTGGTCATCGTCCTGTCGGCGGCCGTCTTCTTTTTCTTCATCCTGCCGCCGCGGGTTGATGATGCGCTGAACGCCGTCACTCCGCACGATCCCTATGTCATTTCCCCAGAGGCTCAGGCCCTGCATGACACGCTGCGCGTCGCGGACCTGCATTCCGATCTTCTTCTGTGGTCGCGTGATCCGGTGCGCCGTTATGGCCGCGGTCACACGGACCTGCCGCGCCTGCGCGAAGGCGGTGTCATGCTGCAGGTCTTCACTTCGGTGACCAAGACCCCGTCCAACATGAATTACGAAACCAATGATTCCTCCAGCGATGACATCACCTTGCTGGCCATCGCCCAGCGCTGGCCGGTCGACACCTGGGGCTCGCTCTATAATCGCGCCCGCTTCCATGCCCGCCGCCTGCACCGCGTCGCCGAACGCTCGGGCGGGGATTTTGTCGTGGTGGAAAGCCGCGCGGATCTGGAAGCGGCGCTGGCCGCCCATGCGGCCAACCCGGACATGGTGGCCGGAATTCTCGGCACCGAAGGCGCCCACCCGCTGGAAGGCGATCTGGCGAATATTCCGCGTCTTTATGCGGAGGGCTATCGCGTCGTCGGCCTGCAGCACTTCTTCGACAATGAGCTGGGCGGTTCCCTGCATGGCCTGTCCAATGCCGGGCTGACGGAATTCGGCCGCGAAGCGGTGCGTGACCTGATCGACCGGGGCTTCATCCTTGATGTCGCGCATTCCTCCGAAGCCGTGGTCCGCGAAGTGCTGGACATGACCGGCGCCCCGCTGATTGTTTCCCATACCGGCGTGCGCTCTCTGTGCGAAACGCCGCGCAATATTCCCGACGCGCTTCTGGCCGAAATCGCCGCGCGCGGCGGCCTGATCGGCATCGGCTTCTGGGCCGATGTCACCTGTGATGACAGCCCGGCGGGTATTGCCCGCGTCATTGCCCATGCGGCCGATACATTCGGCGTGGAGGCCGTGGCGCTGGGTTCGGACTATGACGGCTCTATCACCGCCACATTCGATGCCTCGGAACTGGCCGCGCTCACCGATGCCCTGCTCGCGGGCGGGATGAGCGAAGCCGGTATCCGCGCCGTGATGGGCGAAAACCAGATCCGCTTCTTCCTCGAGCATTTGCCGGCAGAATAGCGGCGGTGGCGGCCCATTGGCCGGGCTGAGCCGCGCAATCAGCACATCGGGCGATATAGTATGCTCGGCGATAAGAGCCTTACCAGCCGGTCACTGGCAGCAGCAATCTTCAGAATTGATTCAATCATATATGACAGAAATATGACAGGAGGAGTGGCCGCATGCGCACACAGCTCAAACTGTTTCTTGAAGAAATTGACTGGAAAGAAAACGTCCCGGATGTGCGGCATCTTTTGCCAGCCAATTCCGTATTGGATTTGCGTTCGACGTTGTCAACAGAGACAGCGCTTGGCTTGTCAGCATCAGGTCACTTTATACCCGAACGCGTTGATGAACTGGCAAAATGGTTCATTGAAGCGGCGACAATCGATGAGCTCATTCAGGCGGGATTGCCGGCGGATCACGAAAAAAAGCGTTTACTCCATCTGGGAGCAGGAATGGTTCTCGGTTCGAAATTCGCGGATTGTATAGAGCCGGGTCATGGCGGATCCGCTATCAGGTACGCTGAGGCGCTGTTTTCGAATATGCAAAAGAGGTTCCGGTGCCTCCTTTTACGTGAATCTGCTGCCCGGATATCGCCTGACACGATAATGCCTGAATGCCGCATAGCACCAGATGGCGACACAGCATGCAATGAGGTCTGGGAAGCGTCGAGCAAGGGCTTCTTGTTGTCTGAAATACCCACCCTGCCGCTTCCGGCTTGCAGTGCAAAGGTTTGCAATTGCGGGATCGATTGGTTGCGTTTTTCGTTTGAATAGGCCGTTGCGTTTGTAAAACTGTCCGGATTTTATATATGATTGAATTTCCTCCTGCCATCACTGAACGTATACGCCAAGGCAAGATTGACGTTTGCCAGATACAGTTCATCAATCTGGAAATGGTAAGGGAACATGCGGGAGACCGGTGGATATCACTCCGCAACAAGGTATTCAATATTGGCGAGTTTTTTATCAGCAAGAGAATGGACGACCGTGATGTCGTGTTACGATGTAAGGATGGATTCATTGTTGTATTCTACGACTCCAGCCCGCCACCTCCAGTTGAGCGTGCCGAAGATGTATCCTTGCAGCTCAACGAATTTTTTATTGGTGAAGCGGCATTCCAGCATCTCAAGATCAGCTGCCGTCACCTGAAGCTTGATCAGTCCGAGATCACGGCATTTCTGGCCAGTCAGGGAGCAAGCCTGTCGGGTCTGACCGGCAACAGCGAGAAGACCTTGTCCAGCCCTGCTGCGCCCGGATTTTTGAGCAATGCAGAAGTAATATTCGAGCCAGTTTGGGATTCCACCAGAGAGGCGGTCACAACAAACATGGCTCTGGCGCGGGGTGTATGTCCGGAAACCGGAATTCGCTTGACGGGACGTCAATTGTGCATCGGCGAGCACGAACGCAGGAATATGGCAGACTATGATCTCTTCGTGCTTCGGGCAACGATCAGCGAATTGGGGAAATTGTTTTCGGATCACAGGCGGGCCGCCTTCAGCATCCCGATTCACCTTCAGACAATGCTCCAGCGGGATGCCCGCATGGAATATTTCAGTCAGCTCCGCGAAGCATCCGAGACCATGAGGAAACTCCTGTTTTTCTATGTGGAAGGTATAGCTCCGGGAACGCCTGTCAGTCAGGCCGAAGATGTTTTTGGTTCGCTACGGCCATTGGTGTCTGGTGCAATGGCCAAGCTCGGCTTCGGTGTGACCGAATTGTCAATGCTCGATTATTGCAAGCCGCAATTGGTAGGTTGGGAGCTTCCGGGGAACAGTGCTGGTAATGAATTGCCCGCGATACAGCATAGCCGGATATGCGGCCTGGTCCGGGCGGCAAACGCCAGGAAGCTCAAAACATTTCTGACGGGAGTCTCTAGCATGGAAGCGCTTCGTGAATGTGCCTCGATCGGTATCACTTTTCTTGCGGGTAAAGCGATCGGGCCCTCTCAGACCTTTGCCTGCCCGCCCTATCCGATGTCTTGGCCCGAACTGGAAGAACAAGCCCCGCACGTCCTGTAGCAGGGATTCAGTCTATATCGTGCGCATCGGCGCTCTATCGCCCGTCAGTCCGGAACAGATTTAGTTTTCACCTGACACGATTGAAAGACGCCCGGTCGGCCATCGAACCCGTTCAGGATTCGCCTATTCCGTCTCACATGTCTCATTGATCAGTGCTTCGGCCGCATAGGCGATGGCGCTCAGCGCCCCGGGCGACATGACGTGCGGCGCGTTGGCATATTCCTGCGGCAGGCCGGTCTCCGCCTCCTGGAAGAGATGATTGACGCCAGGGACTACCGTCACTTCCGTCGGCAGATCACCGCGCGCCGCAAGCAGGGCCTGCGATTGCGGCCCGGCCAGCGCCTGCAGGTCCCGCTCGCCAAAGATGGCATGGACCGGCCCGTCATAGGCGGATATTGCCGCGGCGGGATCAAGATCCAGCGAGGCTATGGAATAGTCCTGCCCCCAGACCGCGCCCTGTTGCCGGGCCGTGTCTTGCGGAAAGCCCTGCGCCGTAAGGGCTTCGGTCAGAGCGGCGGGATAATCCTCAATCGTTTCATCGCGCATCACGGCAAACATTGCGTCCTGGAGCGCGCGATTCTGGTCCGCGGCCGCCTGTCCCGCACCGGAGGCGAGGATCAGCGCTTCGGACTGGTCATATAGCGTCTGTGCCATGGTCATGTGCATCCCTGCCAGCGACAGGAGGAAAGCCGGGTCAGCGGCGCCGGCGGCGAGAAAGGCAATCATCCCGCCCTCGGAATGACCGAGCACGCCCACACAGCGTCCGGCAATCCCCTCCTGATCGCGCAGCGCCGCCATGGCGGCGGCCGCATCATTGGCGAGATCATGGGGCGAAGCCGGCGCCACGGCGTCCGATCCGCCCACGCCCCGGTCATCCAGGCGCAGGCTGGCAATGCCGCGCGCGGCCAGCGTATCGGCCAGCACGCCGAAAAGCGGCTGTCCGGCGACGGTGGCATTGCGATCCTGCGCGCCGGACCCGTTCAGCAACAATATGGCCGGAAACGGTCCCGCGCCCTCGGGACGGCGGAGCGACCCGGCCAGGCTGACACCTCCTGACATGATTTGGATGTCGGCATCCTGGCCGAAGACGGGATCGGTCCCGGTGGCCGCTTCCGCCTCTGCCGGGGCGCTGTCCGCGCCAGTGTGGCTCAGCGTCAGAGGCAGATCGGCCCCGCCTTGAGAAAACATGCCGGCAAGGGTGGTGTCGTCAATCCGGTCAAGCTCGAGTGACGCGCCGACGCTGGCAATCGTCCCGGCAAATCCGTCCGCATCGCTCTGCGTCACCTCGACGGGCAGGCGTGCTCCGCCCTGATCCACGCTGATCAGGACAGCGGTCTCACCCCGGACCTCCAGAATCAGCCGCAATTGCGCGCCGCCGGCATTGAGCGTACCGGCCCAGTCGCCGTCATGCGTGACGCCCGTATCCGGCTCGGCCTCAACGGTCTGAACCGTCTCCGGTCCGGTGCGGGCAGCCTCGCCGCAGGCGGCAAGCGGCAGGGCGAAAACGGTGAGTAAAAGGACGAGCTGGCGCATGACAAATCTCTTTCGTAATTTCACTAATTAGTCTTGACGCTAAATAAGGGACATGTCAATCATCGGCCATGAGCGATGTTTTCAAGGCGCTGGCCCACCCGGTCCGGCGTCAGGTGCTGAAAAAACTGCGGGACGGGCCGATGACGGCGGGCGATCTGGCCGCCGTCTTCCCCGTGTCCAAACCAACCATGTCGGGCCATTTCACCGCGCTCAGGGAGGCGGGGCTGATCCGCGCCGAACGCCATGGCACCACCATCCGTTACCGGCTCAATGCCGGAGCCGCCGAAGAAGCCATTGCCTTGCTAATGGGGCTGGTGGGCAAAAGGGAGACTGACACATGATCCGTCTGGGATTGCTGATTTCCGCCTTCGCCTTCGTGATTGCCGTGATCTTTTCCGCCTATGGATGGATCAACACCCCGCCCGGGGCGGAGGTCGCCGTGCATTTCAGCCTCTCGGGCGAGGTCAACCGGACAGGCTCGAAAGCCGAGGCTTTCCTGTTTCTGCCGGCCCTGCTGCTCGGTATCACTTTCCTTCTGGGCATCGCCCCGAATATCGACCCGCGCGGTCGCAATCTCCGGCGGTCAAAGCCGCTCTACATTGTCGGCTGGATGATCGGCGTTCTGGCGCTGGCAGGCGGGCAGGGGCTGATCACCTGGACCGCCCTTGGCGGCGGTGTGGACGGCGAGGTGATGGCCCGCGGTATCGCTGTTTTCATCTCGCTCCTGATGTTGCTCATCGGCATGGTCATCGCCAAGGCACGGCCGAATTTCTTTGCCGGCATCCGCACGCCCTGGACCCTGTCCTCTGATCTCAGCTGGGACAAGACCCACCGCATGGCCAGCCGCCTCTTCCTGCCGATTGGCCTCGCCGGGCTGGCCGCGGCCTTCACTCTGCCGCCCGAACCGGTCGTGCTGGCGCTGGGCGCTGCGCTTATTGCCAAGACACTGGTTCTGGTCATTTATTCCTGGCATGTCTGGAAAAACGATCCGGCCCGCGAAACCCTGAGCCCGGAGGACGCCGGTGACGACAATTCCGGCGTCTGATTGAAATGTTGCGCGTCTTCGCAGGTGCGGTAGTTTCCGCCGCATTCGAGCCTCGGGAGACGCAGCATGGCGCGCAGGGATATCAAGCGGATCGTTCTGGCCTATTCGGGCGGGCTGGACACTTCCATCGCGGTCAAATGGCTGCAGGAAGAATATGACGCCGAAGTCGTCACCTTTACCGCCGATCTGGGACAGGGCGAGGAGATCGAGCCGGCGCGTGAAAAAGCGCTGGCCGCAGGCGTCAAGCCGGAACACGTCTTCATCGAGGATGTGCGCGAGGAATTTGCCCGCGACTACATCTTCCCCATGGTCCGCGCCAATGCCGTCTATGAAGGCCTCTACCTGCTCGGCACCTCCATTGCCCGCCCGCTGATCGCCAAGCGCCTCGTCGAGATCGCGCACGAGACCGGTGCCGATGCCGTCGCCCATGGCGCCACCGGCAAGGGCAATGACCAGGTCCGCTTCGAGCTGGGCTTTGCCGCCCTCGACCCGTCCCTGCACGTGATCGCGCCCTGGCGGGAATGGGATCTGACCTCGCGCACGAAACTCATCGCCTATGCCGAAAGCCGCGGGCTTCAAATCCCCAAGGACAAGCGCGGCGAAGCGCCCTTCTCGGTCGATGCCAATCTCTGGCACACCTCCTCGGAGGGCAAGAATCTGGAAGACCCGTCGGCGCAGGCTTTCGAGGAAACCTTCCAGCGCACACTCGCGCCCGAGGATGCGCCCAACGAGGCCGAATACATCGTCATCACGTTTGAAAAAGGCGATGCGGTGGCGCTGAATGGCGAAAAACTGTCTCCGGCGACGCTGATCGAGCGCCTCAATGATCTGGGCCGCGCCCATGGTATCGGCCGCCTCGACCTGGTGGAAAACCGCTTTGTCGGCATGAAATCACGCGGCATCTATGAAACCCCCGGCGGTTCCATCCTGATGGCGGCGCATCGCGGCATCGAGCAGATCACGCTCGACCGCGGGGCCATGCACCTCAAGGACGAGCTGATGCCGAAATATGCCAAAATCCTCTATGAGGGCTTCTGGTTCTCGCCCGAGCGCGAAATGCTGCAGGCGGCGATCGATCATTCGCAGAAATACGTGACCGGCGATGTCCGCCTGCGCCTGTTCAAGGGCTCGGTCAATGTCGTCGGCCGCCACTCGCCGGCCTCGCTCTACAGCCTCGAACACGTCACCTTCGAGGAGGACGATGTCTATGACCAGAAGGACGCGCAGGGCTTCATCCGCCTCAATGCGTTACGCCTGCAGCTGATGGCGGCGCGCCGCAAGCGGCTGGGGGAGAATGACTGAGCTGTCCGGCCGGCAACCTTTCTCAAAAAATTGTCAGATGCGCCGCGCGCGCAAATATCGTCCAATTGGCCACCGCTAACAGATGAGTGTCTGAATGATCCGTTCCCTTGCCGCGCTTTGCCTTTTGTCCTCTGCCGCTTTTGCACAGGACGCGCCGCCGGACCCGCTCGCCCCGTTCGAGACCTCGCGTACGCTGCGCATGGAAGCGGCCCGCGCCGCAGAGGCCGGGGATTATGAGGCCGCCCGCCGGTCCCTGAGCGCAGCACGCGCTCTGCAGCCCGGTCACCCCGGCATCCTCTTGGGCCTGGCACAGATCGGCATGGCCAGTAGCGATGATGAACTCCTGCTGGCCTCGCTCGAGGCGGTAGCCGCCGCCGGCATTGCCTTCGACCTCTCCCGTCTGGGCGAAACCGATGCCCGCCTGCGCGAAACATACCCGGACCGTTACGCTGCGCTGGATGGCCTTCTGGCCCGTCATTCCGGACCTGCCGGAGAGGCCGAACGCGCTGCTGAAGTCGCTGTGCCGGACAGCCTGATTGAAGGCGTCGCCGTCGAGATCGAGACCGACCGGATTTTCCTCTCCGACGTTGTGGGCCGCAAGGTCTGGGTGGTCGAGCCCTTCGATCGCAGCGCGGCACAGGTTTTCGCCGATGCCGGAGACGGTCTGCAATCGGTTTTCGGCCTCGCCTCCGATGATGTGAACCGCGTCATCTGGGCGGCGACCGGCACCCTGCCGCAAACCCCGCTGGAAGAGGGCGAAGCGGCCACCACCGCCCTCGTCGCGCTGGATATGATCACCGGCGATGTTTACCGCCGCTATGAAATGGACGGCGCCGACCGGATCGCTGATCTTGTCACCCGGGACGGCATGGTCTGGGCCGTCGATAGCGGCGCCAACCGCATCTACCAGCTCAGCTCGCTGTCCGGCTCGCTTGAAATCCTGTCCGAAGATCCGCGCTTTGGCGGTCTGCAGGGCGCAGCGCTGGCCGATGGCGCGCTCTATGTCGCCGATTATGCGCTGGGATTATGGCGCGTCGATCTGGCGGACGGCTCGGCGCAGCAGGTGCGCCCCGGAACGGAAAGCCTGATCGGCATTGATGGCCTTGCCGCCACCCGCGAAGGCCGTTTGATCGCCGTGCGCAATGGCGTCTCGCCGCATGCCGTGATTGCGATCGACCTGTCCGCAGACGGGCTCGGGGTCGCGGACACGGAGATTCTCCTCCGCAATCACGCCGATTTTGGCGAGCCGACACTGGTGGATGTACAGGATGACCGGGTGTTTTTCGTTGCCAATGCGCCCTGGGCGCTGTGGCCGGAGGATGGCAGCGGCACGTCTGCAGACGTGCCGCCCACCGTCATTCTGGAATATGATCTTGATTAATCAGTTAAGCTCTTCAATGCCGCAGGCTTCGCGCATGGCGGGCTCGGCGGTCTGCATTTTCTGACCCATCACCATGATGTCGGCCAGCTCCATGCCGTTGGCGGCGGCAATCGCCATGATTTCCGCCGGATCCTCGGTTTCCGCTTCCATCGTCGCCATCATGAAGGCGAGCTCGTTCTCGTCCAGCGTCTCGACGATATAGTCCGCGGCGCAGCTGCACTGTTCGGCATCATTGCCGGATTCGGTGCAGGCGGCGGTCAGGTCTTCCTGCGGGGTAAGGGCCGAAGCGGCGGCGCTGAGAGCGATGGCAGCCGCGCTGGCGGAGAGAATACGGAACATGGAAACTCCTTCATGAAATCTGTTCGGCCCCAGCCTGCCACGGATTCGATGAACCCGGAATGACAGGCACTGGAAAAACCCGGCGCAAAGGCCCATACTCGAATCTGCAGGGACACATGAAACGGAGAGACCGCCATGCGGATCACCGCAACGCTTATACTCGCCGGCGTCCTTTTGACCGCCTGCGCCACCCCCACCCCCTATCAGCAGGCCGGACAGGCCGGTGGCAGTGTTTATGGCTATAGCGAGCAGGCCATTGAGCGCGACCGCTATCGCATCACCTTTTCCGGCAATTCCATCACCGACCGCGAAACAGTGGAAACCTATCTCCTTTACCGCGCCGCCGAGCTGACGCGCGAACGCGGCTATGAGCATTTCACCGTGGTGCAGCGCGCCACCGATGAAGAGACACGGCGTTATGATGCCGACCCCTTCTATTCGCGCTTCTATGTCGATTACCGCTATTTCCACCCGCGTTATGGCTGGTATGGCTGGCATGATCCGTTCTGGAATGACCGCCGCTATCGCGAGAGCACGCGCTATGAAGCCGTGGCCGAAATCGTCATGGGCCGCAGCCCGTCCGGCAATGACGCCAATGACTTCAACGCGTCTGAAGTGCTGCGCAATCTGGGTCCGGACATTGTGAGACCGGAGGCAGGCTAAACCGGCATCCGGCACATCGCGGCGATCATCTCGGGCGGGATGAGCAGCATCAGACCACCCAGCGCAGCGATGGTAAGTCCCGCACTGACCCGCAGGCCGGGCTTGCGGCCGAGATGCTCCAGAGCGCCTATACTCAGCGCGGCACCGGTCACCGACGGCAAGGTGCCGAGGCCAAAGCCCAGCATCACAAGAGCGCCCTGCAGGGCGCTGCCCGCCAGCATGGCATAGAGCAGGGCGGCATAGACCATGGCGCAGGGCAGAGCCCCCCAGGCCAGCCCGGCCAGCCAGGGCGAGACCGGCCCGGCAGCCATCACAGGCCGCATCACGAGACGGGTGACCGGGGCCAGCACCCGGTCAAGCACCACCGGTGCCGGCAGATAACCGGTCAGCGACAGGCCGATCCAGACCAGCATCATCGCCGCGCCCCAGCGGAACACCGCCTGTGCGGCCGAAAAATCCATCACCGAATAGAGTCCTGTCCCGGCCAGCCCGACCGCCGCGCCGGCCAGCACATAGCCCAGCATGCGCCCGGTCTGTGCCGTCATCAGCACGCCCAGCCGCGCCGCCGGGCTCTGGTCCGGCGACAACGAGAACATCAGGCCCGAGGCAATGCCGCCGCACATACCGGCACAATGCAGGCTGCTCGCCAGCCCCGCGATCAGACCGCCGAGAAAACTGATTTGAGCCAAGGCTTCCATGGCGGGCACATTGCCTCCGGAATCGGCTTGTGGATAGTATGGCATGCGCGGCACTACGCCGCTGGGCAAGCCATGCGATCAGACCCTATAATGCGTACGGATATTCCGGGGAGGGAAGACATGCCAGCCATCGAACTCAATGCCATCCGGCCGGGCGCGCCCATGCGCTGGCTGAAAGCCGGCGCCAGTGATCTCATGCGCGCGCCGGTGGTGTCCATCGGCTACGGCCTGATATTCGTCGCGCTGGGCGCGGCCCTGTCCGCCGGCCTGTGGTGGCTGGATATGGCAGCATGGATCCCGGTCGCGCTCTCCAGCTTTGCCCTGATCGCACCCCTGTTTGCGGTCGGCTTCTACCAGGTCTCCAAGCATCTTGATGAAGGCAAGGCGGTCCGCTTCAGCGATATCTGGCTGGTCTCCGGCGAGAAAATCTCGCAGGTCGCCTTTCTGGGCCTGCTCCTGATCATATTGCTCCTGGGCTGGGCGCGTATCGCGCAATTCCTCTACGCCTATTTTGCCTCGCAGGATTATACGAGTTTGGCCGAGTTCTCGTCCTGGGTGCTGAGCCATCCCGCCGGCATGACCATGGCCGTTGCCGGCACGCTGATCGGCGCGGCGCTGGCCATTGCCGCCTTCTCGATCTCGGTGATTTCCTTTCCCATGCTGATCGACCGCGAAGTCGATGCCGCCACCGCCCTGATCGCCTCGGTCACGGCGGTGCGCCGCTATCCCTTCGCCATGCTCACCTGGGCCTGGCTGATCGCTTTCTGGATCACCATCGGATCGGTCTTCTTCCTGGTCGGCCTGGCGGTGATCTTCCCCTGGCTGGGTCATGCCAGCTGGCGCGCCTATCAGGATTTGTGCACGTCCTCGGGACCGTCCGCCTCGGCCTGAGCACGCTCCGGGTCTGGCAGGGGCCTGTCATCATCCTCCATCAGGATGCGCTGGGCGGCCCCGTCCAGATCGTCATACTGGCCCGATTTCAGCGTCCACAGGAAAGCGCCGAGGCCGATCGCTCCCATGCCCAGCGCAATCGGGATGAGATAGACCAGCACTTCCATCAGCGCGCCAGCCTCAAGGCGTTGAGCGTCACCAGCAGCGAGGAGCCCGACATGGCAATGGCGGCCACCAGCGGCGTGACAAATCCGAACACGGCCAGCGGCACGGCGATCATGTTATAGACCACTGCCAGGCCGAAATTCTCCAGCACACGGCGTTTGGCCTTGCGGGCAATGATGATGGCTTCGGGAATGGCCGACAGCCGGTCGCGCTGGATCACGAAATCCGCAGCCGCCTTGGAAATATCCGCCGCACTGGCCAGCGACATGGACACATGGGCACTCGCCAGCGCCGGGGCGTCATTCAGCCCGTCGCCCACCATCAGCACATGCCGGTGATCGCCGCGGGCCGCTTCCAGCGCCGCAATCTTCTCGGCCGGTTTCAGCCCCGCCTGCCAGCTTTCCATGCCCAGCTCGCGCGCCATCCCGGCCACGGCTTCGGTATGATCGCCGGACAGGATGCGGGCCGGCAGGCCCAGCGCCTCGACGGCGCGGACAGTGTCAGCGGCATCGCTGCGCAACCGGTCGGCAAAAGCAAAACGCACCGGCTCCCGGTCCCCGGCCTGCAGCCAGACTTCCGAAACGGTCTCGCCACTGGACTCAACACCGATCCAGTGGGCCGAGCCGAGGCGCACACGCTCGCCCGCAATGATGGCTTCCAGCCCGCCGCCGGGTGTTTCGGCCACATGATCGGCCACCTCGCCCATCCCGGCGAGATCGGCAATCGCCCGTGACAGGGGATGGCGGCTGGTGCGGGCCAGACGTGCGGCCAGTTCGAAATCAGCGTCGGAAATCGCCGCCCGGTTTGTCAGTTGCGGGCGGCCAAGGGTCAGCGTTCCGGTCTTGTCGAACGCCGCGGCATCGGCTTCGGCGAGACGTTCCAGCGCATCACCGGACTTGACCAGCACGCCGGATTTGTAGAGCCGCCCGCAGGCCACGACCTGCACCGCCGGAACGGCCAGTGCCAGCGCACATGGACATGTGATGATCAACAGCGCAATCGCATTGATGATGGCGGTCCGCGGTTCGGCCCCCACAACCAGCCAGCCCACCAGGGTCAGCGCCGCCAGCGCATGCACGATGGGCACGTAGAGCCGCGCGGCATGATCGGCGAGCTTCACATAGCGCGACCGGTTCTGCTCGCCCGCTTCAACCAGCCGGCTGATCTCCGCCAGCAGGGAATCATCGCGCCGCGCCGTCGCCCGCAGCTTCAGCGCCGCGCCGAGATTGACCATACCGGAAAAGATCTGCGTGCCGGGACTGGCGTCTGCCGGGCGGGTCTCTCCGGTCACCAGCGCGGCATCCAGCTGGCTTGTGCCTTCGATCACCTCGGCATCGACCGGGATTTTCTCGCCCGCCGCCACCAGCAGGAGATCGCCGGGCCGGACATCGCGCGCGGGAATCGCCTTGAGCTGGCCGTCCGCACCGATGCGGTTCGCCGTGCTCGCCTGCATCGCCGCCAGTTGCCGCGCGGCCGCACCGGCCTTTGCGCGCAGCCGGCTGTTCAGCCAGCGCCCGATCAGAAGGAAGAAAAGCAGCATCACAGCGGCATCGAAATAGGCTTCTTCGCCGCCCTTGATGGTTTCATAAAGGGAAAGGCCGCAGGCCAGCGTCACCGCCAGCGAGATCGGCACATCCATATTGACCTGCCGGTTCCGCAGCGCCGCCCAGGCCGAGGAGAAGAAGGGCCGTCCGGAAAACGCCACGGCGGGCAGGGCGATCAGCGCCGACAGCCAGTGAAACAGGTCGCGCGTCTGTGCGCTCATATCCGTTCCGGCCCAGACCGAGACCGAAAACAGCATGACATTGGCCGTCGCAAAGGCCGCCACCGCCATTGCGATCAACAGCCGCCGCTCTTCCTGGCTGGCCGCATCCGCTCCGGTCTCCGGCTCGAACGGGGTGGCCGGATAGCCGATCTCGCCCAGCCGCTTCACCATCGCCCGGGCCTGTCCGGACGGGCCGTTCCAGGCCAGCGACAGGCGGCCGGTCGACAGGTTCAGACGCGCATTGGACACGCCGGGATAATCCCGCATCGCCGATTCCACACGCGAGATACAGCCCGCGCAATGCACGCCGGAAACAAGCAGATCAATCTCCTGATGCCCGCCGCGCGTGCGCACAAAGGCTTCCGGATCAATCCCGCTGGCATCTATTGCAGCCATATCTCCTGTTCCATTTCAAAGGGCGGGCCGTCCGGCGTCGAGACCACCAGTGTCCACCGGCCCGACGGTATCTCCGCCTGCGCACGGTATACGCCCGGACCATCGCCGCGAAGGGTCAGCGGAATGTCCAGGCTGGAATCGGCCGGATGGCGCAGCCGCGCATCCATCATCAGCCCGGTCACGCCCTGCCCGTCCGCATCGGTGATTTCAAGGCGAACGCCTTCCGCGTCAACTGCGCTGACCGCGCTCCAGCCCAGTGCCGCCTGCGCATCGCGGCGCTCCAGCGTGTCATTGTAATTGATGCCCTGGATATAGGAGCGCGGCTCGTCCTCGCCGCGGAAAGTGCGGATGGCCTGGGTCAGGAACACCGCATTGACGGCAATGATGACGGTAAAAAACACCAGCAGTCCGATGAGGACGTGATGGCCCTTGATCTCCCGGATCATCTCGATCCTCCCGACAGGAACACGGTCTCTGCGGTGCGGCTTTCATCCGAACCGTCCGGCGACACGGTGAAGATGACGCTCTGATTGCTGGCGGTGATCGCCTCGCGCGGCACGGTCAGGAAGATGCGGAAATCCTGAGTGCGCTCGGCCGGCACATCCACGGTCAGTCCCCGCGCCGATTCCTGGCCCAGAATCCGCCATTCCAGCCTCTCCGGCCCGTCAATGGCGATCCTGTATTCCCGGTTCTCATGCGTGCGGTTGATGACTTTCAGCGTATAGCCATTGCGCACCGACCCGTCCGACAATTGCACGAAATTCGGATTGCGGTCGCGCGTGACATTGACGTCCAGGCTGGCGCGCGTGGTCAGGCCGAACATCATGATGGATCCGGCAATCACCAGCGCAAAGGCATAGACCAGAACACGCGGCCGCAGGAATTTGTAGATCGGCGCCAGCCCGGCCTGGCGGCGGTCGATATTAATATCCGTGTCATAGGAGATGAGCCCGGTCGGCCGGTCCACCTTCTTCATGATGTCATCGCAGGCATCTATGCACAGCGCACACTGGATGCATTCCAGCTGCGAGCCTTCGCGGATATCAATCCCCATCGGGCAGGCCGCGACACAGGCCTTGCAATCGATGCAGTCGCCGCGCCCTTCCCAGCTTTCGCCTTTCTTGTGAGCCCCGCGCGGTTCGCCGCGATCCACCCGGTAGGCGACATTGAGCGCATCGCGGTCGGTCATCGCCGCCTGGATGCGCGGCCAGGGGCACATGTATATGCACACCTGCTCGCGCATGGTCCCGGCCAGCGTATGGGTGGTGAAGGTCAGAACCCCGAAGAAGAGATAGGCCGAGATCGGCGATCCGCCGGTGAAGAAATGCGACAGCGTGTCATAGGCGTCGTGGAAATACAGAATCCAGGCCCCGCCCGTCGCCGCGGCTATCACCAGCCAGACCGAATGCTTGCCGATTTTCCGCCACGCCTTGTCGAAGGACCATTTCGCCCGGTCCAGCTTGATGCGCTTGTTGCGGTCGCCCTCGAACAGGCGCTCGACGGCAATGAACAGATCCGTCCACACGGTCTGCGGGCAGGCATAGCCGCACCAGACCCGGCCAAACAGCGCCGAGACCAGGAACAGGGCCAGCGCGGCGATGATCAGCAGGCCGGAGACATAATAAATTTCCTGCGGCCAGATCTCGATGAAGAAGAAATAGAAGCGCCGGCCTTCAAAATCGATCAGCACCGCCTGGTCCGGCGCTGACGGGCCACGGTCCCAGCGCAGGAAGGGAATGAAATAATACGCCCCCAGCGCCAGCACCATGAACACCCATTTGGCGAGCCGGAATTTACCGTGCACCAGCTTGGGATAGATGGGTTCACGCTTCTTGTAGAGTTTGCGCTTTCTGGCGTCGTTGACAGCTTCCACATCGTGGGTGGCAACCCCCGGGGCGGAAATCAGATTATGTCGGGCCGTGCTCATATCCGCACTTATGCCTTGTTCCGGTGGAGGAAGGGATGCGGCTTATTCGCCCGCCGCACCCTCGGCCGCGGTTTCGGCTTCCCCGCCGCCCAGCGAATAGACATAGGCCGTCAGCGCCGTGATCACCGGATCATCAAGACGGCCTTCCCAGGCCGGCATGACGCCGAAGGGCCCGCGCCAGATCGAGTTTTCGACCTGTTCCGGGCTGCCGCCATAAAGCCAGATGGCATCGGTCAGGTCCGGTGCGCCCTGGCTGCGGTCGCCCATTCCATTGTCGCCATGACAGGTCGCACACTGGCTGGCAAAGACCTCGGCACCGGCGCTCAGCGCCGCCGCATCAAACCCGGTCCCGCCCGACAGGCTGAGCACATAATCCCGGACATTGCGGATCTCTTCGCGGGACAACAGCCCGTCCGCGCCATAGGCCGGCATTTGCGAATACCGTGTCTCGGCATGATCCGAGCGGATGCCATAGAGCAGCGTGGTGCGGATATCGTTGAACGAGCCGCCCCACAGCCAGACATCATCATTGAGGTTGGGATAGCCGGTAAAGCCCTGCGCCCCGGCCCCGTGGCAGGTGGCACAGAAATTCGCGAAATTGGATTGGCCGGCCGCCAGCGCGAACCGGAACAGAGCCGGATCGGATTCAATGGCGTCATAGCTTTCCGCAGCGTCCAGCCGGGTGAAGAATTCCGAGCGCGAGGCCTGCAGCGCCTGCATGTCCTCGGCGACATTGACGCGTTCGGAATTGCCGACCACGCCTTCGGTGAAGCCCTGCATGCCCGGCGGGGCGGGCCAGGCCGGCATCAGCACCCAGTAGACCACCGACCACGCGATACAGGCATAGAAAATCCACAGCCACCAGCGCGGCAGGGGATTGTCCAGCTCGCGGATGCCATCCCACTCATGACCGGTCGTTTCGGTTCCGGTTTCCTGATCGATATGTTTCTCAGACATTGGATTCGTCCTTTTTCCCGTCCTCGGAAGGCGGGGCATCATCATTCAGCGGCATGCGGGCGGCAGCGTCGAATTTCTCGCGGTTCTTCGGCCACAGGGCGTAGACCAGAACGCCGATGAACACGGCGAAAAAGAACAACAACCCCCAGGTCTGCGCGAAACCGGCCAGTGCCTCATACATGCCGCTGCCTCCTAGCGCTGATTGGCTTCGGCGTCGGGCGAATAGGTCGAGAAATCGACCATTGTGCCGAGCACCTGAAGATAGGCGATGAGAGCATCCATCTCGGTGATGACCTCTGCATTGCCGTCGAAATTGCGGATCTGGGCTCCGGGATAGCGGGCGATCAGATCGTCATAGCCGGACGAGAATTCATCGACCTGTGCTTCCAGATCGGCGACCGCGTTTTCAACCGCCTCGTCCGAATAGGGTACGCCGAGGAACTGGTTGACCCGCAAATGCGCGGTGATGGTGGAATAATCCAGCACCGCATCCTGCAGGAAGGCATAGGGCGGCATGATGGATTCCGGCACCACCGATTGCGGGTGGATCAGGTGGTCGCGGTGCCATTCATCGGAATAGCGGCCGCCCACCCGGGCGAGGTCCGGACCGGTGCGTTTCGAGCCCCACTGGAAGGGCCGGTCATACATGCTCTCCGCGGCCAGCGAGTAATGGCCATAACGCTCGACCTCGTCGCGCAGCGGGCGGATCATCTGCGAGTGGCAGTTATAGCAACCCTCGCGCATGTAGATCTGCCGGCCCATCAGCTCCAGCGGCGTGTAGGGGCGCACGCCCTCTACCTCTTCGATGGTCGAGTTGAGGTAGAAAAGCGGGGCAATCTCGACAATGCCGCCGATGGAAATGGTCACCACCACGCCCAGCGTCAGGATCAGCGAGTTTTTCTCGAAGAACTTCTGGTGGAAGCTCGGTTTTTGCGGTGTATCAGCCATCCTGCCGCTCCTATTCCGCCGGGATCGCGCGGGGTTGTGGCGTGACCTCGTCTTCGGTCTCGCTCACATCGCCGGTGATCGTCTTGTACATGTTGAAGGCCATCAGAATGGCTCCGGCGAGGAAGAGCAGCCCGCCCCCGGCCCGGATGATGTAATAGGGATGCATGGCCTCGACGGTCTCGATGAAGGAGTATTCGAGGAAGCCGAGATCATTATAGGCGCGCCACATCAACCCTTGCGTGATGCCTGACGGCCACATCGCCGCGATGTAGAGGAGGATGCCCAGCGTTGCGAGCCAGAAATGCCATTCGATGAGGGCACGGCTCCACATGCCCTTCTTCTTCCACAGCCAGGGGCCCATGCAATAGATCGCCCCGAAGGAGATCATGCCGACCCAGCCCAGCGCACCGGAATGCACATGGCCGATTGTCCAGTCCGTATAGTGGGACAGCGCGTTGACGGCGCGGATACTCATCAGCGGTCCCTCAAAGGTCGACATGCCGTAGAAGGCCACCGAGACCACCATCATGCGGACCACCGGATCGGTGCGCAGCTTGTCCCACGCCCCTGACAGCGTCATCAGCCCGTTGATCATCCCGCCCCAGGACGGCATCCACAGCATCACCGAGAAGGTCATGCCCAGTGTCTGCGCCCATTCCGGCAGCGCCGTATAGTGCAGATGGTGGGGTCCCGCCCAGATATAGATGAAGATCAGCGTCCAGAAGTGGACGATGGAGAGACGGTAGGAATAGACTGGCCGCTCCACCCGTTTGGGGATGAAATAATACATGATCCCGAGGAAGCCGGCAGTCAGGAAGAAGCCGACCGCATTGTGGCCATACCACCATTGCGTCAGCGCGTTCTGCACACCGGAAAAGACGCGGTAGCTGAACGAGCCGAACGGATCGACGGGGATCGACAGATTGTTGACCAGATGCAGGACCGCAATCGTCACGATGAAGGCGAGATAGAACCAGTTCGCCACATAGATATGCGGCTCCTTGCGCTTCCACAGCGTGCCCAGGAAAACCATCAGATAGGCGACCCAGACCAGGGTCAGCCAGATATCGGCATACCATTCCGGCTCGGCATATTCCTGCGCCTGGGTGACGCCCATCACATAGCCCGAGGCGGCAATGACGATGAAGAACTGATAGCCCCAGAACACGAACCACGGCCACAGCCCGCCCGCGAGGCGCGCCCGGCTGGTGCGCTGCACCACATAGAAGGAGGTCGCGATCAGCGCATTGCCGCCGAAGGCGAAGATCACCGCCGAAGTGTGCAGCGGCCGCAGGCGTCCGAAATTGAGGAAGCCGAATTGCTCGAAATAGAAGATGTTCGGCCAGGCCAGCTGCAGCGCGATCACCACACCGACCAGAAGGCCGACCACGGCCCAGAACATGGTCGCAATCGCGCCGGCCTTGATGACATTGTCATGATACAGCCCGGTTTCTTCCACCCGGCCATTGGCGGAATAGGCATTCACCACCAGCACCAGGCCGATAATGAACCCGCCGAGCATCAGCCAGCCATGCGCCACCATTTGCGGATCAACGCCGCGGGCAGCTGCCATGAGGCTCCAGAAAGCGCCGAGAATGCAGATCAGCCCGATCAGCATACCGTCGAGGCCGGATGATTTTACCGGCATCGCTGTGGCTTGCGACATGGATAGTCCCCCAGATCAAGAATTCGTCCCGTGCGATAATTCCACAGGCTGATCATAGGTAAAAGGGGAAAGCCCTTAAAAAGAATGTGGCATGCTGACACACGCCGGAATGCCGCAGGGTGGGAATTGAACATTAACCTTCCGCAATCTGCGACACTGCGGCATTTGCGATTCCCCCTTGTGACGCTAGGTTCCGCGTCAACCATTGACATATTCAAGGGGAGAAACCCGATGAAACGCCTTCTGATCACCACGACCAGCCTTGCCGCCCTGACCCTGGCCGCCTGCGCGCCGGACGCCGCCGAGACCGCATCCGGTGCGGACGATACTGCCAACGAAACCGCCATGATGGATGACACGATGGCCGGTGCCGCCACAGAGGACAGCGCCATGGACTGGCAGGCCGAGCTGGAGACCAATCCGCTGCTCGCCGAATTGTCCGGACCCTTTGGCGGCGTGCCGCAATTCGACGAGGTCAGCCTCGATCAGCTCGAAGCCGCCGTCGAGGCCGGCATGGCAGCGCACCTCGCCGAGATCGATGCCATCGCCAACAATCCGGAACCGCCGACCTTCGAGAACACGATTGTCGCGATGGAACGGGCCGGCGCGCCATTGGGCCGGGTTTTCAATTTCTGGGGCATCTGGTCGTCCAACATGTCGAGCCCGGAATTCCGCGAACTGCAGCGCGAACTCTCGCCGCGCCTGTCGGCCTATAATTCGCAGATCACCCAGAATCAGGCGCTCTTCGAGCGTGTGCGGGCGGTGTATGAAGGCGATGAAGTCGATAGCCTGCGTCCCGATCAGCAGCGCCTCGTATCTCTGGTTTACGACGGCTTTGCGCGCAATGGTGCGACGCTGGAAGGCGAAGCCGCCGAGCGCTATGCGGCTATCAATCTCCGCCTGTCCGAATTGCACACGCAATTTGCCAATAATGTGCTGCATGACGAGGAGGCCTATGTCACCTACATCACGGAAGATCAGCTCAGCGGCCTCTCCGATTCGGTGATCTCGGCCTATGCCGCGGCCGCCGCCGAGCGCGGGCGTGAAGGCGAATACGCCATCACCAATACCCGCTCCTCGATGGACCCTTTCCTCACCTTCTCTGACGAGCGCGATCTGCGCGAGACGGTCTGGCGCACCTATTACAATCGCGGCGATAATGGCGATGAGTACGACAACAACGCCATCATTGCCGAAATCCTGCAGCTCCGCCACGAGCGCGTCGGCCTGCTCGGCTATAACAATTACGCCCAGTGGCGGCTGGAAAACCGCATGGCCGGCACACCGGAACGCGCCATGGAACTGATGGAAGCGGTCTGGCCGGCCGCTGTGGCCCGGGTCGAGGAAGAAGTCGCCGACATGCAGGCGCTCGCCGATGCCCGCGGTGACAACATCACGATCGAACCCTGGGATTACCGCTATTACATGGAAAAGATCCGGCAGGACCGTTACGAGCTCGACTCCAACGAGGTCCGCCAGTATCTGCAGCTCGACAATCTGCTGCAGGCCATGTTCTTCGTCTCCGGCGAGCTGTTCAATTTCGAGTTCACACAGATCACCGATGGCTCCGTCCCGGTCTGGCATGAAGACGTCACCGTCTATGAAGTCACCGACCGCGACAGCGGCGACCATGTCGGCGTCTGGTATCTGGATCCGTTTGCCCGCACCGGAAAACGCTCGGGCGCCTGGGCATCTTCCTTCCGGGGTCACACCACCTATGACGGTCTGGAAACCCCGCTCTCGACGAACAATTCCAACTTCGTCGAACCGGCCCCGGGTGAGCCCGTCCTGATTTCCTGGGATGATGCCAACACCTTCTTCCACGAATTCGGCCATGCCCTGCACACCCTGTCCTCCAACGTCGCCTATCCGACGCTGAATGGCGGCGTGCGCGACTACACCGAATTCCAGTCGCAATTGCTGGAGCGCTGGCTCTCGACCGACGAGGTGATCGACAATTACTTCGTCCATGTCGAAACCGGCGAGCCCATGCCGGATGAGCTGGTGGCCCGCATCGAGGCCGCCGCAACCTTCAATCAGGGCTTTGCCACGACGGAATATCTCGCCTCGGCTCTGGTCGACATGTACTACCACACGACCGATCCAACAGGCATTGATCCGGACGCGTTTGAACGCGAGACGATGGAGCGTCTCGGCGCGCCGGACGAGCTGGTCATGCGCCACCGCAGCCCGCATTTCGGCCATATCTTCTCCGGGGAAGGCTATTCCGCGGGCTATTACGGCTATATGTGGGCCGATGTCCTGACCTCGGATGCGGCAGAAGCCTTTGCCGAAGCGCCCGGCGGTTTCTATGACGAGACCGTTGCGGCGGCGCTGGTCGAGCACCTGTTCGCCCCGCGCAATTCGGTCGATCCGGCCGAAGCCTACCGGGCCTTCCGCGGACGCGATGCCGACATCGCCCCGCTGATGCGTGATCGTGGCTTCCCGGTTCCCGGCGAAGAGAGTGACAACGGCGAGGAATAATCTCGCCAATTCAATCGGCCCGGAGCATCATGTTCCGGGCCGTTTTGTATCTGCACGCCATTCAGACATTTCCGGGGATTTTCATGACACATCGCCTCCTGCTTGCCGCTCTCACCGCTTTTGGCCTGTCTGCCGCTGCGCTGGCGCAAACCGCATCGACCCCGCTGCAGGCCCGCTACGATACCGCCATCCCGGATCTGGAAAGCGCGCTGGGCCATGATTTCGGCGAAGAGATCACCCCGCCCGAAGAGGCCGTGGATTATCTCCGCACGCTGGCAGTGGCCGCGCCGGACCGCATGCAGGTCTTTGACTATGCCACCAGCTGGGAGGGCCGCGATCTCGTCTATGCCGTGATCGGCAGCGCGGAGACGATGGCGCGTCTCGACGGCATTCGTGCCGATCTGCAAGCGCTGGCCGACCCGCGCGAGCTCTCAGGCGCGGAGCGTGACGCGCTGATCGGCCGCCTGCCGGTGATTGTCTGGCTCGGCTATGGCGTGCATGGCGACGAGATATCCTCCACCGATGCCGGGCTGCGCACGGCCTATCATCTCCTGGCCGCCACCAATGATCCGGTTGCGAACACGATCCGCGAGAACGCCCTGGTCATCATCGACCCGGTCCAGAACCCGGATGGCCGTAACCGCTTCATCAACTCCTTCACCCAGGCGCGCGGCCTTCAGGCTGACGGCTACCGCTATGCGGCGGAACATGACCAGCCCTGGCCGGGCGGGCGGCACAATCACTATCTCTTCGATATGAATCGCGACTGGTTCATCATGACCCAGCCGGAAACCCGCGGCCGCACCGCCGCCATGCTCGACTGGCGGCCCATGGTCATTGTCGATGCCCATGAAATGGGCGGCGACCAGTCCTATTTCTTCCCGCCCGTGGCCGACCCGGTCAATCCGGTGCTCACCGGGGGGCAGCTGGAAGGCCATGACATTATCGGCCAGAACCATGCGATGTGGTTCGACCGCATCGGTTCGGACTATTTCACCCGCGAGATCTTCGACGCCTTCTATCCCGGCTATGGCGATACCTGGCCGATGATGCAGGGCGGCGTCGCCATGACCTATGAGCAGGGCTCGGCGCGCGGCCTGGTCTGGACGCGCCGCAATGGCGGGGATCTGACCTATGCCGATGGCGTCACCAATCACTTCATCGCCAGCCTGTCGACCGCGCAGGCCGCCGCGGAAAACCGCGAGCGCTTTGTGCGCGGCTTCCATGATGTCCGCGCCGCCGCCAGCACCACGGCCGAAGGTCCGGCAGCCATTGTGCTGACCCGTGAAACCAATCGCTGGGGCGCGGAACGCCTCGCCCGCCTGATTGCGCGGCAGGGCATCGAGATTTCGCGCATCGCCGCCGGCACAACGGCCTGTGGCGCGGCGCTGCCGGAGGGCGGCTTCCATATCGATCTGAACCAGCCCGCCGGTCAGCTCGCCCGGACGCTTCTGCAACGCGACACGCCGCTGCCGGATGATTTCCTCGACGCGCAGGAAGACCGCCGCACACGCGGCCTTGATCACGAACTCTATGACGTCACCGCCTGGTCGCTGCCGGTCATGTTCAATGTGCAATCGACCGAATGCGCCAATCGCCCCAACCTGCCGGGCGACGCCGTCACCGCCGATGAGCCCATGCCCGCAGACGTCGCAGACTCGGCGCGCTTCGGCTATGTCATCCCCTGGACCGATGCCGGCCAGGCGCGTCTTGTCGCGGCGCTCGCCGCAGACGGTGTGCCCATGCGCACCGCGGCCAGCGAATTCACGATCCAGGGCGAGACCTTTCCCGCCGGATCGGTTGTGATCGCCCGCGCCAGCGCCCCGGCCAATCTCGATTCCCTGATGCGCCTGCATGCCCGCACCATCGGCGCGGTCTATGCCGGGCTGGACACCAGCTGGACCGAGGACGGCCCGAATTTCGGCTCCAGCCAGTTTGCCGATATCATCGCGCCGCGCATTGCCATGGCCTGGGGGGAGGGCACCGACGCCAATTCCGCCGGCGGGCTGCGCTATGTGCTGGAGCGGCGTTACGGCCTGCCCGTCACCGTCATCCGCGCGGCCACGATGGCGCGGGCGGACCTGTCCGGCTTTGACGTCATCCTGCTGCCCGAACAGAGCGGCGGTGGCTATGCCGCAGAATTCGGCGAGTCCGGTGCCGCCAATCTTTCGCGCTTTGCGCAGGCCGGGGGCACGCTGATCGCGCTGGGCGATGCCACACGCTTCATCACCGATCCCGATATCAACCTCCTGCCGCTGCGCCGCGAGCGCGCCGCGGATACGCCAACCGGCAACGGCGCGGGCGAATCCGCCCTCGTGCCCGGCAGCGTCATCGAGGATGACGGCGCTCTGCAGGCGGCGCTGGAGCCGCGCAATGCCCGGCCCGACACGGCTCCGGGTGCGCTGCTCAATGTCACCGCCAATGCTGACGCCTTCCTGTCGGCAGGCTATTCACAAGGCGCGGCCGCCATGGTGACCGGATCGGACATCTATACTGCCGTGCCGCTGGACGAGGCCGACACCGTGCTGCGCTTTGCCGGGCCGGACACGCTGGTTGCTTCCGGCCATCTCTGGGAGGAAAATATCGCCCAGACCGCCTACAAGCCTTTCCTGGTCTCGCGCCGGACGGGATCGGGCTTCGTGGTCGCCTTTACCCAGGACCCGACTGCCCGTGGCTATCAGGAAGGCCTTGATCTGGCACTCCTGAATGCCGTCATCCTCGCCCCGGCGCGCTCTTACCGGCTGCGATAGGGGCGGTGGCAGATGGCGGATCGCCAGATGCGCGGCCGGATCAGACAGGTGGGTATGATCACCGCCATGCTTCTGGCCGGGGCCCAGATCGCCTATGCCGGCATTCTGGCGGCGGGCCTTGCCACCCTGCCCTCGCCCGAGGCGGCGATCACGGACCCCTGGTTTACCCTTATGGAGGGGCTGATTCTCGTCATCGCGCCGCTGATGGTTGTGCTGATGGCCGCGCTCCATTTGCTCACGCGCGGCAGCCGCAGATTGTTCAGCCTGCTCGCCCTGGTCTTCACGGCGCTCCTCGCCGGTCTGACGTCAGCGGTGCATTTCACGATTCTTGTCCTGTCCCGCGACCCGGCCATGGGCGGCGCGGCCCGCTGGCTCGCATTTGAATGGCCGTCTCTCGTCTATGTCCTCGACATTCTGGCCTGGGACATCTTCTTCGCGCTGTCTGTCCTGTTTGCCGCCGGCCTGTTCAGCGGCGGCGGGCTGGCAGCATGGATACGGGGCCTGCTCATCACCAGCGGCCTGCTGGCCCTCGCCGGGCTGGCGGGTGTGGCGCTGGCCGATATGCAGATTCGCAATATCGGCATCCTCGGATATGCCGTCGTGTTTCCCGCCGCCACCGTGCTGATCGCCATCTATCTCCACCGAAAGCCGCTTTCCGGCCCCCGCCACTGATCGTTTCTGAAAAACGCCGCGCGTTTCTGAAAATCATCACGCGATTTTCGAAATCGCAAAGCAGAGCAGGGGGAAGATCGCCAGATTGAGCTCGTCAGCCGCCTCCCCGCGGCCCTAACAAACGAGGTCGATTATGTTGAACGCATTCCTCCCCGCCCTTTTCCTGGGTGCAAGCGCCGTCGCCGGCAATCCGGCCAGCGCCGAGCTCGCCTACACGCAGGCCGAACTTTCCACCCACAGCGGCTCAGCCGCCGTCTACCAGCGCGTTTTGGCCGCTGCCGAACGCGTCTGCGCCGATGAAAACCGCCATTCCACGATGGCCGCCACCGCCACCCGGATCTGCGTGGCAGACACGGTGGCCCGCACCGTCAATGAAATTGCCGCCCCGCAACTTGACCAAATCCACGCCGCCCGGAGCGTCTCCCCAGATGGACGGGAAGCCGTGGTGCTGGCTGCCAGTGGCAGCTAGCGAGTGCTGCCTGCCAGCTTCTCCCGCGCGCATTCCGCAACGGAAAAGCTGGCAGGTCCTTTTTGATTGAGGCATAATCCCTGTCATGACGGACGCCGCCCTTGTTGAAATCATCGCCCGCATGAGCGCGGGTGTGCTGTGTCTTCTGACCAGCGCGGTTCTGCTTCTGAATGCCCGCCGCTCTCTGGCCGCCCGGCTCGGCGCGCTTTTCGGCCTCGGCGCGGCCGCCTACATGGTTTGCGCCTCACCGACCATGCGCGACCTTCTCGGCATCTGGCAGCATGTCATCGAGCCTCTGGGCTGGCTCGACGGGGTCTTCTTCTGGTGGTTCTGCCTCGCCCTGTTCTGCGACCAGTACCGCTTCCGCGCCGCGCATCTTCTGCCGGCCATTCCGATTCTCTTTCTTGTGCCGCTGCAATATGCGGTGAGCGATCCGTTCTGGCGCGATGCCATGACCCTGATCAAGCAATCCATTTCCGTCGTCCTGTTCCTGCACGCCACCTATTTCGCCCTGCTCAGCCTGAAGGATGATCTGGTCGATACCCGCCGCCGTTTCCGCGTCGTGATTGCCGTCTCGGTCGGCCTGTCCGCTGTTATTCTCATGGGGCTGGAAATTCTGATGCGTGGCACGGCGGCCGAAACCGCCTACCTCGTCGGCTCGTCACTCTGGCTGCTGGTCCTGTGTTTCGCCTTCGCCCTGTGGGCGCTGCGCGCCAGCCCGGAAATGTTTGTCGACCGCAAGGAAGTGCGCCAGCACCATGACAGCGAGGCAGCCATCGCCGCCATCGACCCCGCCGACCGCCCGCTTCTGGCACGGCTGGAAGCGGCCATGCAGGCCGGGGCCTATCGCGAGACCGGCCTCACCGTCGGCAAGCTGGCCGATCAGCTCAGAACGCCGGAACACCGCCTGCGCAAGCTGATCAATTCCGGCCTCGGCTACCGCAATTTCTCCAGCTATATCAATTCCCACCGCGTCGAGGATGCCAAGGAAATCCTCGCCGATCCCGAACGCGCCCGCCTGCAGATCCTGCAGGTCGCGCTCGATCTCGGCTATGGCTCCATCGCCAGCTTCAACCGCGCTTTCCGCGAGGCCACCGGCGAAGCCCCGACCAGCTTCCGCCGCAAGGCGCTGATGGCGGACTAGCGATTGAAGGAAGGGGTGCGGCAACATCACGCCTTGCCGTTACCTGGCAGAGCGTCCAACCCACTGCCATGTCACATCCACAATCCGCCACGGTTTCCGAACGCCGCGAAGCCATCCGCGCCCATGCCGCCACTCTGGGCATAGATGAGGCCTATATCTCCGCACTGGTCGAAACCTTCTACGGCCGCGTGCGGGCGGACGCCGTGCTGGGCCCGGTCTTTGAAAACGCCATTGGCGATCACTGGCCGGACCATCTGGCCCGGATGAAGGATTTCTGGGCCTCGGTGACCCTCAATGCCGGACGCTATTCGGGCAAGCCGGTCCCCGCACACAAGAAGCACGCCTCGATTCGCCCGGAGCATTTCAGCACCTGGCTGGCCCTGTTTGAACAGACGCTCTTGGACACAGCGCCGACAGCGGCGGCGGTGCCCTATTTCATGGAACGCGCCCACCGCATCGCCCGCAGCCTGCAACTGGCCCTGTTCGGCCTGCCCGGCCTGGAAGCGGAAACCCGCGCCTGATCAGTCCTCGACCGCAAATGTCAGCCCGGCATGCGCTTGCAGGCGGCCGATCAGCACATCGCCCAGCGCCGCCCCCGGCGTCCAGATTCCGCCGCCGGTCTTGTCGCCGCCAACATCGAGCAGCAGACACAGCGCACATTCGGAAATCATCTTCGAGGTCGAGCCATAGCCCGGATCCTTGTCGCCCTTCACCGAGGCGCGCAACACCTCGCCATTTTGGCCCTCACCGATAAACAGTACGTCATAGAAGCCGGTTTCGCGGGCCTGCTTGTCCGGACCCTCACCCGGCTTGGGCAGCATGAAGGTTTTCAACAGCCAGCGTGTCGGGGCCATGGCCAGCATGATGTTCTGGATTTTCTCCTGCCGCGCCGCCGCCTTGGCGCGTTTTTCACCCTTGGGCCCGTCGCCGGTCATCATCCGCTCGTCATAGACAAAGTCCGCGCCATAAGCGTGCCCGGCGAGTGCATTGGTGCGATGCACATTCTTGGTATTGATCGGGGCCATGATGAAGGGGGCGGTCCAGGACTGTGCCGTTTCATCATATTCGGCCGTGGCGGAATGGGGTTGTTTCGGCCCCTTGAAACCGGGTGTCAGTGAGAACGGGGAGGTGAGCAGTTTGAGCAGCGACTTGTCCTTGCTGACCGCTTCAATCGTTGCCGTCAGGCTGGCAGCCGTGCCGCCCGAAAACGTGCCTTTCATCTTGCGCACGCGGCCTTTGACACGCGGCAGGGTATGGCCCAGCCGGTCTTTCGCCTCGCGCTGCAGGAACCAGACGCCGAGATCAAACGGCACCGAATCGAACCCGCAGGAAAACACGATGCGTGCGCCGCTTTTTTCGGCCGCAGCCTGATATTTGACGATCATCTGCGCCATCCAGGCGGGCTCGCCGCACAGATCCACATAATCCGTCCCGGCTTCCACGCAGGCGGCCAGCAGGGGCTCGCCATAAAGCTGGTAGGGGCCGACCGTGGTGATGATGACGCTGGCGCTATCCGCCATCGCTTTCAGCGAGGCCGGATCGGAGGCATCCGCGGCGAGGATGTCGACATTGCCGGAAATACCCATCTCTTCGCGCACGGCTTCGAGCTTGGAGACCGACCGCCCGGCCATAGCCCAGCTTAACTCCGGCGCATCGCCATAAGCGGTGTTGAGATATTCGGCCACCAGCCGGCCGGTAAAACCGCTCGCCCCGTAAACCACGATCCCGTATTGACGCTGCGTCATGTCGACCCTCCCTTTGCTCTCAACATCGCGCGGACCGGCGCCGGGTCAAGGCGTCAGTTCAGGGTCAGCGCCCGTAATTCCACGGTCACGCTGCCAAATCCGGCGCGTGTGTGCAGGCGCACCGGCAGGAAGGCCGTGCCGCCCGCAATCGGGGCAATCCACATGCGCAGCGGGTGACGGGTCTCGCCGGGCTCCGGCCAGTCTTCCGGATCATAACCGGACACCGGCGCATAATAGGCATCACACACCAGCGCCTCGCCGCGCCAGCCGCGCGTGCGGATGGTCTCGGTGCCACGGGCGGCGAGCAGCAGATCATACCTTTGCTTGCCATCAAACACCGGCAGCGCGCCTTCGCACGGTGCGCCGCCGGACGCCGCCACCATTTCCGACAGCAGCAGGGTGGCCGTCATCGGATCAACCACGCCGGTGCGGTCCGCCTCGCTCGCCGGCGGCTCGCCCCAGGAGGAAAAGTCCGGCGAGGCGGTGGAGCGCGCCACACCGCCGTCAAATGCAACATCGATGATCCGTGTCTTGTCGCCCGTGCGCTCGGTATGTCCATAGCGTGAGGGCTGCGGTCCGGCATCGGTGAACCGTCCGGCGACATCGGAATCGATCTCGAAATCGGTGAACAGCGCCGCCAGCCCGGCGGCCTCGACATGCGCCTGCGCCGCATAGTCCGCGCGCCCCAGATCGGCCTCCAGCGTCACCCGCCCGACCCGGAAAACCAGCACCGAGGCGGAATAATCCGCCGTGATCGACAGGGGCGTCTCGCGGTTGAGCGCAGGGGCCGGGCTTGCGGCCGCCGCCAGCCAGATCAGGCCGCAGGAAAGCATACGCAACACCATTTTCGCCATCCGCCTTTACGCCATGAGATCCGTTCAGCCCAGTCTATCGCTCCGCTCCGGCCTGTCGAGCTCAGGGGCGATCATGCGGCCACCGCCTCAGGCGTTCACCGCCGCCCGGTCGGCCTGCAGGACGAGTTTGCGGTAATCATTGAGATCGCCGTCATAGCGCGTCGCCCGGCCATCCTTGACCAGCCAGAGCTGATCGGCCGTGCCTTCGGCGAGATAGACGTCGTGGGTGATCAGCACCACCGCCCCCTCATAATCATTGAGCGCGTAGATCAGCGCCTCGCGGCTGTCGATATCCAGGTGCGAGGTCGGCTCGTCCAGGATCAGGATATGCGGCTTGTCGATCGCCATCAGGCCGAGCAACAGGCGCACTTTCTCGCCGCCGGACAGGTTCTCGATGGCGGTCTCCACCTTCTCGTGCGGAAAGCCCATGGCCGCGGCCACGGCACGCTGCTTTGACGGGGGCGCCCCCTCGGGCAGGGCGTCGCGGATATGGTCGAGCACATTTTCCCCGGGCCGCAATTCATCCATCTGGTCCTGCGAGAAATAGCCGATGCGCAGCGCCCGCGGGGCCACCCGCTCGCCCGCCAGTAGGGCCAGCCGTTCGGCGATGGACTTGACCAGCGTCGTCTTGCCCTGGCCATTGGCACCGACAATGGCGATGCGGTCCTCCGGATCAAGGCGCAGATCGACCCCTTTCAGGATCACGGCCTCCGCGCCATAGCCCAGCACCGCATTGCGCATTTGCAAAAGCGGCGGCGAGAGCTTGTCCTTGGAGTTCGGAAACACAAAGGGCGTCGTGCGCTCGGCCAGCGGCACGGTGATTTCCTGCATCTTCTCAAGCTTCTTCACCCGCGACTGCGCCTGCCGCGCCTTCGACGCCTTGGCCCGGAAGCGGTCGACAAAGGCCTGCAGATGGGCGCGGTCGGCTTCCTGCTTGGCGCGCTCGCTTTCCAGAAGCGCGGTCCGGGCCGCGCGCAGCCGCAGCCAGGCATCATACCCGCCCGGCGTGATCGACAATTGTTTGTGTTCCAGCGCCAGCGTGTGGGTGACCGAGCGGTTCAGCATTTCCCGGTCGTGGGAGACGATCAGCACGGTGTGGGGATATTTCTTCAGATAGGATTCCAGCCAGGCCGCGCCTTCCAGATCGAGATAATTGGTCGGCTCGTCCAGCAGCAAAAGGTCGGGCTGGGCAAAGAGCACGCCGGCAATCGCCGCGCGCATGCGCCAGCCGCCGGAAAACTCCCGCGTCGGACGGGACAGATCGGCATCGCTAAAGCCCAGCCCGGTCAGCACTTCCGCCGCCCGCGCCTCGGCCGACCAGGCATCGATATCGGCCAGCCGCATGTGGATCTCGCCGATGCGGTCCGGATCCAGCGCGGTTTCGGCCTCCTGCATCAGCGTGTGGCGCTCGGCATCGGTGGCCAGCACCACGTCGAGTATGGTGTCGTCCGAGGGCTGCACCTCCTGTGCGACCCAGCCCATGCGCGCCCCCTTGTTCAGCCGGATCGGACTGTCCGGTGAGGGGTGTTCGATCTCCTCGCGGATCAGCTGCAGCAGGGTGGATTTGCCCGTGCCATTGCGGCCGATCAGCCCGACTTTCCACCCGGAGGCGATCTGGGCGGAAGCGTTCTCGAACAGGGCGCGCGCGCCGATCCGGTAATCAAGGTTTGAAATCGTCAACATGGGGCGGCGGTGTAACGCCCGCAGCGCGCAGCGCAATGCCCGTGGGGAGTCGCACGCGCAGGGGGGTGGTCAAATCATCAGGAAAAGAATGGAGCGGGCGATGAGATTCGAACTCACGACATTCACCTTGGCAAGGTGACGCTCTACCCCTGAGCTACGCCCGCTCATGTATGGGGTTCCGGCTTGCGCCGGGAGGCGGCGTATATCGCGCAATCCCGGCCCGATGGCAAGACGCCAGATTCAGCTAGGCGGAGATCGCTTCCAGATAGAGATCAAAGCGGTCCTGCCCCCAGTATTTCTGCCCCGTCGCGATCAGGAAGGGCACGCCGAACACGCCATGGGCATTGACCGCGGCGCGTGCCTTTTGCTCCGCCTCGCGCAGATCCTCCGCATTCTTCAGCGCATCGGCCGCCGGCAGATCCAGGCCCAGGCCGCCGGCAATGGCAGCCAGCACCTCATGCCGGTTGAGGTCCTGCCCCTCGCCCCAGCGCGCCTCCGACGCCGCGCAGGCAAAATCAAACCCCTTGCCCGCCTGATCGGCAAGGTGAAAGGCGAGATTGGGCAGGCGCGAGGTCAGCTCGAACGGGTCGGGAAAGGCCAGTTTGAGCCCGGCCCGCGCCGTCATCCGCGGAATGTCTTCCAGATAATAGTCCAGCTTCGGGCGGCTGTCGGTGGGATTGAAGAAGGGCGCCCCGTCCGGCGGCCCGGTAAAGGGAATGACCACCGGCACCACACCCGCCGCCTTCAGCTTGGCGAGGCCGATGCGCGAATAGGGGCTGCGGAAGGCGAAAAAGCAGACAGGCGTTGTCATGGGCAGATCCTTATGGCCGGAGGCGGAGACTATCGCAATTTTGCGCTTGATCCATGCCGCCCATGCCGCATAAGGCAGGTCATGCCTGCGGCCCGCACCGACCTGTTCGCGTTTCTCGATGAATTGGGCATCGCCCATTCAACGCTGGATCATGCGCCGGTCTTCACGGTCGATGAGGGCCAGGCGATCAAGGCCGGCCTGCCCGGCGGGCATACCAAGAATCTCTTCCTCAAGGACAAGAGAGGCCGCTTCGTGCTGGTCTCGGCGCTGGGCGATACGCCGGTCCGCGTCAACCGGCTGCACAAGCTGATCGGTTGCCAGCGCCTGTCCTTTGCCCGCGAGTCGGATCTGCTTGAAGTGCTGGGCGTGCGCCCCGGCTCGGTCACCGCCTTTGCGCTGATGAATGATACGGACGGGCAGGTCACCTTTGTGCTCGACGCCGCCTTGCTGTCCACCGATCCGGTCAATTTCCACCCGCTGAAGAATGACGCCACCACCGCCATCGCGCGCGGCGATCTGCTGAAATTTGCAAAGGCCACCGGCCATGACCCGCTGATTGTGGATTTCGCGGCGCTGGCGGCAGACGACTGACCTTGTAAACACCGCCCGCCCGCGCCAAGTAGACGGCAAGACATCAAAGACGGATTTGTGCCATGAGCGATTTTTTCACCACCAACCCGAATGCCGCCCCGTCCGCCCCGCAGGGCGCCGCCGATCTGGTGAAGGAGGGCACGGACCAGGGCTTCATGGCCGATGTCATCGAGCCCTCGAAAGAGGTGCCGGTGCTGGTGGATTTCTGGGCGCCCTGGTGCGGCCCCTGCCGTCAGCTCGGCCCGATGATCGAGAATGCCGTGCGCAAGGCCGGCGGCAAGGTGCGTCTGGTCAAGATCAATATCGACGAGAATCCCGGCGTCGCCGGCCAGCTGCAGGTCAAGTCCATCCCTGCGGTCTTTGCCTTCCGCAACGGCCAGCCGGTGGACGGTTTCATGGGCGCGCTGCCGGAAAGCCAGATCAATGATTTCATCAAGCGCCTCACCGGCGACGGGCCGGACAAGGCCGAGATCGACGCCCTGCTGAAGCGCGCCGAGGAAAGCCTCGCCTCCGGCGATCTTGGCGGGGCGGCACAGGATTTCTCGCTGGCGGCGCAATCCGATCCGGAAAATGTCGCCCCGATTGCCGGCATGGCGCGGGTTTTCCTCGCCGGTGGCGAACCGGACAAGGCAAAAGAACTCCTCCAGCACGTGCCGGAGGATAAAAAATCCGACCCGGCCGTGCAGGCCGCCCTGACCGCGCTGAAACTGACCGAGGAAGCCGGCGATGCCGGTGAGGCCGGCGAGCTGGAACAGAAGCTGGCGGACAATCCCGGCGATCACGCCACCCGCTTCGAGCTGGCCAATGCGCTGGCCGGAAGGGGTAATCTGCAGGGCGCCAGTGACCAGCTCTTCCACATTCTGGAGACCGATGCCGAATGGGAAGACGGCAAGGCGAAGGCCCGCCTGCTGGAAATTTTCGAGGCCGCAGGCTTTGCCTCACCGGTGGCGAAAACCGGGCGGCGGCGCCTCTCCACCCTGCTGTTTTCCTGACCCCCCTTGGCAGAGCCGCTTATCGGCCCTAGCTCTTGGGTATGATCCGTTTGCCGTCAATTCTGCCGATTTTCCCGCTGGGCGGTGCCATATTGCTGCCCGGCGAGGTCTTGCCGCTCAATATATTCGAGCCGCGCTATCTCAACATGGTCGATGATGCGCTGGCCAGCGAGAAGCTGATCGGCATTGTCCAGACGCGGGCCGGTGGCACGCCGGAGCGCCCGCTGGTCGAGGCGATCGGCGGGGCGGGGCGCATCACCCGCCATGCCGAAACCGATGATGGCCGCTATCTGATCGAGCTCGAAGGCCTCTCCCGTTTCGAGATCCGCGCCGAGCTGGATGAAAAAACCCCTTATCGCACCGCGCAGGTCGACTGGTCGCTCTTTACCGCCGACCGGGCGGCGCCCGATGCGCTGCTGACCGCCGACCGCGAGCGCTTTACCGCCCTGTTGCGGGGCTGGTTCGCGCAGGAAGGCATCAAGTGTGACTGGGGCACGGTGGATGCCGCGCCCGTCATCCGCATTGTCGACCAGATCGCCATGGCCGCCCCCTTTGCCGCCAAGGAAAAACAGGCCCTGCTGGAAGCTGAGGACGGCCGCGCCCGCTATGATCTGATGACGGCGCTGCTGGAAAAGAAACTGGCCGAGGGCGCGGGCGGCACGCCGAACTGACGTCAATTGACTTTATATAAAACTTAAATTAATAGCTGTTTCAGATAAAGTAATTTAGCTGAAAGAGAGAATTCATGTCATCCTGGTTCCAATCCCCGATCGCAACGGCCCTGCGGGCGCTGGTCGTGTTGGCGGCTTTCCTTCTGGTGCTTGAGCGTCTGGATTTTTTCCCGGCTTCGGGTGCCGTGGCTGACTGGATCGGGCTGGCCGCGCCCGCTTTCTATCTCTGGGCTTTCTGGTCCGGTGCGGAAATCTTTGCCAAAACGCGCTCCGCTACGGATTTCGGCCCCGCTCTGGTATCGGGGCTGAACCGGATGGGGGCGGGCCTGATGCTTGGTGCTTGGGTGGCCATACTGGCTGAACCGGCCCTGCGGTATCTCATCGATAATGGCTTCACCGTCATGACCGGCGTGCGCTTCGAGTGGACACTGGCCAATCTGGCGCTGGCCTTTGCCGGGCTGACATTGCTGCTTCTGGCGCGCCGCGGCCGCCAGATCCGCGCCGAACTGGACGGATTCGTCTGATGCCGGTCCGTGTCACCCTTGATGTCATGCTGGCGAAGCGCAAGCTGCGCGCCCGCGATGTCGCTGAAAAAATTGGTATTTCGGAGACCCAACTCAGCCTGTTGCGGACGGGGAAGGTCAAAGGCATGCGCTTTGACACGCTTTCAAAACTCTGCCTCGTTCTGGACTGCAAGCCGGGTGATATTCTCGATTATGATATCGACAATGCCGATCTTGATGCGTGACGCGTCTGGAAAATCCGCCACACAGGGACTAGATATCAAGGTATGAGCGAAAACACCGAAACCCCGCAAAAAGACGTCGATCCCAAGCTGCTGGAAGTGCTGGTCTGCCCGGTCACGCGCGGGCCGTTGCACTATGACCGCAAGGCCGGCGAGCTGGTCTCGAAAAAGGCGCGTCTGGCCTATCCGGTGCGCGAGGGCGTGCCGATCATGTTGCCGGAAGAGGCCCGCGAGCTCAGCGACGCGGAAGCGAAATGAGCCGCGCCTGGCCGCAAAAGCTGGACTTTTCAAAGGCCCGCAAAGTGCTGACCATCGACTTTGATGACGGCCGGACCGGCGAAGTCAGTTTTGAACGCTTGCGCACTGAATCGCCCAGCGCCGAGGTGCAGGGTCATGGTGTCGGCCAGAAAAAGACCATCACCGGCAAGGAAAATGTCGGCGTGACCGCCGCCCATCCGGTCGGCCGCTATGCGGTCCAGATCGTCTTTGATGACGGCCATGATTCCGGTCTTTTCACCTGGGATTATCTGCGCGAACTCGCCGGGCTGGATTAGGGTGGGTTTTCTCCCCCCGTAAACAGGGGAGGACATCAGCCGCCTCGAATCACGCAGCATGTTCATCCTCTCCTTCGAGGCTCCCCCGGATCAAATCCGGGGTCGCACCTCAGGATGAGGTGGAGTGAATTTCAATACGCTATCTTACCTCATGCTGAGGCGCTTTCCGCAAGGGAAGCCTCGAAGCACGCAGCTCCCTACTCCGCCGCCCGTTCCACCGGCGAAGACGGCGCCGCCATCGGCTCCAGGCCGAGATCGCTGAACAGCGCGCCATCCGCCTCTAGGTCCGGATTCGGCGTGGTCAGCAATTCCTCGCCGACAAAGATCGAATTGGCTCCAGCCAGGAAACACAGTGCCTGCAATTCCCGGCTCATGCCTTCGCGGCCCGCTGACAGGCGCACCACAGAGCGCGGCATCATCAGGCGCGCGGCGGCAATCGCCCGCACAAAATCAAACCCGTCCAGCGGCCGAGCCTGACCCAGCGGCGTGCCTTCAACGGCGACCAGATGATTGATCGGCACGCTTTCAGGGTGCGGATCGAGCGAGGCGAGCTCGACCAGCAGGCCGATCCGGTCCTCCTCGCTCTCGCCCATGCCGATAATGCCGCCACAGCAGATATTGATGCCCGCCTCACGCACCCGGCCCAGCGTTTCCAGCCGGTCCTCATAGGTGCGCGTCGTGATCACTGCGCCGTAATACTCGCGGCTCGTATCCAGATTGTGATTGTAATAATCCAGCCCCGCCGCTTTCAGCCGCCGCGCTTGTTCGGCCTCCAGCATGCCGAGCGTGACGCAGGTTTCGAGGCCTTCCGCCTTGACCCCTTCAATCATCTCGCACACCGCATCGACATCGCGGTCCTTCAGCGAGCGCCAGGCCGCCCCCATGCAAAACCGTGTCGCACCGCCGGCCTTCGCCTTGCGCGCGGCGGACAAGACCGCGTCCACCGGCATCAGCTTCGAGGCTTTCAGGCCGGTTTCGTGGAAAGCCGACTGGCTGCAATAGCCGCAATCCTCGGCACAGCCGCCGGTCTTGATCGACAGGAGCTGGGATTTCTGCACGGCATTGGCCGCGTGATGCCGCCGGTGCACACTTTGCGCCGCGAACAGCAAATCGTTAAACGGAGCCCGGTATATCCGGCCCGCCTCGTCTGCAGTCCAGTCAAAGCGGGGCTTTGACAAGGTCTCGATATCAAGGACAGTGGCCGGCATGTCATTTCACCCGTTTTCTTCCGGTCCGGACCCTAGAAAGAGCCTGGCTTTGCGGCAAGCCGCCAAGGGCATGTTCTGGCTGGCTTTTACAGCCATCACCATTCTGGCGCTCCTGCCCGGCCCGGCCGCGCCGCCGCGGCTTCTCGGGACGGACAAGCTGGAACATGCCGCGGCCTTCCTGGTCCTCACCCTGCTCGCCGCCTTTGGCTGGCGCAGCCTGCCGCTCTGGTTCATCGCGCTGGCCATGATCACGCACGGCCTTTTGATCGAGCTGATCCAGGGCTCGCCGGTCCTGCAACGCACCATGTCCTTTGCTGATGTGGTGGCGGACGCGGCGGGGATCGCGCTGGCGCTGGTGCTGGTGGCGCTGACCGGGCTGCGCAAGCCGTGAAGCGGCCGCCCTATAAACCCTTTTATGACGGGCCGCCGCGTTTCCAGGTCGGCCTGAAACGCATCGCGCCGCAAGACTGGCTGACGCCGGATCCGGAAGCCGGCTGGCTGGCGCTCAAATCGGAACGCCTTGATGCCACGCCGGACACCTATTACCGCGCCCTGCCGTCCGCAGCCGCTGCCGAAGCCGAAGCGCTCGCCCGGATCGAGGCGGCCACCGGCCAGACCCGCACGGGCCGCCCCGAACCGGCCCTGATCGCGGCGGGGCGGCTGGTCTCGGATGATCTTGTTGTGATGGAAAAGGCCGGAGACGGCTGGATCGCCACCAGCCTGCTTTTGACCCAGCCGACCTTCTTTTCGCTCGACGATGCCTTCAACCGCGAACTGCATCAGCTGCATGCCCCTGTGCCCAACGGCTCGCCGTCACTGGCGGGAAAGATTGCCCGCGTCTTTGACCGCATGCCGTCGGGCGAAGTCTTCGAGCGCTTTAACTGGACCGTGCAACTGGGCATGGAGCGGCACTGGCCGCATGGCTCGGCCATGCGCGAACAATTGAAGACGACACCGGCCCGCGAGGCCATCGACCGGCTGGCCCTTCGCGTGGAACGCCAGACCCTCGTCCGGCTGGAGGCCACGAACGCCATTCTCTTCTGCATCCGCATCTGTCTGGACCCGATCCGCACCGCCCTGGCCGATCCGGCCGACCGCGCCGCCTTTGCCGCCAGCTGGCGCGCGGCCTCGGAGGATGCGCTGGCGTACAAGCGCTGGGGCCAGTTCAACGCCCATGTCGAGGCGGCGCTTGCGGCGCTGGACAGGGCATAGAAAAAGGCCCCGCCGGATGACGGGGCCTTTCCCATTCATATCCCGTGAAGGTCAGGTTCGGGGCGGGCCGTCACCTGTATCCTTCACATCGACATTGATCGCCGCCTGTGCCGCGGCTTCCTTGCCTTCACCCGCTTCCAGCTTGGCGAAGTATTCCCGCGTCATCTTGAAGATCAGCGGGGAGAGCACCAGCAAAGCGATGAGGTTCGGCGCCGCCATCAGCCCCGTCAGCGTGTCGGTGGTCAGCCACACCGTATTCATCAGCGCGGTAACATTATCACCGGCATAGAGCAGGCTGGTGGCTGCCAGGATCATGACGATCCAGGCGATACGGAAGGGCAGGACGATCTTGACCCCCAGCAGGTATTCCGCACAGCGCTCGCCATAATAGGACCAGCCCAGAATGGTGGTGAAAGCAAACAGGGCCAGCGCAATGGTGACGAACTGGTCACCGAAAGGCAGATTGGCTGCAAAAGCGGCCGCCGTGATCCGGGCCCCGGTCTCGCAGACCTGCGGCAGATTTCCGGAAATCGCGATCAGGCCGGCATTGCATTCTGCCGGAATGACACCAGAGGTCAGAATCGCCAGCCCGGTGATCGAACACACCAGAATCGTGTCGATAAACGTGCCCAGCATGGCGATAATGCCCTGGTCGACCGGGCTGTCATTCTGTGCCGCCGCGTGCGCGATCGGGGCCGAACCCTGACCGGCTTCGTTGGAGAAAATCCCGCGTGCCACGCCGCGCTGCATGGCCATCATCAGGAGCGCGCCGGAGAAACCGCCCGCTGCGGCGTCAAATCCGAACGCATTGGTGAAAATGGCACCCAGGGCAGCCGGTATGGCATCCACATTCATGCCGACCACGATCAGACCGACCAGGATATAGATCCCGGCCATGGACGGCACGAGCGCGCTCGCCACGGTGGCAATACGCTTGATGCCGCCCAGGATGACGGCAGCCGCCAGAATCGCGATAATGGCGCCCGTGATCCAGTATTCCACACCATAGGTGTCATTGACCGTACGCACGACCTCGGCCGTCTGGATGGCATTGCCGGTGCCCAGCCCGGCCATGACGCCGAAAAAGGCGAACAGCCCGCCGAGCCAGATCCACTTCTTGCCCATGCCGTTCTTGATGTAATACATCGGTCCGCCAACCCGGCGGCCATCGGCATCGACTTCACGGAATTTCACGGCCAGCACGCCTTCGGCGAATTTCGTGGCCATGCCGACCAGCGCCGTCATCCACATCCAGAAGAGCGCACCCGGACCGCCAATGGCGATCGCCACCGCAACCCCGGCAATATTTCCTGTCCCGATGGTCGAGGACAGGGCGGTCATCAGCGCGCCGAAAGGCGTCACATCCCCTTCACCCTCGGGCTTGCGGCCCTTCATCAGCTCGCCGAAGGCGAAGCCGATTTTCCGCAAGGGCATGAATTTCAGAAAAACCGTCAGATAGAGGCCGGTCCCCAGAAGCAGGACCAGCATGGGCGGCCCCCAGACAAACCCGTTAACCACCCCGACCAGCTCGGAAACGGTTTGGCCGATTGTTGCGGCTTCAGCGTCCATATCTCTCCCCAAGAGTTGCTTGCGCGGCAGCTTAGGAAGCAATAGCGCGGACGCAACGGCTTTTTCCGGTTACTGACACAATCGTGTGCCCACCCGGCAGCCTGGCAGGACATTTCAGTGGAAAGCCTGTCCTCGCCGATGCGGGGACGGAAACCGTTTATACGGTTCGAAAAAGCGGCAAACAGGAGGCGCTAGCGCACCTCGATCGAGAACACGCCCCACACCCAGTCGCTGTCATCCATGCCGTCCAGCGCGGCATCCGTGTCGCGCGGCCAGACGATCATGGCCGGGCCGAAACCGCCGATATTCAGCGCATCGCCCTCCATGCGGATGGCCAGGATGACGTCATGATCTTCGATACGCGAGAGTTCGATATCGCGCTGATAGCCGTCCAGCGCGGTCACCGTCAGCGTATCGCCTTCCGGCATGGCGACCGCCATGACATCGCGCAGCAGGGGGCCGGAGAAGCTGTGCGTCTCGCCGCCATCCGGATAGGCCACCCGGACGGTGTGTTGCGGCATGTCCGCCAGGCTGGCGAAAGGCATGACGCAGGCAAAGTCGAAATCAATGCCATAGGCGCGGAACAGGGGCTCCAGCCCGGGCTCCAACGGTCCGCGGTCCACCGTTCCGATTTCGCCATGAATGGTGAGAATGTCGCCGCCCTCGGCGAATTCACCGCTGCCGGAACACGCCGCCAGGCTCGCGCTGGCCAGTATGATTGTCATCAGCCGGATCATGTTCAGCCCCTCTTGCTTGTGCCGCAGCATAGTCGAGTCGCAGCCCCGGGTGAATGGGAAATCCGGTGAATTGCCGGGCCCCATTACTGGAAGGATTGCCGGTAGCGGCTTTCATCCTGAAGCGTCATGATCACCGAGGTCTCCCCCATCGGACGGTTGAGAATATTGCCGCCGCCAAAGCGCCATCCTTCGCCTGATTCCGCCATCACGGCGTATTCTGTCAGCTCTCCCTCGACATGCTCGTAGCGCGTACGGAACAGCAGGAAGACATAACGCACACCGGGCCGGTAACAGTGACCCCGCTCGGTGCAGGGCAATGTCTCCGCCTCAATGGCACCCGCCTGCAACACCTCGATCGAGGTCAGCGCGCCGGTGCGGCGGCGGCTGTCGGTCAGGAAGCGCAGATAACGCTCGCGCGGCCACCATTGACGGATCCGCCGGTCGGTCAGCCGGTATTGCGCGTAATGGTCTTCTTCCTGCCAGCCGGCCACCCAGTCCAGGAAGACGCCATAGGCTTCACGGACTTCTTCTTCTGTCGCAGGCGCCACGGCTTGCCCGCTTGCAGGCGCAGAAGCGGCCAGAACGAGCCCCAGCAGAACCGGCCGGAGGCCGGAAAGAGTGCGGGCAATCAACATCCGCCCAGACTTCATCCGGTCCGGCAAAGATGCAATTCACGATGGGGTGAGGGGCTGGCGAGGCCGGTTGCCGGCAAATTCAAACCCGCCCATCCCTCCCGAACCCGCGAGGGTTCGGCAAGGGCGACCGCGCGCCCGCAGCGTGTCCAGCTTGCCTGGACTAAGCGAGGAGCGAAAGCCCCTGCCGGGGCATTCCGCATCAGAATTTGAAAGGTGGGTCCGCCTTCGCCAAGGCTACGGCGTGACAGCCTTCGCTCGAATTCTATGGGCTAGCTTGCCGGGCCGAAGCTCGCGTCAGCAAAGTGTTTTGAGAACCGCCAACGCCCCAGCCCTGCCTGCCCCCGCGAGGGCGGGGGAGCGCGCTTCATGCGAGCACCGGCGCTATTGCAAACTTCGATGACAAGAGCTGCGCCGGGCGGAGCGGAAGTAAGGACATTGCATCCGTCCGCTTTCGCCAAGGCTACAGCGTGACAGCCTTCGCTCGAATTCTATGGGCTGGCTTGCCGAGCCGAAGCTCGCGCAGCGAGCGAAGGCTGGCGCACCCAAGAGGATTCGAACCTCTGACCTCTGCCTTCGGAGGGCAGCGCTCTATCCAGCTGAGCTATGGGTGCGTTCGCGCCGTGGAATAACCCAATGAGGCCGGGGGTGCAATCACGTCTAGCGCCGCGTTGACATCGCCTCGGCGCGCAGGGCCAGTTTCAACAGCAAATCCCCGCCCAGAAGTTCTGCCGGGGCGGCGCCCGCCCGCTTCATCTGGCGCTCGGCCTCGAACGCCGCCTGCCGCGCCTGATCCAGCGCCCGGTCATTCCACAGCGCGGCCTGCTGTTTGAAGGCATCCGCCGCCGGGCCAAAGCGCGGCGCGCCCAATCGCATGGCGGCATCCGGCCCGCCGGATTTGAGCTCGGACAGAAGATCAATCCGCCGCTGGATGGTACGGACCAGGCCGACACCGCTTGCCCCGCCGGCGAGCGCCCGCGCGAGGCTGGCATCGGCCTCCCTGACCCCTCCGGACATGGCGGTTTCGACCACCCGGTCGAGCGCGGCCTCACCGCCGGAGGCCGCACAGGCCTCGATATCGTCGAGGGTGATGCTGTCCTCGCCATCCGGGCGGATATCCTTCGGCCCCTTGTAGAGAATGAGCTTGTCGATTTCCGACCGCGCCACGCCGCGATCGCCCTCGATCAGCGGCAGGAAACGCGCCCGGGCGTCCGCTGCCAGCGTCAGGCCTTCTGCCGCCAGCGCCTCATCGGCAAAATCTGCGAGATCACGCCCGGTCTCGGCATAGCAGGGCGCGGCCAGGGCTTTTTTGGCGGGCTCGAAAGCCTTGCGCAATTTGCCGGCCGGTTTGAGATCGCCCGCCTCTACCACCAGCCAGGCTTCAGCCGGCGTCTTGCCGGCCTCGAAATCCTTCAGGAAATCGGCCACCGGCGCACCGCCGGCCTCGCTGGAAATCTGCACCCGGACCAGACGGTCCCCGCCCAGCATCGACAACGCCGCCATATTATCCGCCAGCGCGGCCGGATCGGCCTTCAGATCCTCATCCGTCAGCTTGGTGACATTGAAGGGGTCATCCGGGTCCTCGACCAGCGCCCGGACCAGCACACTGGCGCGCTCGCGCACCAGACCGCGGTCCGGCCCGTAGATCAGCCAGGCGGTCAGGTCGCGGTCCGGCTGCGACAGCCGCGTATTCACATCACGGGCTGTCGCCTTCACTGGCCGCCGCGGTTGATATACCGCGCCACGCGCAGGGCAATCCGGTCTGCCGCTTCGCTTGCAGCGCGCTCTTCGGCATCGCGGCGGGCGCTGACCGCGGCATAGGGTTGCCGGGGGATGTCGACCGTGGCTTCTGTTCGAACGGTTTCGGTCAACACCGGCAGGCCGGATCCGGCATCGATCAGGCTGAAATCCACCAACAGGCTAATCGCACGGCGCGTTGCCACATCATCCGCGCCCACCCCCAGGCCGACAACGGTGACGCTGGTCACCGCCGCCAGCCGGTAGCGTCCGCCAGAAGGCGTGCCGAAACGGTCATTCAGGGCTTCGTCCAGCATCTGGTCGATCCGGGCCTGACCATCAACGGCCACCACAACTCCGTCCATGGCCCGGATTTGTTGCGGCGAGCCATGCAATGGCTGGAAGGCGCAGGCGGACAGGCCCATAAGGGCACCGGCCATCAGGACAAGGACTGCATTGCGTTTCATAACTAGCCCGCCACGATATTGACGATCCGGTCGGGGACCACGATCACTTTGCGCACATTAAGCCCTTCCAGCGAACGCGCCACCCCCGGATCGTCCAGCGCGGCTTTTTCCGCAGTATCCTTGTCTGCCCCCTTGGGCAATTCGATCTCGCCACGGCGCTTGCCATTGACCTGAACCGCCAGGATGACCGTATTGTCGATCAACAGGGCGGGATCGGCTTCCGGCCATGACGCCGATGCGGCAATCCCGTCCTGCCCCAAACGCTCCCAGCAGGCCTCGGCCAGATGCGGCATGAAGGGGGAGATCAGGAGAGTCAGCAGCCGCAAGGCTTCGCCCTGTGCGGCCTTGTCAGCCTCGTTTGCCGGCAGGAATTTGCGCAAGGCATTGACGAAATCATGCACTTTCGCCACCGCCGAATTGAACCGGAAGCCTTCAATCGCCTCGGTGACATCGCGGACGGTGCGGTGGGCAGTCTTGCGCAGCTCCAGGCCTTCAGGGCTGACCCCGTTCATATCGCCACCGGGCGCACTCTCGAACCCGTCCACCACGCTCCACAGGCGCTGGACAAACCGCCAGACGCCGTCAACGCCGCCATCCGTGTATTCGACATCGCGCTCGGGCGGGGAGTCCGACAAAACGAACCAGCGCGCCGCATCCGCCCCGTAAGTGTCGATGAAGTCATCGAGATCGACGACATTCTTTTTCGACTTCGACATTTTCTCGATCGCGCCGACCGTCACCGGGCGGCCGGTTTCAATCTCGACCCGCTGGTCGTCGCGGTCCTCGACCTCGGCCGGGGCCAGCCATTTGCCGGTCTCCGATTTGTAGGTCTCGTGCGTGACCATGCCTTGCGTGAACAGGCCGGCAAAGGGTTCGCCGGAGGGCAGGTCAATCAGCCCGCAATCATGCAGGGCGCGGGTGAAGAAGCGCGCATACAGGAGGTGCAGAATGGCGTGTTCGATGCCGCCGACATACTGGTCGACCGGCATCCAGCGCTGCGCCTCTGCCGGATCGAAAGGCTTGTCCTCTGGCCAGGGCGAGGCAAAGCGAAGAAAATACCAGGACGAACAGACAAACGTATCCAGCGTATCGGTTTCGCGATTCGCCGGCTGGCCGCATTGCGGGCAGTCGGCATGGCGCCAGCCCTCATGCCGGTCGAGCGGATTGCCTGGCGTGTCAAAAGTGACATCGCGTGGCAATTCCACCGGCAACTGGTCCTCCGGGACCGGCACTGCGCCGCAGTTTTCGCAATGGATGATCGGGATCGGACAACCCCAATACCGCTGCCGCGACACCAGCCAGTCCCGCAGCCGGTAATTGGTGGCGCCATGGCCCAGCTTGCGCTTTTCCAGCTCCTGGATGGCACGTTCGATCGCTGCTTCTGTCGAAAGCCCGTCGAGGAAGCGCGAATTATAGATCGTGCCCGGCCCGGTCCAGGCCTCGTCATCAATGCTGTGACTGTCTGCATCCGCACCCGGCGGCAGGACCACCGGTGTCACCGGCAGATCGTATTTGCGGGCAAATTCAAGGTCGCGCTGATCGCCGGCCGGCGAGCCGAAAATCGCGCCCGTTCCATAGGTGGACAACACGAAATTCGCCGACCAGACCGGGAGTTCCCAGTCCGGGTCGAACGGGTGCAAAACCTTCACATCCAAGTCGATGCCCTTTTTCGGGGCTTTCTCGATCTCTTCCGCTGTTGTGCCGGAGGCCGCGCAATCCCGCGCAAATTTCGAAATCAGCGGATCATCTTTGGCCAGTTCCGCCGTGATGGCATGATCGGCCGCCAGCGCCAGAAAGCTGGCCCCGAACAGCGTATCCGGCCGTGTCGTGAAGACGGTAATGCCCTCACAGCCGAACCGGTCCCTGTCGGCCGGATCGGCAAACGGGAAGGTGACATGCGCTCCGCGCGACCGGCCGATCCAGTTGGCCTGCATCAGCCGCACCTTGTCCGGCCAGCGCTCAAGCTGGTCCAGCCCGTCCAGCAGACTGTCGGCATAATCGGTAATCTTCAGGAACCACTGGTCCAGCTCGCGTTGCACCACCGGCGCGCCGGAACGCCACCCCTTGCCGTCAATCACCTGCTCATTGGCCAGTACGGTATTGTCGACCGGATCCCAGTTGACTTTCGCCTTGCGCCGCTCGACCAGGCCTTTTTCAAAGAATTTCAGGAAGATCGCCTGTTGATGCTTGTAATAGTCCGGCTCACAGGTCGCGATTTCCCGATCCCAGTCCAGCGCCAGGCCCAGCCGTTTCAGCTGGCCGCGCATCACCTCGATATTCTTCAGCGTCCAGTCACGCGGATGCACATTGCGCTCGCGCGCGGCGTTTTCCGCCGGCAGGCCGAACGCATCCCAGCCCATCGGATGCAGGACATCAAATCCCTTTGCGCGTTTATAGCGCGCGACCACATCGCCCATCGCATAATTGCGCGAATGGCCGACATGGATTTTCCCTGACGGATAGGGAAACATCTCGAGGACATAGTATTTCGGCCGGTCAGTCGCTTCGCGTGCGGCGTGGTCCACGCCCTGATCGGCCCAGACGCTCTGCCATCTCGGCTCGGCCTCTCTGGGATTGTATCGGCTCATGGAAAAGTCCCGGACCCGCGCTCCGCGCGGGCGAAAAGATTAGTTGTCGAGCGTGGAAATGCGCAATTGCCGGGCCCGCGTCAGGATCGCATTCTCGATATCGATCGCGGTCTGCGGCGTCACCGAAGCATCATTCCATTCGCCGGCTTCATTGCGTTCCTGGCGGAAGACCCGCACGGAGAGCGCATCACCGCGCAATCGCGTGTCGAGTATATAGACCGTCACCTGGAAACGCTCGCTCGGCAATTCCGGATTCGCATACCAGTCGGTGATGATCACACCGCCGAAAGGATCGACCTGATCCAGCGGCATGAAGCTGATCGTATCCAGGCTGGCGCGCCACAGAAAACTGTTGACGCCTATGCCCGCCGGCCGCTGGTCGCTGGCCTCGTTCGAAAAGCCGGGCAATCGTAGGCCGCCGCGGTTTTCACTATCCGAATGGGCGCCACGAGACGAGGAACAGGCCGCCAGCGCAAGCATGGAAAGCGCAAGAACCGGCAAGGTTAGGGAGCGGCTGAACGTCATCTCTCGGTCTCCATGAGAAACAGTGTGGCAAATCAGGCCCGTTGGCCCGACGGCGACGTGTTCTATACCATGCGAAACGCGCATGGCCAGCCATGGGCGACACCTGTTTCATTCCGGCCCGGAATTCCGTCATCGTGGCTTTCACGTCACATCTGCCTTTTTCTTGCCATATTTGCCGCGCCATCCGCTTGACGATACTGGTGCGGGCGGTGTGGATTGGCGTCTCGTCCGGGGGGACGGGGCCGACCGGCGGGGCCGCGAGAGGCACAATGACGCAGACCAAGAGCGCGATAATATTCTCCGCGCTTTCTGCAGTCCTCGCGGCCGCGCCGGCGCATTCTCTTCAGAATTCCGATGCCGGACCGGACCGCTTTGCCGCGGTAGAGTTCAGCCTGAGCACCGATGCGGCCCTGGTGTTTGCCGGCGGGAGTTACGGCGGCAACATCCTCGCCGATCTCGACACGCGATTCGAATGGGAAACAATTTCCGATAATGGCTGGCGCTGGGGGTTTGAACTCGGCCTGCACGCCCAGAGCGATATGGCGCGAGAGGGGTTCGCGAATACCACGGGCCCGGTGTTGACGACCCCGCAGCGCTCGCTCGCCACGGGCCGGTATCGGGGCGGTGCGGCCCCTTCCGGCCGCAAGGCGTTCGCAGCAGAGCGGCTGAATGTTTTTCTGAAAGCCGGTTGGGGGGAATGGCGGTTGGGCCTGACACCGGGCGCGGCACAGGTGGAGGCCGTCAATCTGCCAACCGGCTCTGCTTTTGTCCGCCTGGATGGCGGGCCCTTGGGGCTGGGCCGCCAGGTGATGACGCGCACCGCCAATACCGGCGCCGGCTTTGGCCCGTCTCTGGTCTATTCCACACCGCGTATCATCGGATTGAGAGCCTCGGCCTCCTTTGCGCCGCAAGCCCGCTTTTGCGGGGTCGATATCTGCCTGGCGGAGGCCCACCCGGGCGGGGCCGGATCATCCAGCCTCGAAAACGTGTTCGAGGCGGGGATAAGTTTCGATCACACATTCGCCGGAACCGGACGGATTGAAGCGGCGCTGAATGTCGTCACCGGAGAGCCGCTATCAGTGGAGTTTCAGGACAATTATTCCGCCCTTGGCGCACAAGTCCGCTGGTCGCGGGACGGGCTGTCCTTGGGCGTCTCCGGCCTGTGGGCCGACAATGCTGTGTCAGACGGACGCTATCAGGCACTCGCGGCGGCGGCGCGCTATGATGTGGGTGACTGGAGCTTTGGTGTGGAAGCCGCCACATCCTCGGATGATTATCTGCAGGAATCGGAAACTGCACTGCAATTTACCCTCTCCCGGCTTGTCGGCGACCATCACACTGTGACCTTTGGATTACACTCAACAAATCGTGATTTCACGGCGCTATCTCCACAAGGCGCTGTAAACAATAGTGAAAATGGAAGCGGAGCATTCCTTGAGCTGACATTCCGGCACTGACCGGAACGGGGAGGCACCTTAAAACGTTGTAACCCTGAGATTCAGCCCTTCGCCTTTGGCGCGAGATTGGCTATATTGGCACGGTAATGAGGGGCTTTATGGCATGAGCCAGGTGTTGAAATCATGGACGATCGCTGCTGCGGTCGCGGGGTGTGTTGCCTCCGCGCCGGCCGCTTTTGCGTTCCAGGATGCCGTCAGCGCCTCCAGCGATGCCGATGCCCAGGCCTGGTATGAGACCTACACGCTGGATTCCAATGTGGCCCCCGGCGTCAATCTCGACTTCCCGGACAACCAGGTTGAATTCAGTTCCGGCAATGGCTGGGGCTTCACCCTCGGCTTTGACCGAAATGACGAGCAGCGCCGGGAATTCGATTCCATTGATGCCGGCGTCTATGTCGACCTCAATGACCGCTTCCGCTTTGGCGGGTCGATCCGCTTCTCCAATCCGGACAATCTGGTGACGGGCCCGCAGATCGATGAGCGCGCACCGGAAGTCAAGTTCGAAACCGGCTGGCGTTTCTAGCGTTTCAGCCCGCCGATCGCGGCCACACCCGCAAATCCTGATCCTGACAGATGCTTTGCCGTGTCTGCCGTTATGCCGCCCAGCGCATAGACGGGAATTGCGCACGCCCGGGCCAGCCCACGGGCGCGGTGCACGCCGAGTGCCGTGTCACCCGCATGGCTCCGGGTTGCAAACACCGGCGATAACAATGCCGCATCCGCCCCGGCTTTTGCGGCCAGAGCAAGTTCGCGCCGGTTATGCGCCGACATCATCATGATCTGACCGGTCCGTCCCCGCCGCCATTTTCGCGCCGGTCCGGCCAGCCGCGCCGGCCAGTGCACGCCGTCGGCATCACAGGCCTCTGCCAGGTCCGGATCCGCAGCGATCAGAAGGACCAGACGCTTTTCCCGCGCAATACCGGCCAGACGGGCGGCTTCGGAAAATCGCTCCGGGCGGCCGAAATGGCGGTAGATCAGTGCGCATCCTCCGGGCAGGCCCTGCGCGAACGCGCCAATGTCCGGAGTGCGCTCCGGATCGGTCAGGGCAATAAGCGGCGGCAACACGCCCGGAACACCGGGCCATCTGGCGGTCAGCCTTGCCAGCAGCATCGCTTGGGAATAGGTGCGGGAGGACATGACGACATCCGTAAACGAATTTGCCGCCCGCCGGAATGAAATCCTGAAGCGGATCGCCGTGGCCGCCAATGCCGCGGGACGCGACCCGTCATCGGTCACGCTGACCGGCGTCTCCAAGAAACAGCCGGACAGCCGCATCAGTGCCGCCCTTGCCGCCGGTCACCGTGTTTTCGGCGAGAACCGGGTGCAGGAAGCGCAGGGCCGCTGGGCGGAACGCCGGGCAGATTTTCCCGATCTCGAATTGCGCCTCATTGGCCCGTTGCAAACCAACAAGGCGGAAGCGGCGGCCGCCCTGTTCGATGTGATCGAGACGCTCGACCGGATCAAGCTCGCCGGAGCCTTGAAAAAGGCCATGGAGAAGCTGGGCAGGCAGCCGCGCCTCTATGTCCAGGTCAATACCGGCGAGGAAGACCAGAAAGCCGGCATTGCCCCGCCCGCCGTCGCGGACTTTCTGAAACAGATGCGCGAGGATTATGGCTTCAAAATCGAGGGGTTGATGTGCATTCCGCCGGTCGAAGACCCCGCCGGGCCGCATTTTGCGCTGCTCGCAGATCTTGCGGCGGCCAATGGCATCGAAAAACTCTCCATGGGGATGAGCGGGGATTTCGAGACCGCGGTGAAATTCGGCGCCACCAGCGTGCGCGTCGGCTCCGCCCTGTTCGGCGAGCGGCCTACCGCCTGATCTCGAGTGTATCGCCGGGTGCCGCGCCCTTCAGCACGGCTTCCAGATCGGATTTCGCCAGCGCCACACACCCCTCGGTCGGCGCATAATCCGGCCGCGCGCAATGCAGGAAGATGGCGGAGCCGCGCCCCGGAACCGGCGGATCATCATTATGCGACAGCACGACCACGATGTCGTAAAGCCCGTCCGCCCGTGTCATTTCCTCGCAAGACGCCGGATAGGGCAGGCGCACGGGCCGGTTATAGGCGGGATCATCCGGCGCATCACACCAGCCATCATCGGGCCGGATCGGACGCACCGGCAGCGTGGTCTCCGGAGCCGCGCCACGATCCGTCCGGTAAAGCACACGCCTCAGCACATATATGCCAAGCGGGGTCGCCCCATCACCTTCCACCTTGCCGGCCTCCGGTTTGACACCGCCCTTGCCGAGCGCGGCGCGGCAGAGGGCGTCAGGTGCCGAAAACCGGCCATCGGATGTCACAGTGAAACGGGTCATGCGGGCAGGAATTCCGGAATTCGGGGCACAAGTCCAGCGGTCGGCGCGGGACGCCGGCAGGTGCAAGCGCACCCAAAGCAGCGTCCCGGTCGCCTCCCCCACCACGGAGGTGTCACGCCATGGCCCTCACGGAGCCGGACATGTCAGACGTTAACCATGCAAAAATGCGGCCATTTTTCACAGTCCGATGACGCCTTGCACACGTGATTGTGTGCTTGACCGTGAACGCGGGTCCGGTCATTCCTGCCGGGAAATTTCAGCCGCCCGGCAGGAATTGCCTCCCGTACAAAAAATGGCATGATCAGACTATGAGTGTGAAAAAAACGATTCTGTGCGTCGATGACGACGACGATCTCCGCGAAACCCTGATCGAGCAATTCGGGTTTCATGACGAATTCACGGTCCGGGATGCGGACACTGCGACCAAAGGCATAAATATCGCCCGCGATGAACGGGCGGATATTATTCTGCTGGACGTTGACCTGCCCGACATGGATGGCCGCGAGGCCTGCCGACTGATGCGCAAGAATGGCGTGACCGCCCCGGTCATCATGCTGACCGGGCAGAATACCGATGCCGACCAGATTCTCGGTCTGGAATCCGGCGCCAATGACTATGTCACCAAGCCGTTCAAGTTTTCTGTTCTGCTCGCCCGCGTGCGCGCGCATCTGCGCAGTCACGAACAGAGCGAGGATGCCGTCTTCCAGATCGGGCCGTACGAATTCAAACCGTCCATGAAGCTTCTGATCACGGCAGACGAGAAGAAGATCCGCCTGACGGAAAAGGAAACCAATATCCTCAAATATCTCTATCGCTCGGGCGGCAAGCCGGTCTCGCGTGAGGAACTCCTGCATGAGGTCTGGGGCTATAATCCCAACGTCACCACCCACACTCTGGAAACCCATATCTACCGGCTGCGGCAAAAGATCGAGCCGAACCCGGCACAGTCACGCCTGCTGATCACCGAAAGCGGCGGTTACCGGCTGCAATCATGAGAACAGTATCCGTCATACTCGCCGGTTTGATGGCAGTATGTATATGGGCGGATAGCGCGGCCGGGCAGACATCGCTGTCCGTAGAGATCACCACAGGCCAAGATCACTGGGAGATCAGCGGCCGGACAGAAGACGAGCTGATCGATTTTGTGAATGCCAACCTGATGCTGCGCACTGATTATAATTTCGATGTCCACGCCTCGCCTTTTTATGACCAACGTGTCGGAGAAGGGTGCTGGATTGCGGGCGGCTCCATGACGGCTCACACCATTGTTTCGGCACCCGAATGGGTCGATTACGAGCGTGCCAACCGGTCCTTGCGCCGCCGCTGGGATGCCTATGCCGAACAAGTCGCGCTCCACAGTCAGGGCCATATTGAAATATCACGCCAGGGCGCGCAGATCATCGCTCAGCGGCTCGCCGCCATCCCACCACAGCAAAGCTGTTCTGAACTTCGCACGTTGGTAGATTCCACTCTGGACTCGCTCATTGATGCCCTTCAGGTGTCCCACCGGAATTATGATCGCGACTCCGGCGGCATGCCCAGAATTTCCCGGCCCCTTCCCATTCGCCGCTAGAGCATCAGGTCCAGCACGACCGGCACATGGTCGGACGGCTTTTCGCGGCCACGCTCCGGCTCGTAGATCCGGAAACCGTCCCGGCCGCGCGCCAGCGCCGCATCTTTCAGGGGGGGCGTCACCCAGATATGATCCAGCCGCCGGCCCCGGTTGGAGGCGCGTTAATCCTTCGCGCGATAGCTCCACCAGGCGCAGATTTTCTCCGGCCCGGGAATGACTTCCCGGGCGACATCAATGAAATCGCCGGCCGCCAGAATGGCATTCAGCGCCTCGACCTCGCCCGGCGTGTGCGAGACCACTTTCAGAAGCTGTTTGTGTGACCAGACATCATGTTCGCGCGGGGCGATGTTGAAATCGCCGAGAATGACGATCTTCTCGTTCCTCGTGTCGCGCGCGGCGAAATAATCCCGCGTGCAGGCCAGGAAATCCATCTTGTGGGCAAAGCGCGGATTGATCTCGATATCCGGCTCGTCCCCGCCGGCCGGAATATAGAAATTGTGAAGCTCGATGCCTTGCACACCGACGCGCTGATGCCGCGCTTCCTCGCGCGGGCAGATCGCTTCATCGCCCAGATCCTGCAGCGGATATTTCGAGGCAATGGCCACGCCATGCATGCCTTTCTGGCCGCGCACATGGAAATGCTCATAGCCCATTTCGCGGAAGGCTTTTTCCGGAAATTCATGGCTCTGGCACTTGATCTCCTGCAGGCACAGCACATCCGGCTGGCAGGCGGCCACGAAAGGCGCGATCAGCGGTACGGCGCGCAGGCGCACAGAGTTCACATTCCAGCTGGCAATCGAAAGCGTGGTCATAAGTCCGTCCAATCACAGAATATTATAGGTCAGCCCGGCCAGTCCGACCGGCCAGCGCCCGCGCACAAACAGCCGCCAGCGCGCAAGGAAGGGATGCGGCGGATCATCATCCTCGGCTTCCGCCATGATCACCAGCGCGGCGCCATTGGCCGCCTGCACCACGGACCCCGCAGCCGCATTCAGCACCGCCTCGTCGCGCATATCCCCCAGCGAGGCCGAATAGGCGACCGCATCCTGTGCCGCCTCGCCGGCTTTCAGCCCGACATATTCCAGCACCGTCTGGATGCCGTCCTCGTCCAGCCGCTGGAGGGCTTCGGAAATCAGCCCGGCGCGCAGCATTTCCTCGGCCTCCCAGCCTTCCGGATTGAAATCCACGGCCTCGGCGGCGCTCGCAGCATCGTCCCAATTGGTCAGCAGCCCCGGTTCGGCATGCGGAAAGCCCAGCCCGTCAAGGTAGGTGCGGGTCAGATCGCGCTCGCGCTTGTCCAGCGGATCGCCCAGCCGCATGAACAGGCGGGCATCGGACAGGCCGTCGGCAAAGGCGCGGACCTTGTAAAGCAGCGGAATTTCATCCAGCAGCCGGGTAAAATCATCATTCGACATGGACGCTATCTAACGCGAACCGTGCCATTGCGAAACTCGAACAGCACAACGCAGTTCGACAGCGCCTGTCCGTCCGGCAATTCTCGGAAGCGCCAGTCCTCGACCGCGCGCACCGCCGCAGCATCGAAATGGCCGGCAGGCACCGATTCGGCGGAGCGGACGCGATGCGGGCGGCCCGTATCATAGACGTGAAAGCGGACCACCACCCAGCCTTGCAGCCCGCGAGAATACGCCCGCGCCGGATAGTCCGGCATGGCGAATTCGCGGGCCGCCAGCTGCGCACCCTGACAATCCTCCGGCCCGATCAGCCGTTCCACATTGGCGGGCACCGGAAAGGGCTGAGACGGCATGAAGGGGTCCGAGCGCGGATCCAGCCGGCCGGTCCCGGGCAGAGAGGTCACGGAAGAACAGGCGGCAAGGGCGAAAAGGGTGCACAGGCTGGCAAGACGGATGATCATGCCGGCACGCTAGCGCCATTTGCCAAAAAGAAAACGCCCCGGAACGGGTCCGGGGCGCCTCTCGTGCAGTTGGGCCAGACCGCCTAGTAGCGGTAATGCTCGGCCTTGAACGGGCCTTGCGGCTCGACGCCGATATAACCGGCCTGCTCGGATGAGAGCTCGGTCAGCCGTGCGCCCAGCTTGGGCAGGTGCAGGGCGGCGACCTTTTCATCGAGATGCTTGGGCAGGATATAGACCTCGTTCTTGTAGTCCCCGCCGCGTTGCCACAACTCGATCTGCGCCAGCGTCTGATTGGTGAAGGAGGCCGACATCACGAAAGAGGGGTGACCGTTGGCATTGCCCAGATTCACCAGACGGCCTTCGGAGAGAAGGATGATCCGGTTGCCTTCCGGGAATTGCACCAGATCGACCTGCGGCTTCACATTGGTCCACTGGAAATTGCGCAAGGCCTCGACCTGGATCTCGTTATCGAAATGGCCGATATTGCAGACGATCGCCATATCCTTCATGGCGCGCATGTGATCGACGGTCAGAACGTCCTTGTTGCCGGTCGCGGTGACGAAGATATCGCAATCCTTGACGACATCCTCGACGCGCACGACCGCAAACCCGTCCATGCAGGCCTGCAGTGCGCAGATCGGATCGACTTCGGTGACGGCCACGCGGGCGCCAGCCTGGGCCAGCGATTCCGCCGAGCCCTTGCCGACATCGCCATAACCGCAGACCAGGGCGGTCTTGCCGGCCATCATCACATCGGTGCCGCGGCGGATGGCATCCACCAGGCTTTCGCGGCAGCCATAGCGGTTGTCGAATTTCGACTTGGTCACCGAGTCATTCACATTGATCGCCGGGAAAGGCAGTTCGCCGCGCTTCTGCATCTGGTAAAGGCGCATCACGCCGGTCGTGGTTTCTTCCGAGACCCCCTTGATCGCGGCCTTGGCCTTGGCAAACCAGCCCGGTGTCTCGGCAATCCGCTTCTTGATCTGGGCGAAGAGGTATTTTTCCTCGTCCGATTTCGGCTCGCCCAGAATGGACGGATCGTTCTCCGCCTTCTCGCCGAGGATCAGATACAGCGTCGCATCTCCGCCATCATCGAGGATCATGTTGGCGGTTTCGCCATTCGGCCAGGTAAAGATCCGGTCGGCAAAGTCCCAGTATTCTTCCAGCGTCTCGCCCTTGTGGGCAAACACCGGCACGCCGGTCTCGGCAATCGCGGCGGCGGCATGGTCCTGGGTCGAGAAAATGTTGCAGGACGCCCAGCGCACTTCCGCGCCCAGCGCCGTCAGGGTCTCGATCAGCACGGCGGTCTGGATGGTCATGTGCAGCGAACCGGCGATGCGCGCGCCTTTCAGCGGCTGCTCGGCCCCATATTCCTCGCGCAGCGCCATCAGGCCCGGCATTTCGATTTCCGCCATGTCGATTTCGGTACGGCCCCATTTGGCCAGCGACAGGTCTTTGACTTGGTAATCAGACATAAAAGGTCCTTCCATCAGGATGATCGGGAGAGCTTTGGCCCTCCGGGGCGGGGACTCCCGGCCGGATAGGGGACAACAACGCCGCCCGTTAGCATGCAGCGCGGCAGCGCACAATGCAGACGCTGATCTGCCGCAGACAAAGTTTATGTGACGGCGATGACTCTTGCGGCCCAAATCTTGTATAGTTCCAGCAGGGCCGTGTTTCAGGGCCATGGCGCAGAGCGGAAACGCCGCGCAGCGTAATGTTAAGGGGTGGATTATGTCGAGTATTCCAGGGGCGCACGCCAGCCTCGGCTTTGGCCGCAAACGTATTGATTTTTATGCCTCTCCGGGCGTCACCACCGGAGACGGGCCGCGCCGTGGCGAGCATGATATCCGCGATGCGGACGGGGCCACGCATACCATGCGCCTGTCCCGTCCTGACACGCCGCTGGAATCCGGAGAAACCGTCACCGTACTGAGGGCGCAAAGCGGGCCGGATCACGGATCGCGCCCGGTCGCGGTGATCAATCACGACCGCAATGCCTGGACCCGCACCGCGCCAGACGCCACGACGGTCCTGGCCCGCAGCGGCATCACCCGGTCGTTCAACTGGTGGATGGCCATGCTTTTGTTCATGGTCACAGCCATCGCTCTGGCCTGGCCGGACATCCGCCTCTTCATGCTGGAAGTCGATCCCGGCATTTTTGCCTCACTTCCCGACATCAATGTTTTTGTACTCGCCGCAGATACCATTCCCGCACTGCCGGGATTTGATCTCGCCGCCGCCATTCCCGGCTTTACGGGCCTTGCCGGACAGGCCGGATTGCCTGGCTGGCTATCGCCTCAGGCCCTTGCCTTTGTCCTGCCGCTGACACTTCTGGCCCTGATCACCTATCTGGCCCGGTCCTGGCGTATTCTCTGGGCGCCCGTCTATGCCGTGGCGGCGATTGCCACCGGCCTTGCGCTGAATGCTGACGCGCCTTTGATTCCGTCCATGCTGGCTCTCGGCGGTGTGGCGCTGCTCTTCTGTATCGGCGGCTTTATCAATCGCACCCGCGATGCCGGCCGCCTGGAAGGGCGCATTGCCCGTTTGAGCGAGAATATTCTCCGCCATCCGCCGGCCGAAACCGTGGCTGTTCCAGCTGCGGCAGGCGCCGCCCTGGCATCGGCCGCGGCAACCGCCCATGAAGATGCCCCTGTCGAAGCAGATGACGTGGCGGCTGATTCCGATGATCTGCCCAGCGATGAAGAATTGGCGGCTGCTCGTTCCGATGCCGGCGATGATGATCCGGCTCCGGCAACGTCCCTTCGTGCAACCCCGGACGAGTTGGGCGTAGAAGAGACGTCTGATCGTGACATGGTCCTGCCACCGCCCCCGCCGCTCGCGAACCGGTCGGTCAACGGCGCTGCCGAATCCGGTGATGCGGCTGCCGGGGCATCCGGAAACATGACAGCGGCCGCCACGGCCACCGCATCTGCCATGCATGCGCCGGAACCGGCACCGGCAGAACCGCCGGCACTGGCGGAGGTGCCTGCCAGCGAAGCGGCAGCCGAAACCGGTCCCGAAACGCCGGATACGCCGGCTACGGCCACCGCGTCAGCCATGCAGGCACCCTCGCCCGGGCCGCTATCCCCGGCTCCGGACACGCCGGCCCCGGAAGACATTCATGCCTTCGCCGCCGCGGACTCCGGCGAGCGTGAAACGCTGATGTCATCGCGCGATATTGCCGATGCCGAAGACGCTCCGGATTCGCCCGATGCGCCGGATGCGGCTCCGGTGACACCTCCGGCCTCCGTCAGCAATGCGGCGGCCAGCGACGATGTCTCCGACCCCTTCATGGCACCGAAACCCTCCGGACCGGAAGCGCCCGAAGCGGAAGACAGCGAAACACCGCGTCAGACGGATTCGTAGAATTTGTCCTCGACCAGCTGAACCAGCGCTTCAAGGGCGGGCCCGGCTTCGGCACCGTCGGCAATGATGGTGATGTCCGTGCCCGGCCCGGCGGCGAGCATTAGCAAATCCATGATCGAGGAGGCTTCCACCGTCTCTTCGCCGCGGCGGACATGGATGACGGCATCAAATCCGGCCGCCATATCGACGAATTTGGCAGAGGCCCGTGCGTGCAGGCCGCGCTGATTGGTAATCCGGACCGTTTTCGATACCGGCACTATTTGGCCGAGCCTTCAAGCACTTTCACCGCCCGCGCGACATAGCGCTGACCTGCGGCTTCTCCGGCCTCGGCAAGTGCGTCCAGCGGCAGCGTACTGCGCGATTCCGCCAGCTTGATCATCATCGGCAGATTAATTCCCGCCAGCACCTCGACCTTGCCGGGTGCCATCTGGGAAATCGCCAGATTGGACGGTGTTCCGCCGAACATGTCGGTCAGAATGAGCACACCACTGCCGGTATCCAGTGCCTTGATGCGGTCGCGGATGTCATTCCGGCGCTCGGCCAGATCATCGTCGGGGCCGATACACATCGCCTCGCATTGCCCCAGCGGACCGACGACATGCTCGGTCGCAGCGACAAATTCGCGCGCGAGATTGCCATGTGTAACGATCAGAAACCCGATCATGCCTCACCTCTGGAAGGCTTGATTAAATCGTGGAGTCGGGCTGGCGGAAAGCGGTTTTTTCACGCAAGCGTCACATTTGCGCAGCGCGCGGCAGGGTCAGAGTGAAGCGGGCACCGGCCACGCGGCCCTGCGGGTCAAGCCGGTTTCCGGCACGCAGATCGCCGCCATGCACGCTGACAATCTGGCGCGCAATGGCCAGACCCAGGCCCGAGTGCGCGCCGAATTCCGCCCCGGCCGGCCGCTCCGTGTAGAAGCGCTTGAAAATCGTTTCCAGATTGTCCGGTGGAATTCCGGGACCGTCATCATCGACGGTGATTTTCACCAGCCCGGCCTCAGACAGGCTGAGGGCAATGCGGATCTTTCCATCCCCGGGCGAGAAGGTGATGGCATTGTCGACGAGATTGCGGATGACCTGTCCCAGAGGTACGGCCCGGCCTTCCACAAAGGCGTGATCCAGGGTCGAGGTAAAGACCAGTTCCGGCTCGTCCGCCCGCGAGGCCTCGTAGGCACTGACCGTGTCGCGCATCAATTGCACCAGATCGACCTGACCCACATCCTCGCGCGACAATTCGGCATCAAGACGGGAGGCGCGGGAAATATCGGTGATCAGCCGGTCCATGCGCCGCACATCCGAAGCGATCACCGCCAGAAGCCGTTCACGCTGGTCAGCGGTTTTCGCCCGGGGCAGGATTTCCGCGGCCGACCGGATCGAGGTCAGCGGGTTTTTCAGCTCGTGCGCGACATCGGCGGCAAACTGCTCGATCGCATCCATGCGGTCATAGAGCGCGGCCGTCATCTCCCGCATGGCCTCGCCGAGCTCGCCGATCTCGTCCCGGCGCCCGGCCAGGGACGGCATCTCCACCCGCCGCCCCTTGGCCCGGCGCACGCGCCGCGCCGCCTTCGCCAGCCGCCGGATCGGGCGGGCGATAAATACGGTCAGCGCCAGTGAGGACAGAATGCTCACCAGCGCGGCCAGCAGGATAAAGGGAAACAGCGCCCGGCGTTCGCTGGCAATGATTTCATCGAGGTCGAAGGATTCCAGCGTCACCACACCGACCACGGCGCGGACCGGCTGGATCGGCACGGACACTGAGACCACGCGCGAGCCATCGGGTTGCCGCCGCACGCCGGCAATGGTCTCACCACCGATTGCCCCGGCGATTTCCTCTTCCAGCGTGCGGTCAAGCGCGGCGCGCTCCTCCTCGGTCCGGAACCAGCCGCCAAACCCGTCCATCAGGCGCGAAAGCAGGCTGCGCGCATCCTCGGCAAAATCTCCGGGCAGCATCTCTCCCGGCGGCGGCAGCTCGGTGACATCAAACCGGTTCGCCAGCAAATGGCTGTCGGCAACAATTTGCGCCGCCTTGTTATAGATGCGCGCGCGTACATCATCCGGAAGGTAGAGATCGCGGAGAATCAGCCGCGCATCGCCATCCAGCAGGCGGGGAGATGGATCGCTTTCGGCCGCACCTTCCGCCATCACATTGGCGATCAGCTCGCCTTCAACGCGGAGCGCTTCAACCTTGGCATTGACGAGTCCGCGCCGGGTTTCGGACACAGCCAGCATGCCGACGATCAGGACCAGCAGGGCCAGACCATTGGAGGCGAGAATAATCCACGCCAGGCGGGAAAAGGAGACCCCGCGGACCGAACGGAGCGTCCGGCTAGCTCTCCTTGTAACGGTATCCAACACCATAAAGCGTCTCAATGGCGTCGAACGTCTTGTCGACTTCTCTGAATTTCTTGCGGACACGCTTGATATGGCTGTCGATGGTCCGGTCGTCGACATAGATCTGATCATCATAGGCCGCATCCATCAGCGCATCGCGGCTTTTCACATAGCCGGGGCGTTGCGCCAGGGATTGCAGGATCAGGAATTCGGTCACGGTCAACCGTACCGGCTCGCCCTCCCATGAACAGGAGTGGCGGTTGGGGTCGAGAGACAGGCGGCCGCGCATGATCGGTTTGGACTCGCCGCCAGGCTTGCCCGGTTCCCCTGCGGGATCCGGCCGGGCGCGGCGCAGTACGGCCTTGACCCTTTCGCCCAGAAGACGCTGGGAGAAGGGCTTTGTGATATAGTCATCAGCACCGAGATTGAGGCCGAGCGCCTCGTCGAACTCGTCATCCTTCGAGGTCAGGAAAATTACCGGCATGTTCGAGGACTGCCGCAGGCGGCGCAGTAATTCCAGGCCATCCATGCGCGGCATCTTGATGTCGAACACCCCCAGATCCGCCGGATCATCGGTCAGCGATTCCAGCGCGGTGGCCCCGTCATTGAACGTCCGCACCTTATAGCCTTCGCCTTCCAGAAAAATGGATACCGAAGTGATGATATTCTCGTCGTCATCGACCAGCGCAATTGTGGCCATGAACGCGCCTCCTCATTCCCGTTTTGCCAAACCTTAGACAAGCTTGACGCGAAGCGAAAGCGTTAGGGTTCACCGCACCTTAAATGTTTCAGTGGCATTGTTTGCATCTGATTGCATGGAGTGCGCCTGATGGCGGCAGCCAAGGTTCATTACGAAGTCTTCGTCAAGAAGCACCGCAAGGCCGGCTGGGCATTGGTCGAGGCCCGCCCGGATCGCGAAGATGCTATTGAATTCGCGCAGAAAATCCTCGAGGCCACGCCGACCGGATCGGTTCGTGTGTCCAAGGAGCGTTTCGACGACGCCGCCCGGGCTTTCCGCTCTTTCACCATCTGGGAGGAGGGCGCGGAGAGATTCGAGGCCGAAGAGGAAAAAACCGGGGATGGCACACTGCCCTGCCTGTCACCGGATGATCTGACCAACCCGTCGGCCCGCGACACGATGAGCCGCGTCCTGAACGAGTGGTTTGTCCGCAAGCAGGTCACGCCGATGGAGCTGATGCACAGTCCCGAACAGGCGGAAGATCTTGAAAGCGGCGGCACCGAGCTACAGCACGCCATCCAGAAGGTCGCGGTCGCCAGTGCGCGTGAGGGTGATTCCACCGTACATGCCTATGTGAAACAGCTGCATGAACTGGCCCAGAAAGCTTTTGACCGCATTTACAAGGACGGGAAATCCGGCCGTTTGCCGCGATTTTCGAAATACCGGACCTATGCCGCCCTGGTCGAGGATTTTGCGGACGAGAAATCGCCCTACAAGATCCGCGCCGCCCTGGCCGACCGTCTCTCTGACGAGCGCGGCTTTGGCAAGAAGCTCGCTGTCCTGATGGAGTTCGCTGGCGAATTGCCGTTGGCGGAGAAAGCCCGGACCGTCGGCTGCGAGCAGCTCGATATCTTCCTGTCCGAAATCCTGAATTTCGACTCCGGCCTGATGGCGCTCATCGGTTCCGCTCCCGAGCTCGGCGACGAAGTGCAGCGTCTCTCCGACATGTTCGTCGGAGCCATGGATGCTGAAAGCCTCGCAAACGCCCCGCCCGATGCTCGCACGCTCACCCGGCTGATGAAATCGGGCGATCTGCCCTCCTGCCGCGCCACCATCGCCATCGCCTTGCTGGAGCGGCTGCAACGTCCGCGTCGCATGCGGCCCAAGGATGTACTGGAAGAGGTGAAGCTGGCCAGAAAACTGGCGCAGCAACTGGTCATGGCCCAGGGGCCGGATCTGTCGGTTGATGCCCTTCAGGATGCGTTTTCAAAACGCTCTGCGCGTCTGCTGACGCCAGAAACCATCGGTGATTACCTTGATCAGTGCCGCAATCCGGACCACGAGATCGAGAAGCTTCTGGCGCTGGAAGAAAACATCGTCGGCGCGCAGAACAAGAAAAAGCTCGCAGGGTATATCCGGGCGGCGCTGGGCAATCACAAGACTGAAGGCTGGTTCGTATCCGGTGAAGGCCGGGCGATTGACCGCTTGCACCGGCTCACCGGGTTTCAGGTCAGGGCGCTGAAGGGCAATTATCCCGAAGAGGACAAGGCCGGTCTCTCGCAAGCATTCGATGCGCTGGGGCAGAAGGTTCTGGACCGCTCCGGCCTGCTGGACACGATTGCCAACAGCGATCAACCTGTGCTCGATCGCGCCGCTTCGCTTCTGAAGCTGGTGACCTGTCAGGCCATTCCGGCCGGCAAGTGCGCCGCCGCCGCCCAGCAAAAAGCGGTGCGCCTGATCCGGTCCGAAGCCGGCCTCGAGGAAGCCCGTGCGGATACCCAGCGCGCCAAGCTTTCAAATATCGAGACCATGCTCAACGCCATTGGCAGTCAGGACGCCGCTGCCTGACGGCCCAGGGCCGCCGAACCGTAAAAGCCGAGGCTGAACGGACCGCCCCAGAACACTTTTCCAAGACCGCGCACCGCCTTGTCGAGCATGCGCGCACGCCGCGGTGCGCCGATGGCCCACAGGACCGCTGCGGCACTCCCGTAAACAAGGGCCTGGCCAGCGCCCACACACATCCAGAAGACAATGCCCGGCAGATTCATCGGCCGGCGCGAGGCACAGGCTGCACTCGGCCCCTGTCCATAGGCAAAGGCCCGCCTGAGGGTGTAATTCAGGCTCGCGCGATGGCTTAGCGGGTCCTCCCAGACCCAGGCTTCAGCCGACCACGCAAACACCGCGCCGCGGGCCTGCATCTGCGCAAACAGCAGATCATCTTCCCCGCCGATATCATTGCGGGCGGCATCGAAGGGCTGGGGTGACGGCAGGGCTGCGCGCCGGATCAGTGAATTGCCGCAACCATAATAATGATCAATATGACCGCTTTCCTCGGGCCCTGACCGCGAAAAAAACTGCGAATAGTATTCGCGATGCGTGGTCACACTGTCCGGCAGGCGGGTCCGCACCGGGCCGAAAACCGCATCCGCATCATAAAACCGCAAACTCCCCACCAGCTCGCAGAGCCAGGTGCCGGGCGCCTCTTCATCATCGTCCAGAAATGCGATCAGTTCGCCCGAACTGGCAGCAAGTCCCGCATTACGGGCATTGGCAACCCCCGGCGAAGGCATGTGAACGACGGTCACCGGGAGGGCGGCTTCCTTTGCGATCGCCTGCCCTTGCGCCATCGCCGACCCGTCAGGGTCATTGTCGACAATGATCAGCTCGATATCCAGTCCGCAGGGATTGGCCTGGGCCAGAATACTGTCAGCTGCGCGCCGCAAGCCGTCGGGACGGCGGAAGGTCGGGATGATGACAGAAACCTGCATTGTCATGTCGATTACCCTGCGGCTGGCCTTGTCCTCTGTGTGACGGCACGGACAAAGCCGGAAATACGGTGACCAGTATCCAGCTCAACCGCTGAAATCTGGTTAAGCCGGCGGTGTATTTTCGACGCCAGCGGCGCGGCCGGCGTATACTGGGCCGCTGACCACAACAGCGAACGCACGCGCGTAATCCCCAGATCGCGTCCGGGGGCGGTCACGAGTGTGCTTTTCACCGGCAGAGCATCAGCCGCATAATATTTCTTGTAGTGGTCATGATCGGCGCCGATATCACAGCGCTCCAGCCCCAGGCCCGGCATGGCGGCGATCAGCTCATGCAGCACCTGTTGTCCGGGGGACCAGGCGGCATAGGCCGGATCATAAGCGGCAATCCAGGGATTGAAGACCGTGTCACTGCGTACGCCGAACAGCCCGGCGACAATCCGGTCATTCACCCGCAGGCTGACAAAAAGACCGCGCACCCCGCCGCTTGTGGTTTCGTGTGTGAGCCGCATCAATGCCTGCACCCAGTCTGCGGCGAGCACATCATGCCGGCCGGTTTGCCGGAATTGCGCCTGTTTCCAGCCCATCAGCTGTGTCAGCGCCTCGCCATCCCTATCGGGCGCGGTGAAGCGGACCGGACCGCAATCCCGCTCCATCTGACGCGCCAGACGGCGGTGATTCTTGAAGCGTTTCGCGTGAAGTGCCCGCTGTTGTTCCAGAAACGCATCCGCATCCGGGCCCGGCGCAATCACGTGCGCCCCATGGACCTCACCGGCAGCGTTTCCGAAGACGCCGTAGGGATCAAGCAGCGCATCGAACTGGAAAGCGCGCAGCCCGGCCGCTTTCAGCGCCTCCGGGCCGGTTGCCATGAAATCCGGTGCGGAGACCAGCGCCTGGACATCACCGAACGGCGCGGCGAGGGATCGCGCGAGGCGTCCCGGACGCCTGTGATAGGCCAGAAAACCGGGCCGCTCCTGTCCCTTGCGGAAAACCGAGACCCGCACATCATCACGGACCTGTGCGACAAGACCGGCAAACTCCGGTTGCAGGAGCGGTGAGGCAAACGGCCCCTGCGCCAGAGCGCGCCAGTCTGCCAGATCGGCGCTCGATAGCGCGTCTGGGCCACAAGTGTCAGCATGGATCATTTTGAACCGCTTCGATAAAGAACGGTTCAGACAGCGCAAAACCTGCGCCGGTTTCAGCGATCAGATGGCTTCAAAGTCGTCATTGGACGCCGAAAGGCGCAAGACCTGCGCCAATGGCTTGCTGCCGGGGGCCGCCCGCCCGCAGAGATATTCGTTCTTGTCCAGCCGGTTGATGCCTTCCGGCACGGTTCCGCTATCAACCCGGACAGAACCGGACAGAACGACAATGGGCGTTGCCGCACATAGTGATTGCATGGTGGTCAGCGTGTCATCGGGATTGACGGAATCCGGCAGCCGCAAATCCAGCAGGACCAGATCATAATTCTTGTTTTTCAGCTTGCGGCGCGCCTCGCGCAGATCACGGACCACCTCAAATCCGATATCATAATCCCCGGATTCAAAGACCGTGTTCTGGACCAGCAGCGCATCAGCAAAATCATCTTCGACGTGAAGCACATTCAATGCGGTCATGGTCAGCCTCTTGCTTTGATCCTCATCTTGTGCGCCCGATTTCCTTAACGCGGTCTTTATGAAGCACGCGGATCAGACGATTTCCGGCGTGTCCAGCCCGGCCCGGCGGGCCGCCGCCGTAATCGTGTTGCGCAGGAGCATGGCAATCGTCATCGGGCCGATCCCGCCCGGCACCGGTGTGATCCAGCCGGCAATCTGCGACGCGGCATCGAATGCCACATCGCCCACAAGGCGGGTCTGGCCTGCGCCGCGTTCGGGCGCATCGATCCGGTTGATGCCGACATCCAGCACGCAGGCGCCCGGCTTGATCCAATCACCCGGAATCATTTCCGGCCGGCCGATGGCGGCCACAAGAATATCGGCGCCGCGCGTCAGTTCGGGCAGATTTGTGGTCCGGGAATGGGCAATGGTCACGGTGCAATTCTTCTCCAGGAAGAGCAGCGCGGCCGGCTTGCCGACCAGGATCGAACGGCCGATGATCAACGCCGATTTTCCCGTCAGATCTCCCATCGCCTGCTCGGCCAGCAACACGCAGCCCGCGGGCGTGCAGGGGCGCAGACCCGGCTCTCCGGCCAGCAACCGCCCGGCGCTGACCGCAGTCAGCCCGTCCACATCCTTGTCCGGGTCAATCGTGTTGATGACGGCCCCGGTATCAATGTGTGCAGGCAGCGGCATCTGGACCAGAATGCCGTCCACTGCCGGATTGGCGTTCAATTGTTCGACAATACGGATGATTTCGGCCTGGCTGATGGAGGCCGGCTTGCGGATTTCCGTCGACTCCATCCCCGCCGCTTTTGCCCGCCGGACCTTGTTGCGGACATAGACCTCGCTGGCCGGATCCTCACCGATCAGCACAACCGACAGGCCGGGTTTGCGGCCGAGCAGTTTTTCCAGCTGAGCGGCGGTCTTGCCGACCCGCATATCAATGCTCGCGGCAATGGATTTTCCGTCAATGATCCGGGCCGTCATGTCTATGCCTCCGTCAGTTTCGCGATCAGTGAATCGGCCTCATCTGCATCGCAATACACCGATATCGTTTTGATCCGGCTGGTCTGGCCCCTGACTACGTTCAGCCGGGTTTTACCGATTCCGAGCCGTTTGGCGAGCAATTTGACAAGGGCGGTATTGGCCTTGCCGTTTTCCGGTATGGCGCGGACATGCGCCCGTAAGACAGGTGCTCCGTCGGCATCCGTATCCCAGCCATCAAGACTGTCCCGCCGGGCATTGGGTGTCAGCCGGACCGGCAGATCAAACCCGTCCGGCGTACGCCGGGCGGGCATCAGAAGGCGGTCATGATCTGGGGCAGCAACCATCCGCGGATGAACTGGATCAGAAGGATGACGACCAGCGGAGAAAAATCGAACCCGCCAAGGTTTGGCAGAATGGACCGTATCGGCCGCAAGACCGGCTCGGTCAGTACAGAAGTCATGCGCCAGAGCGACCCGACGACCGGATTGTAGGGATTGACGATCTTGAAGCTGATCAGCCAGCTCAGGATGATCGCGGCGATCAGGATGAAAATGAAGAGACCCAGAACCGGGTCCACAAAATAGACAATCAGCGCATCGATGAATGACAGGTTCACAAGGACGTCTCCGGCAGCGTTACTGCGCCTGCTCTATCCGCTTTCGGGGCGCGGCGGCAAGCCTGCGCCATCATACGGCAGGCAGCGCGCCGGGGAGGCGGCAGATATCCTTCCAGAAATCCCGTACGCCGCGCGCGATTTCGTCATATTCCCCGAGATCATAGGGCTTGACGACATAGGCGTTGGCCCGCAGCGCATAGCAGTCTTCGATATCCATGCGCTGCGCCGAGGCGGACAGGACAACGATGGGCGTATTCATCGGCGTATCGCCATTGCGCACTTCGCTCAGCACATCGCGGCCTGAAATGCCGGGAAGATTGAGGTCGAGGATCACCAGATCATGCCGCGCTTCGCGGATGGTTTTCAGCGCCGCGGCACCGGACATGACAATTTCGGTTTCCTCCACACCGGCCTCTTTCAGGGCCGAGGTGACGAAATAGGCATCCTGGTGATCATCATCCACCACCAGAACGCGGAAGGGCTTGTCCGGTGTTTTCCCGACCTTCTTGGAATTCATGTCTTCTCCCCTTGTGCCAGCGGCAAGGTGAAACAGAAACGCGCACCTTCCCGGTAAGTTGTGTCAACCCAGATCTTTCCGCCGTGGCTCTGCACGATCCGTTGACAGAGTGAAAGCCCGATACCTGTTCCGGGGATATCGCTCTCAGCATGCAGGCGTTTCAGCATTTCGAAAACCCTGGCTGAGAATTTTTCATCAATACCGATGCCATTATCCTCAACAGAAACCTGTATATGGTTTCCAGCAACCTGACTCGAAATGCGGATGACCGGCGGGGCATCAGACCGGTATTTCAGCGCATTGTCGATGAGATTGTCGAACAGGCGCAAGAGCAGTTCACGGTCGCCGGCAATCGCATCCTCAGTCAGGTCTGTTTCGACGCCTGCCCCCGCGGCCTTGATATCCGGAGCCAGATCGGCGAGCGCCGCTTGCACGATCCCGTCAAGCGGCAGCGACTCGGCCCGCAAGTCATGATCCACGAGCTTTGAATATTCGAGCAGGCTTTCGATCATCCGCCGCATCCGGGATGTGCTGGCCACGATATTGCCGATCATCTCGCGGGCACCATCGCTCATTCCGTCCGAGGCTTCCCGTTCCAGGAGTTGGGCGAACATCGAGATATGGCGCAGCGGCGCTTGCAGGTCGTGCGAGGCGGTAGCGGCATATTGCCGGAGCGCGGCATTGGTCTGGGTCAGTTCCTGCGTGCGCTCTTCGACGCGGGCTTCCAGCGACCGCGTCAGAGCGGTCAGCTCCGCCTCTGCTGACCGCCGCCTTTCCACCTCTCCGGCGAGTTCCAGATTCTTGGCCTGCAATTGTTCGGTCGTGGGAACCGCCAGGGCCTTGGGCAGGAGCGGCCACAGCACGATCGCCGTGATCAGTGAGGCGATGGCTGTCAGCGCTTTCAGCACACCCTGGATTTCATAGACCGGCGTCCAGATCACCACGACGGACAGGAAATGCGTTGCGCCACAAAGCAGAATGAAGGCAATGAAAAGGTAAAGCGTTGGCCGGTAGCGCGCATCCGGACGGCCGATGGCAAACAGCGCCATGACGACGGGAATGGAAAAATAGGCCAGCCCGGTAACAATATCGGCGGTGACATGGGTCCATAATATCCAGGGCGTCCACAGAAAGCACATGCCGTGCGGCATGAATCCCGAACTGACCAGCCCCGTAAGTGCGGTTTCCATCATCGCCTCCCCGCTGCGTTCCGCGAAAACCGTAGCATTCAATCCGCTGGCTGACGAACACAATCTCCGGTGTTCTTGCCGGGTCGCAAATCCGGTCCCCGATGATCACGAGGTTGACGGCAACAGACGCCGGTTCTAGGGATTTTGCTCCCAATCGGTCGGGGCCATAGCTCAGTTGGGAGAGCGCGTCGTTCGCAATGACGAGGTCGGCGGTTCGATTCCGCCTGGCTCCACCACCCTTCACCTCCGGCTTCGGGTGGCTTCGCCCCCCCGAAGGCGGCACAGGCGAAGAGGTGCCCTGCGAAGCTTCAGCGCATGCCAGCCCATAGAATTCGAGCGAATTCTGCCGCGGCAGTGCCGCGCCTTGGATCAGGCCGCGTTGCTTTCGTCCTGAAGTGTCAGGAGAGCGATCATGCCGTCGCGCGTATCGGTGGCGCGCAAATGCGACCGCAAATCCTCGCGCCGGAAAATCCGCGATATCCGTGCCAGCGCTTTCAGGTGTTCGGCGCTCGAGGCTTCCGGCGCCAGAAGCAGGAAGATCAGATCCACCGGCCGGCCATCTATGGCATCAAAATCGATCGGCGTCTTGAGCCGCGCAAACAGGCCGAAAACACGATCCAGTCCTTCCAGACGGGCATGCGGAATGGCAACGCCATCGCCGACGCCGGTCGAGCCGAGCCGTTCGCGTTCCATCACGGCATCGAAAATAAGGCGGGAATCAATGTCGAGCTTGGCCGCAGCGGCCTCGCTCATAATCTGCAGCGCCTGCTTGCGGTTGGTCGCGCTCAGACTTCCCAGAATTGAATCGGCCGACAGAAGGTCGGATAAGGCCATGACAAGGGTCCGGTTTCGGTTCGGGCATACGCAATTCGCGCTCTAGCCCGAAAGGCTTCAAAGGGCTAGCGGGATTTATCGCGGTCCGGATCGATCCAGCCGACATGCCCGTCGGGCCGCCGGTACACGATATTCACGCCATTATGCGCAATATTGCGGAAGATCAGGAAGGGCGCTCCGGCCGCTTCCAGCTCCAGCACAGCCATGCTGGCCGTCATGGCCCGCATTTCCCCGGGGGTTTCGGCGACAATAACCGGCTCGCTGCCGTGCAGTTCGGCCTCCTCATCATCATCGAAACCGGTATCCGGCTGACCCTGGAACACCGTGATCGGCGTGGTCTCGGCGGGCAGCTCGGACTTGTTCTCGTTATGATGGTTCTTCAGCTTGCGCTTGTAACGGCGCAGGCGCTTTTCCAGGTGGTCCGCAGCCTTGTCGGCCGCCTTGTAGGCATCATTGTCATCGCCCTGGGCCTGCAGCATCACGCCGGACGGCAAGTGCAGGGAGACGGTGACCCTGAAGCCTGATCCTTCGCGCGAAACCGCCACATAGGCTTCGCTCGGCCGGCTGAAATATTTGGACACACCGTCCTCGACACGGCCGGAAATTTCTTCCTGCAGCGCGCCGGAGACATCAATACCCTTGGAGACGATCTGAATTTGCATCGTTAAACGACCCTAGCATACGGGGCACCCGGCGGGAAATCTGCCTCCCGGCGAGCGCGGGCGGAACCTATTGGCGCGATCTGAAATGTCAATCACACCGCAAAAAGGGATGTCAGCTGGCCCTTTTCAGCATCCGCCGCCGCTGTATGGACGACGGAATATTCATGGCTTCACGATATTTCGCCACGGTCCGGCGGGCAATATCTATTCCTTCATCGCGCAGCCGTTCGACCAGTGCGTCATCGGACATGATCTCGTCCAGCGTCTCGCCGTCGATCAGTGCCTTGATGCGATACCGCACCGCCTCGGCCGAATGTGCCTCACCCCCACCCGATGACGGAATCGAGGAGGTGAAAAAATATTTCAGTTCGAACAGGCCGCGCGGCGTGGCAACATATTTGTTCGAGGTCACGCGGCTGACGGTGGATTCGTGCATTTCTATGGCGTCCGCGACCGTCTTCAGGTTCAGCGGCCGCAGAAAGGCAACGCCCTTGGCGAGGAAAAGATCCTGTTGGCGCACGATTTCGGACGCGACTTTCAGAATCGTCCGCGCGCGCTGGTCCAGCGACTTCACCAGCCAGCTCGCATTCTGGGCGCAATCGGTGATGAAGGTCTTGTCTTCCTCGGACCGCGCCACAGCGCTGATTTCAGCTGCATAGGACTGGTTCACCAGAACCCGCGGCAGCGTGTCGGTATTGAGCTCGATGCGCCAGCTGCCGTCGGGATTCTCCCGCACGAAGACATCCGGCTCGATCGCCCGGCTATTGTCGGCGCCATAGGCGAGGCCCGGCTTCGGCGTCAGCGAGCGCAGTTCGGCAACCATGTCATCAAGGTCTTCGGCATCGACGCCGCAGATCGATTGCAGCGCGGTATAATCATGCTTGGCCAGCCGGTCGAGATGATCGAGCAATTTCGCCATCGCCGGATCCAGACGGTTGCGGTCCTTGAGTTGCAGGGCCAGGCATTCGGACAGATCCCGCGCCATGATGCCGGCGGGTTCAAATCCCTGGATCATGTCGAGCGCCGCTGCGACATTGCCGGTTTTCACGCCGAGGCGCTCGGCCACCTCGTCCAGATCGGAGCGCATATAGCCGTCATCATCGGCAAGATCGATCAGATGTGCGGCAATCAGGCGTGTAACAGGCTCGGCCCCGGCCAGCGACAATTGATCATGCAGATGTTCAGCCAGCGATTTCTCGCGCGAGGAATTGGCCGCTGCGTCATAATCGCCGCCATCAAAGGATCCGCCTTTGTTGGCCCCGGACCAGGAAGCCGATGACATGCCGGCATCCATCCCGGCCATGTCGGATTTCGAATCCGTCGAATTGAGAACGTCGGCATCAACATCAACAGCGTCATTGGCTTCGGCATGGGCCGAACCGTCGAGTTCCAGCTCCTTGCGGCTGTCGGCAGCTCTCAGCTCCACTGATTCGGGTTCGTCGGAGCGCTCATCCCGCTCCAGCAGAGGATTGCGCTCCAGCTCTTCCTCGACAAAGGCCGACAATTCGATATTCGACAATTGCAACAGCTTGATCGCCTGCTGCAATTGCGGCGTCATGACCAGTGACTGGCCCTGCCGCATTTCCAGTTTCTGATGAAGTCCCGCCAACGGGATGCCTCCAGTCCGATGAATCAGACCTGGAGTTAATCAGCCAAAACTTTCACCGAGATAAACGCGGCGCACATCGGGGTCGGCGCGGATCGCCGAGGGCGATCCCTCGAACAGCACCTCGCCTTCATGTATGATGGTGGCACGGTCGGTGATTTCCAGCGTCTCGCGGACATTGTGGTCGGTGATCAGGATTCCGATGCCGCGATTCTTGAGAAAGCGGATCAGATCGCGGATATCGGTAATGGCCAGCGGGTCAATCCCGGCAAAAGGTTCGTCCAGCAGCATGAAGGATGGCCGCGTGGCCAGGGCCCGGGCAATCTCGACGCGGCGGCGTTCGCCACCCGAAAGTGACAGGGCCGCGGCATCAGCGAGATGCGAAATCCGCAATTCCTCCATCAGCTGGGCGACCGTTTCCTTGCGGGTTTTCTTGTCCGGCTCGACGATCTCGGCGACCGCCATGATATTGTCTTTCACCGACAGGCCCCGGAAGATCGAGGCCTCCTGCGGCAGATAGCCGATGCCGAGACGGGCGCGCTGATACATGGGCAGGCGGGTGATATCCTCGCCGTCCAGCAGGATGCGGCCGTAATCCGCCTCGATCAGGCCGGTAATCATGTAGAAACAGGTGGTCTTGCCGGCACCATTGGGTCCGAGCAGCCCGGCCACCTCGCCGCGTTTGAGGCGCAGCGACACACCCTTGACGACGGGGCGCTTGCGGTAGGACTTGCCGATATTCTCCACCACCAGACCTTCGGCTGTGGAGACCGGCCGCGCTTCATCCGCGATGATGTCTTCCGGTGTGCTCACCCTTCAGCACCTGCATCATCTGTATCTGCGTCACCGGCATCCGCATCCGCTTCGCCGCTCCCGGAGGGATAGAACACGCCCCGGACGCGCCCGTTTCCGGTCGCGGCCCCCTCCGGTGTTTCACCCGTGCAGGCCGGGGCATTGATCTGGGAATTATTGGTTGCCAGATCGACCACCAGACAATCCCCCTGGATGACATTCTCGCCACGCCTGAGCACAACACCGCCGGTCATGACGATCGTCGATGTTGTCAGCTGATAAACGGCCCGCTGGCTGCGGGCCACTTCATCCGGCGTGACATAGAACACCTCGCCTGTGGCAATGACCCGGTCGATCTCGCCCCAGCTGGCACCGGTCCCGCCGGCATCGCCCGGGCGCTGCGCGAAAAACACTTCGAGCTGGTCAGACCGCAGATTGGCATCGCCCTGGGCGGCATCGACATTGCCGGAGAAGATGGCGCGGCGCTCGGTGTCGAAGGTTTCCAGCCGGTCGGCCGTTATATCCATCGGTCCGCCCTGAGCCCCGATCTGGGCCAGCGCTGAGGCCGGCATCCCGGCGGTGGCCGCCAGCAGAATCAGAATGCGCAATATCTTCATGGCTGGTCTCCGCCGTCAGAAGCTTCATTCCGGAGATGGGTCCGGACATTCCCTGTGAACACGACCCGGTCGCCGCCGTCCAGTATTTCATACGTATCAGCGCGGATTGAGCCCATTGGACCCTCGCCCTCAACCGGGCTTTGTCCCACAACGCGTTCCTCTGACAGATAGATACGGGCATGATCTGCCGAAAATTCATACCCGGAACGGGTACGGAAACGCACATCGGCATGCAGGTCCAGTGTGCGCGCATCGGAATCAAACAGGCCCGTGCGGGCCAGAATGCCTTCAGCGTCCTCGTCTGCGGAAATGAGATCATAGTCGAGCTGAGGCGCTTCCAGCTCGGTTATGCGGGACTCATCGCCGCGCTGGCGGATGGCGGCATCAGCGGTTACCACATAAGGTGTGCCGTTTTCATCGCGGCCGGTAAAGCGCGGATTGATCATACGGGCATCCTCGCCAACCGTGACCGGCTCGGCCGTCACGCCGCCAAGCGACCGCATGAGGATCTGCAGGATCACCGCTGCCACGATCAGACCGGTCAATGTGACAAGGCAGACGCGGAGCAGGCGGATGAATGCCGTCCGCTTCCGCGCCTCTGCCAGGGTTGTGGCGCGCCGCGGTTCCCAGGCCGTGTGTACCGGCGGGTGTAGTGGGGAGATATTGGCCGTAGTTGCAGTCATCAGAGCCTGTCAATGCGGGGCGGACGCGGCAAGTTTATGGCAAAGCCGTCAGGAGTGGGCGAAAATGTCAGTCTCCGCCCATCCGGCCAGATCCAGATCGGCACGGGCGGGCAGAAAATCGAAACAGGCGCGCGCCAGTTCCATCCGGCCTTCCCGTTCCAGCATCATGGTCAGCTGGTCCCGAAGCGCATGCAGGTGCAGCACGTCGGAAGCCGCATAGTCCAGCTGCGCCTGGCTGAGCTCGGCCGCGCCCCAGTCGGAGCTTTGCTGCTGTTTGGACAGATCGATTCCGAGCAGCTCGCGCGTCACATCCTTCAGCCCGTGCCGGTCGGTATAGGTCCGGCAGAGCTTGGATGCGATCTTGGTGCAGAAAACCGGCGACAGGGTGAGGCCCAGATCGCGCTTGATCATCGCCACATCAAAGCGGGCAAAATGCAGGATTTTGGTGATCGCCGGATCCGACAACAGTGCTTTCAGATGGGGGCAGTCATAGGTCTGCCGGTCCAGTTGCACCACATGCGCATCGCCATCCCCGGCGGAAAGCTGGACCACGCACAGCGCATCGCGCACCAGGGACAGGCCCAGCGTCTCCGTGTCGATGGCCACGGCTGCGCCAAAATCAATGCCCGGGGCGAGGTCGCCCTTGTGAAAATGTGTCGTCATGCCGCCTGATCCTGCTCGTTTGATCCCGTCTAGCCCGCTTGCCCGGTGACAACAAGACAGCAGAACCGGAAAGCCCATCCTGATTCGCCCTTCAGGCGAGTAATAACTGGAATGAATCTAATAAAAGGAGTATATTCCTTGTCATGACCCAGGCCGCACACGATCCCGAGACGGACGGGCGTGCCGTTTTCGAACATGAGGAAAATGGCATTCTCCGGGTGCGCTATACCGGCGACATCACGCTGGACCTGGCCGAAAAATCCGGCGACATCATCCTCGACCATCTGAAGGCCGGAACACGCCGGATTCTCTATGATGTGGCCGGCTCGACGCCCGTTTTCTCCCCGGTCGCCCTGCTCGATGAGGTCCGGCGCATTGGCCGTGCCGGCGGCCGGGACGCCCGTTTCTGCTATCTCGCACCGGAAAACATGTTCACCCGGCATTTCATGCTGATCGAGGCGGCCGCCTTCAATGAGGGATTCCATGTCAAATTCCTGTCTGACGAAGCCGCGGCGAAAGCCTGGCTGAGCGGGGATTAGCCAAGCGGCGGGGCGATACGCGCTTCCAGCCGCTGCGAGAACCAGCCGATAATCGCCGCCCATAAACGGTCTTTCAGCACCGCACCTTCAACCCCGGCTTCCAGATTGGGATTGTCATTGATCTCGATGACGAAGACGCCTTTTTCATTCTCCTTGATATCAACACCGTAGAGCCCGTCGCCGATCAGCCGCGCGGCCTTTTCCGCCAGCTCTATGACGCGGGCAGGCGCGTCTTCCACCGGCAGGGTTTCCGAGCCACCCTCGATCACCTTGCCGGCGGCATCACGCTTGATGATCTGCCAGTGGCCACGCGCCATCTTGTATTTGCAGGCATAGAGCGCGCTTCCGCCCAGCACGCCGATGCGCCAGTCATAGGTGGTCGGCATGTATTCCTGGGCGATGATCAGCGCGGTATCATCAAACAGGCGTTTGGCGGTGGCGGTCAGCTCGTCCAGCGTCGAGACCTTGTGCACCTGGCGGCTGAAAGAGCCATCCGGCGCTTTCAGCACCACCGGGCTGCCGAGCCGCTCCATCAGGCTGTCCAGCCGCATGGACGGGTCGAGGATTTCGGTGCGCGGCGCAGGCAGGCCGGCGGTTTCCAGCAATTCGGCGAGATAGACCTTGTTGGTGCAGCGGATCATCGACACCGGATCATCAATCACCGGCATGCCTTCCTGCTCGGCCCGGCGGGCAAAGCGGTAGGTGAAATTGTCGATGCCCGTTGTCGTACGGATAAACAGCGCATCATATTCGGCGAGGCTGGCCAGATCATTGGGATAGATCGGTTCCACCACCACGCCTTCGCGCGCCGCTACGGCTGCCAGACGTTTCAGAGAGCCCGGATCGGACGGCGGCTGCGCCTCGTTCGGGTCAATCAGCACCGCCAGCGTCCAGCGCTGTGTCTGCCGTGCCTTGGGCGGTGTCCAGCGTCTTTGCGTGAAATCCGCCATCGCCTGCATGGCAAAATCGCGCCGTTCGCCCTTCACGGCATTGACCGGCATCAGGCGGATTTTCTCGATCGTGGCGGATTTGCGCGTATCCATCACCACTTCCAGAAGCGGCGCGCGGAACCAGTCGAACAGCAGCTTCGAAAACCGCGAATAGCCGGCCCGTTCACACTGGCCGAAGGCCACGAACAATGATTGCTCCGGCCCGGCCCCGGCATCCAGATCGCGCTGCAGCGCGGCATTCAGCTCCGGCAGGGCGTGCGCATAGAGCGATTTGCGTGACAATTCGACCATGGTCTGGACGCTGGGCGCAACACGGTGCCCGCGCGCCTCGGCCAGCAGCGAGGCATAATAGGCTTCCGACTGATAGGCATAGCTGCGCGCCAGATTGAAAATGGACGGGCGCCGCCCGGCAAACAGGGCGGGGCGGGTCAGATAATCCCGGATCCGCATCAGCTTGTGCGGTGTATCCGCCTGTCCGGCATCCTTCGGATTTTCAACAAGAACGAGCCAGTCGCTCATATTGGCCTTGCTTTCAGATCGCGCTCCAGAATGAGCGCGCTTTCGCCATCCGCGTAATAGGCTTTTTTCTCCTTTAGCAAGGAAAATCCGCTGCGTTCATAGAGCGCCAGGGCGCGGGTGTTGGAAGCGCGGACTTCCAGACGCAGGCGGTCACAACCGCGCCGCACCGCTTCGGCCACACACGCCGTCATCAACGCCGCTCCCACCCCCTGACCGGCAAAGCCCGGATCGCTGGCAATGGAATACAGGCGGGCAGTGCGCGCGCCCTTGCGGAAAAGGAGGATCGCTGCACCGGCAGGCACGTCTCCGCTCTCGGCAATCCCGATCCAGGCGCTGCGCGAGGCCAGCATCCGCCGCAGATTGCGCCGCGCAAAGCGGTCCTCCGGCGCAAAGGCCGCGCCCTCGACCGCGGTCAGCGTGTCAAGATCGGCAGGGGTGGCGGAGCGGATTGTGAGCGGCATGGGGAAAGTGTGCCAGACTGCCGCGGTCACGGCGAGAGGGTGCATCAGGCCTTGCGGACAAACTCTGTTTTCAGCCCCATCTGGCCCACACCCTCGATACGGCAGTCAATATCGTGATCGCCCTCGACGAGGCGGATATTCTTCACCTTTGTGCCGACTTTCACGACCTGGCTCGTGCCCTTGATCTTCAGATCCTTGATCACCGTCACCGTATCGCCATCGGCCAGCTCGGTGCCATTGGCATCGCGCCAGATGCGGACATCTTCGGCGGCAGCCGCCTCTCCGGCCGCCCATTCATGTGCGCATTCCGGACAGACCAGCAAGGCACCATCCTCATACGTCCATTCACAGGCGCATTTCGGGCAGACAGGAAGAGCGGTCATGGGCGGGGCTTTCGGATTCGAGGGGCCATTATGCGGGCAGAGCCATCTATCGGCCCGGGCCCGGCATGTCCATCATCGGTTCGCCATCGTGACCAGGAGCCATTCATACGGCTCTGCGGGCATGGGTGATGGATACGGAGGGGGTCCGGGCCATATTCAAAACCCCTGAAAAACCATGTCCACCGCGCGGGTGATCTCATCCTGATGGTCCGACAGGTCGGCTATTGCCGCGCCAAGCGACGAGGCGGGGACCGCCGCCATGGACTGGACGATCAGAACGAATGGCCCGCCCTCAAGAGTGAGGACGGGGTTGAGGTGTCTGGCAGGTGGCGGGCTTTGATCCAGCGGCACCAGGGGTGCCACCACCCGCGTGCCGGCCCAGTCAAGAAAATCGCTTTGCAGATTCACCACGCGGACCCCGCCGGGCAGGTCATGCACGCTGAACCGCGCCATCAGAACTGCCGGTATTTTTCAAGCGGCAGGCCGTTCTTTTCGACCCATGCATTATAGCCTTCGAGGGCGGCGCGGTTCTCTTCCAGCCACTGCGCGGCCTTCAGTTTGCGCACGGCGTCGCGCAGGCTGGCCTCGAATGTCGCGGACAGGTTGATATTCAGGGCGCGGGCCTCATCCAGGAGCACCGGGTCAATGGTCAGATTGGTGGCGCGTTTGTTCATCTCAGACGTCCTGCGGACTGTGGATGCGCATTAATAACACACATCAGGGGCAAAGGGCAAAGCGGGTGCGCTGACCCTGATGGTCATCCCGGCCTATAGCCCGAACAGATGTTCCAGGCGCTTGGTATCTTGCATAAACGGCGGCTGATGGCCGGAACAACAGAAACAAATTTTAAAAACACCCCGAACCCGTCAGGGTTCGCAAGCGCGACTGCGCGCCCGCAGCTTTAGCGAGGACCGACCGAGCGGAGGCGAGGGAGGAACAAAAGAGGTCGTCCGCCTTCGCCAAGGCTACGGCGCGACATCCTTCGCCTGTATCTCCATGCGTCATGCTCCGGCTTGACCGGAGCATCTCGATCATGGCGCAAGAATTGTTGAGGTCCTCCGGTCTATCCTCTGCGAGGTCTGGAAAGGCGGCGGTCGATGCGATGGAGGGCTGGGGACCAGCCGGTCAAGCGTTCAGAGGATCAAACGATGTCGCTCATCGCCGGAAGCTACAGCAAACGCGTGAGTCCATCCCATTCGTCAACAACAGGCTGACGTTCGCGGGGATCGTTTATGCCCACCTCTTCCAGCAGCCATTGGTTTCTACCAAATTGGCAGGGGCCACAAGCCGCCACGATGTTTTCGGGATCATTAGTACCCCCTCGGCTATGTGGAACGATATGGTCGGCAGAAACGCAGGCCGCGCGAAACACAGGATGCTGGTATCTCTGCGGGCTATCCCAGCGCACCTCCGCAGCATAGACCTCGTTGATAGCCTTTATGGCGGCTCGAAGGATCACCTTGATCCCGCAGAACCGACACCGCCATCCATCTCGCTCGAAAATCGCAATCTGCGCCTTTGCCGATGGCATTCGATATCTTGCCCTTTCGATCGGCGGAGCCCCAGCAACCTCACGATATCGATGGACTTCAGGATCGTTCTTGCCTTGAACTCGGTCGACGTAGGCCCTCACTTCTTCGAAGTCGGTTGCTAAGAGCAGTTCTTGAGCCGTCTTGCGGTCATTATCGAGGTGAGCCTCAACGGCTTCGTCGATTTTCTCCAGCCCCTCGAGTAACAAGGCGGGTGGTTGCAGGAAGCAATCTCGCGGTGACCAGAATGCGTCGTTCATGCGCGCACCCTCGCTTAATCTCGACATCTAGGGACGTCGAGTTGAGTAAGAGACAACGCGGGAGTTGACGAGCTTGGTCCGCCCGCAGGCCGTGCAGTCTCCTTCACGCCGATCGAGTCTGCCGTGCTTGGCTAGGTCTCGGGCGCGCCGGTTGACTTGTTGTCGAGGACGGATGTTCAGGCTGGCCGAGAGGCAATCGTCACATAAGGCCGAGCCCGGTCGTTGGACGGCTTCAAGGATGATGTCTGCGTTGGTCATGAGCGTCTCCTCTCGTCGTATTATGCTCAAAATGACGAAGGTCTGCTAGTTTGCGCGCCGAGATTGCGACGGCTTTTGGTAACCATTCACTTGCCCTCTATCTTCTTCTGCAAGAAATCAGAGCGACTATCCACCGGACAAATTCGATCCCCGGTCCGCCTTTGGCGGAAACGGCGCGACATCCTTCGCTCAAATTAAATGAAATGGCTTGCCCATCCGAAGCTTGCGCCAATCTTTTGTGCGTGACTTCACCGGGGAAGGCCGCTGCCGCGGCATTCATTTTCTAAAATCGATCCGCTGGATCGCATGGGATAGCGCCCACACCCCAGCCCTGCCTGCCCTCGCGAAGGTGTTGTGTCCCGTGAGATTGTTTAGACGCTGAGCGGGGCTTTCGTATCCGAGACATCGCAGGCGGGTCTGATTATAGTTTCGGGCGAAGGCGAGGATGTACCGGTTTCGCTCTTCGTGGCTATCGAAGCAGTTCTTGCCCTGGTTTTTCCCGTTGGGCGGCTTGGCATTGAGATGGTCCTGGAGGCGGCGGTTGAAGCGCTCGACCATGCCGTTTGTCTGGGGCCGGAAGGGCCTGGCAAGCTGGTGGCGGATGCCGTTTGAGGCGCAGACGCGGTCGAAGAGGTGACCGCCGGAGGGCGCATCGGGGGGCTTGCCCTTCTTGTCGACGGCGAAGCGGTCGGTGAACTCCGAACCATTGTCGGAGAGCACGGTGTGGACCCGAAGCGGGAAGCTGGCCAGGAAGCGTTCGAAGAAGGCTGCGGCATGGGCGGCGCTGCGGGCCGGGGCGATTTCGAGATAGACGAAGCGCGTGGCCCGGTCGATGGCGACGAAGGCATAGGCAGGACGGCCCTTGAGCCGGGTGAGGTGTTTGACATCGACATGGATGAAGCCGGCCGGCTGATCGGTCTGGAAGCAGCCCGGCGGGGTACGGGCAGTGGCGGGCCGGGCGGACAGGCCATGACGCTTCCAGCAGCGGTGAAGCGCGGCGCGTGACAGGTCCGGCTTCACGCAACGGCGCAGCACCTCCAGCGCATCGTCGAGCGACAAGGCCAGATCGCGGCGAAGGGCAAGGGCGAGGGCCTCTTCGCTTGGCGACATGGAGGTCTTGATCTCGTGGGGGGCGTGCGAGCGGTCATGGACTTCGCTGCGTTGCCGCCAGCGTCTAACGGTGGTCTCGGAGACCCCCAGTTCGCGCGCCAGATCCGCCACCCGCCGGTCGCTGGTCTGGATCATCCGGCGCGTGGCCGGGGTCGTGCGCGCATTCGCGTGAAGCCGCACCTGCATCACCCAGCCCTCCATCTCAAAGCAACATAGGCTAAACCCGAAATGATCGCAGGGGAATCAAAACAATCGTCCGAAACACAACACGAAGGCGGGGGAGCGCGTTTCATGTGAGCACGGCCCGCAACGCATACGTTGAAACTGGCAGCCCGGGCCGCGCGCAACGGAAACAAATGGGAAAGTGCTATATTTACCGACCAAATTTGATCCCCCGGATCAAATTTCCCGCCTTTGGCGGGCGTCGGTAAATGGTGCCCAGGAGAGGACTCGAACCTCCACTTCCTTTCAGAAACCAGCACCTGAAGCTGGCGCGTCTACCAGTTCCGCCACCTGGGCAGGTGAGCAAGGCGGGCGACATACGAATTGCGCGCGCGCCTGTCAATTCGGATATCATCGCCTGAACGGCAACACACGCTGCCGTCTCAGCGCTTGCGGCCGGAGACCTTGCCGATAATGGCACTGGCATCTTCCGCACCGCGGCGCACATGCACCAGATCGCCGGGTTCCGACCAGGCCGGGCGCAGGCTGTCGGAGGCCAGGATGACGGCGGAATAATCGCCCATCTGGTCGAGAGCCGCGCGGTTGAACAGGCGCTGGGAGGCGACATCGCCTTCAAACAGAGCCCGCGGCGCGTCATCCTGCAGCAGCGAGTCCGGCGAGCGTGTCGCCGGCGCCGGGGGCAGGTCCTCCCGGGCGTGTTTGCGGTAACGATAGCGTTTCATGTCAGTCCCCTTTCCCCGGTCCGGGTCCCGTCAGCGCCTCTATCGGCGCCTTGCGTTTGACCCATTTGAAGCCTTCACGCTTGGTAATTACGGCGGTGTCGACCGGCCCCCCGACGCCTTCCGGACCCAGCGACATGCGCATTTTAACAGAGGTCAGATGCACAAGCGACTCGGCCAGCCACGCCATCTCGTCCGGCGGCATGCCCTGCAGGGTCGAGGCAAACGGCCCCAGATGCATGTCCTGGATATAATCGCGCAGATAATCGAGAAAGATACGGATGAAATCATCCGACATGGCCGAATTCTCATGATGCAGGCGCGATTTCTCCTGCTCGCTCTTGGCAAATTCATTGATCAGCCGGTCGCCATTGGCGCGGATCAGATCGCGGAACACGGTGAGCGAATAGTCCAGAAAGGACGGATCCACGCCGTGCACCATGGAGATCATCACATTGCGCACCGCAAAGGGCAGAACGTCGGCCGGATGATCGACCGTGATCTGGCTTTCCGACCGCACCGACACGGCCAGCCGCCCGGCAATCACGCCGTCGCTTTCCAGATTGACCAGCGCCGGGAAGGTCTCTTCTGCGCCAAAGCCCGCCACCACCAGGCCGGAACGCGCCACGGTCTCGATGTCGGCGACCGCCAGACGGTGTAAAAGGCGCGGTAATTGCCGCTTGATGTCGGTATTCATCCGCTCGCCGATGCGCGCGTGCAGCAGGCCCTGGTATTTTTCCAGGAGATCCGGGAAATGGCGCAGGAATTCGCCCTCGGTCAGGTCCGCCAGCGCCGGATGGACGCGGCGCGCCTCGACATCGCTGATCAGCGGTTCCAGCGAGCGGTTGACCAGCGCGCTGGCCTCGATCGCCCGCAGGAAGGAGGCGGTCTTGGTAAACACCGCCAGCTCGGAATCGCGCAGGGTGAAATCGTGGAATGTCCCGGCAAAGTCGAAGAACGCCTCGCCCCAGTCTGCAATGGTGTCATGGCCGGTGCCGCCATGGCGCTCGCGGAATTCCTTGATGATGACTTCCCATGGCACGCGCATGAATTCGGCATTGCCGTAGATCATCACCCCCACCGGGTGGGTGCGCGACAGGTTGAACAGCTTGTCGACACTGTCATAGGTCTTGATGCTCATGCCCGAGCCGAACGTAGCCTTGGAGTCCGCGGCCAGTGCCACGGCCTGCTTGTTCAGCAAGGCAACCTCTGCCGTCATCCCCTCAACTCACCCCGGTCGTCACATTCTTGTTTTCGTTAACAGCCAGCCTAGCGCCGCGATCCGGCCATGAGGAGTCGGTTCGCGCGCCACGGGAATGCGAAACGCAGTGCCGCATGGACAGGCGCGCCGATTTCTGGTCTATGCAGGCCATCTTCTTGAACGCTTTCCGGAGGCATTTGGCTGATGCTGCGCGACGAAATGATCACGGTGTTTGGCGGGTCCGGCTTTGTGGGCCGCTATGTGGTTCGGGCTCTGGTGAAGAAGGGCTATCGCGTCCGCGTTGCCACCCGCCGCCCCCACCTCGCCCTGGACATGAAAGTCACCGGCGTTGTCGGCCAGGTCGAGCTGATGCAGGCCAATGTCCGCAACCCGGCTTCGGTCGCCCGCGCCGTGGCCGGTGCGCATGGCGTGGTCAATCTGGTCGGCATTCTGGCCGAGAGCGGAAAGCAGCGCTTTGCCAGCCTGCAGGCGGACGGCGCGAGGAATATTGCCGAAGCGGCGGCGGCTGCTGGTGCACAGCGCTTTGTGCAGATGTCAGCCATCGGCGCTGATGCGGGGTCGAAATCGCGCTATGCGGTCACCAAGGCCGCAGGCGAGGCCGCCGTTCAGCAGGCTTTTCCCGGTGCGGTCATCCTGCGCCCCTCCATCATCTTCGGGACCGAGGATGAATTCTTCAACCGTTTTGCCGACATGGCGCGCTTTGCGCCGGCCCTGCCCCTGCCGGGCGGCGGCCGCATGAAGATGCAGCCGGTTTTTGTCGGCGATGTCGCCGCCAGCGTGGCCACCGCCATCAGCGACGCCTCTGTCGCTGGCGTCTACGAGCTGGGCGGACCACGCACCTATACCTACAAGGAATTGATGGCCTTCATCCTGAAGACGATCGACCGCCCGCGCCTTCTGGTGCCGGTGCCGATGTTTGCGATGTCGCTATTGGGACTGGCCGGCGAGCTCGCCGCCATTCTGCCCTTCGTCCAGCCTTTCCTGACCCGCGATCAGGTGGTCATGCTGGGCAAGGACAATGTCGTCGCGCCGGACGCACAGGGCATCGGTGATCTGGGGATAACGCCGGAAACCGTTGAAGCCATCGTTCCCGGTTATCTGGAACGCTATCGCCGTTACGGCCAGTTCCACGAAACCGCCTGAGGGCGGTACACCGTCAGACCAGCAGCCAGAAAATGAGCCCGGCCAGAAGCACGCGGTAGATCACGAAGGGCAGAAAGCCGACGCGCTCGACAAAGCGCATCATCACGGCAATCGAGGCCCATGCCGCCAGGAATGACAGCACCGCCACGATCAGCCCGTCCGCCAGGCTTGCCCTGCCATCGCCGCCCTGCGCCAGGTCCAGCCCGGCGACCAGCGCGAAAGCGGCAATCACCGGGATCGCCATCAGCATGGAAAACCGGGCTGATTCACTGCGGCCAAGTCCCAGCGCCCGCCCGGCTGTCATCGTCACGCCGGAGCGGCTGGCTCCGGGGATCAGCGCGAAAACCTGGACCAGACCGATCAGGAAAGCACTGCGATAGCTCAGCGTTTCAGCGGTAATGTGCGTGCGGCCATAGCGGTCTGCGGCCCAGAGCGGGACCGCGAATACAAGGGTCGCAATCCCGATAGTCAGAGGCGAGCGGAAGAGATCGGTCTGGCCGGTCAGATAAAGCGCTCCTGCGGCGATGATGACGGGCGGCGTGGCGGCGCCGACCAGCAGCGCCAGCCGTCCTCCGGGCGTCATCCGGCCTGACAGCCAGGCCAGCTTGCCCAGGGCCACATCGCGGATGTCACGCCAGAAATAGACCAGCACCGCCATCAGGCTGCCGCCATGGGCCATGACATCGATGAGCGGGCTCTGGTCCTCGAGTCCGGCAGCGATCGGCGCGAGAATGAGATGCGCAGAGGACGAAACCGGCAGGAATTCGGTCAGGCCCTGCACCAGGGCGAGCAGCAGGAGTTGTGACAGTGGCATGGGTGTCTCTTGAGGCCGGAATTGATCTTATCTTCTTGCCCCCAAGTCGTGACGAAAAAGAAAACGCCCGGCCGCGAGGGGATGCGGCCGGGCGTTCGCTGTGCGCCGTCTGAACTTGTGCGCATGCACCGGGAGGGGATTCCGGTGCGATCGGGACGGCAGATCCGTCAGCGGGGGGACGACGCCAATCCAGCGCCCCAATCAGCCGTTACATTAAAGACACGGAGCTAAAAAATGTGCAAATGAAAAAACAGAAAGAATTTGGATGTATCATTAATGTTACACAAATTGTAACAGAATGTGATCGCTACTGGCGCCGGCGTCGGTCGTCTTCCGGCTCGTCCAGGACGAAAAGCCGCGGGTTCAGACGCACACCGGTTTCGACATCCGACAGTGTCACCCGCGTCGTATAGCCCAGTGAATCGGTCACGAACCACTCTTCCAGCGCATACGTCTCCGGGTTGAAGGCGAACAGGGCGGTGCCGTCCATCTCCTCATTCCGGTCCTGCATTGCGACATAGATAAAGCCGTCTTCCTGCCAGACATCACCGACATTCGCGTCTTCGCTCAGATTGACGTCCGGCTTCAGGAGCCACCACAGCGGCGTGGACCTCAGGGGCACACGGTCAACCGTTTCCAGATCCGCATCCTCGATCGCGACGGTTGTGCCATCAGCGACGACCAGCAGAGGAGAAGGGGCATCATACTCGAACCGCAAACGGCCCGGCCGGCGGATCGACAAAATTCCGGTCGAGGCAGAGAAGTCCGGGGCAATCTGGGTGAAGCGGGCGCGATAGGTTTCCACGCTGTTCAGCCAGCCATTGACTCCGGTCAGCGCGGCCTCCGTGTCAAAAACATCCGGGCTGGCCGTCTCGATTTCAGACAAAGCCGTCACAGCCGCTCCGGCCGGCGCTGAATCCGTGTCAGCCTCCGGTGCGTCCTGTGCCAGCAGGACGAGAGAAAGAAAAAGCTCGAACATCATGGGCGGCATACTGCCTGCAAAATTGCGGCAGCGTTAGGGCATAAGCGCAGCGTATCAGTGACCGAGGCTGATCTGCCAGGCGGAGACCTCTCCCGGCTGCCAGTGCGGTATGATCAGTACATCATCCAGAACATAGCCATCATTCATATAGATGCCAGCCTCACGCGTATCTGCGAGTACGGTGAACTGTCCGTCCGGCATGAGATGATAGAGCTGCCCCGGCCACTCGCTGGCGAAATAAGCCCCCTGTCCGTCCGGCGCGATCATGTCGCCATCCCCCAGCCCCTCGCCGATCACGGTGACAGTTTCACCATCCAGAGAAATGGATACGAACAGGCCATCCATTGTCACCGCCAGCATCCGGCCGTCCTCCGGCCACAGCCCGTTGATGGCGCGCAACGCATCGTCTTCGGCCCAGACATGGACCATCTGGTCTTCCAGAACATAGACCCGGCTGGTGGCAGAATCCGAGACATAGATCCGGCCATCCGGCCCGGCGGCGGCATCATTCAGAAAGCCCGCACCCGGCGCGGGCCAGCGATTGATTATCTCGCCGGTCCGGCGGTCGATACAGACGATCTGGGTGATGTCCGTGACATAAAGCCGGTCTCCCACAAGGGCCATGCCCTTGGGCGCATCCAACCCGGTTGCCCAGTCCAGAGTTTCGATCTCTCCTCCGGCGGTCATCCGGGAGATGAAACCGTTACCATCCCGCGTATCGCCCTCACCATTGACGTTCGACACGAAAATCAGGCCGGTCTCCGGGTCAGGCAGAACACTTTCCGGTGCGGCAAACCCGCCCGTACGCCAGATTTCCGTGAGGCTTGCGGGTTCAAATTGCTCCGGTTCGGCCTGTGAGCAGGCCAGACAGACAGAACCGGCAACCGGGATGAGGAGGGGGACAAGGGATAATTTCAACATGGGCGGAAATATGCCGCATCTTATGCGCCAGATAACTTCAACTTTACGTGAGTTCAGGCGACGTCGCGATCCGGCAGATAGATGTCGCGTTTGCCGGAATGATCTGCGGGGCCGATCATGCCTTCGTCTTCCATGCGTTCGATCAGCGTCGCGGCGCGGTTGTAGCCGATCTGCAGGCGGCGCTGGATATAGCTGGTCGAGGCCTTGCGGTCGCGCGCCACTACGGCCACGGCCTGGTCAAAGAGGTCATCACCGGATCCGCCACCGGCCTCGTCAAAGGGTGAGGGCGTGTCATCATTATCCTCGGTGACTTCCTCGAGATATTCCGGCGTGCCCTGTTTTTTCAGATAGGCAGCGACGTCCTCGACTTCCTGATCGGAAACGAAAGGTCCGTGCAGGCGGCGGATACGGCCTCCACCGGCCATGTACAGGAGATCGCCCATGCCCAGCAATTGCTCTGCCCCCTGCTCGCCCAGAATGGTACGGGAATCGATCTTCGAGGTGACCTGATAGGAGATGCGGGTCGGGAAATTGGCCTTGATCGTGCCGGTGATGACATCCACCGAAGGCCGCTGTGTGGCGGTGATCATATGAATACCGGCGGCGCGCGCCATCTGCGCCAGTCTCTGGACCGCGCCTTCGATCTCCTTGCCCGCGACCATCATCAGATCGGCCATCTCGTCGATCACAACGACGATATAGGGCATCTTGACCGCCTCGATCGTCTCGGTCTCGTACATCGGCTCGCCAGTTTCACGATCATAGCCCACCTGCACGGTGCGCTCCAGCGGCTCGTCCTTTTCCAGCGCTTCGGCCACGCGCTCATTGAAGCCGGCCACATTGCGTACGCCGATCTTGGACATGCGCAGATACCGGCTTTCCATCTCGCGCACCGTCCACTTCAGCGCGGCAACAGCCTTTTTCGGGTCCGTGACTACGGGTGACAAGAGGTGCGGAATGCCGTCATAAACCGACAATTCCAGCATTTTCGGATCAATCATGATCATCCGGCACTCATCCGGCGACAACCGGTAGAGCAGGGACAGGATCATGGCATTGATGCCCACCGATTTCCCCGAACCGGTTGTGCCCGCGATCAGAAGGTGCGGCATGCGGGACAGATCCGCCACAAAGGGTTCGCCATTGATGGTCTCACCTAGCGCCATCGGCAATTCCGCCTTGGACGCCTCGAAGGCGGAGGAGTTGAACAGGGCGCGCAGGAAAACCGTTTCGCGCCGCGGATTGGGCAGCTCGATACCGATGGCATTCTTGCCCGGCACGACGGCAACCCGCGCTGCCGTTGCGCTCATCGAGCGGGCAATATCATCGGCCAGATTAATGACGCGCGAGGACTTCACCCCGGCCGCCGGCTCGAATTCATAGAGCGTTACGACCGGCCCGGGCCGCACCTGTCCGATTTCGCCGCGCACGCCGAAATCCTCCAGCACGCCCTGAAGCAGTTCGGCATTCTGCTGCAGCGCCTGCGCATCGACCGACTCCGTGCGCACCTGTGGCCGCACCAGAAGGTCCAGCCGGGGCAGTTTGAAGCCGCCACTCTGGGCAAAGGGCAAGGCCCCCTGGGCTTCCCGCGCCTCCCGGCCGGAGGCGCGGGATTTGCGCACGGGCGCCACTTTTACCGCAGGCGAAACAGGCTCAGCCTTGCGGCGTCTTGTCCGCGGGCGTGGCGCTTCAACAATGTCATCCCTGTTACCGGCCCCGGCTTCGCCTTCCCGCCAGGGCAGGCGGCCCAGCGCCGCATCAATCCAGACCCGCAAGGTCGCCCAGGCCAGGCTCGCCGTATCGGCGGCGGCAACAATGTCGGACGGGCGCAGGCCGAAGCTGAAGAACACGCCGAGAATGGAGACCAGCAGGCCGATCCCGCCGGCCATCGCCATCGCCATCGGAGCCGGCACGCCAAGCGCGGTCAGAGGGTCGGCGACGGTAAACAGCAGGCCATCGCCCAATACTCCGCCCAGACCCACCGCAAAAGGCCAGGCTTCGGGAATCGGCAGGGCGGAGACCGCCATCGCAAATCCGAGAAGGGCAAAGCCTGCAGCGAGAAAGCGCAGCAGTTTGAAACCGAAGGAGCGCGGCTGATAGCGGCGCGTCATCTTCATGACGCCCCAGACCGCCAGCACCAGCGGCACACCGCCGGCCGCCCAGCCCAAAGTCTGCAGCAGGAGGTCGGACAGGATTGCGCCGAACGCGCCCAGCGCGTGGGTCACGGCGTAAGAAGAGGCGACATTCCAGCTCGGATCCAGCGGATTGTGATCCAGCAGGGCAAAGCCGGTCAGCCCCGCCAGCGCCAGCAGCAGACCGCCCGTTATCCAGGCACCCAGACGCGACATCCAGCCGGAACCCGCACGGCGGACCCGGCCCGAAATATCGTCGGAAGAGACAGCATCATAACCCGCCATGCGCGCATTCAATCGCGAAAGCGTGAGTCGATGGTAAATACGGGTTAAGATAATGCTGTGGGAAATCGCAGGAAAAACCGGCATGCCCCGCGTCACCGACGCGACAATCAAATGTCTTGAAGCGACGCTGTAGGGCTGGATGCGAATCCAGCCCCTCGGCTTGGTTCGCGTCAGGCCTGAGCACCGGTGATCAGCAATACGGATGCTGCCATATAGACCATGGCTGTGAGGACGCTGCCAAAGGTCCGGTAGTGATTGAGCCGGGTCCAGCGGCGGCCGTAGATAGCCCAGTAACTGGCGGCTTCAGCGCTGGCAGGGTCGAGGGCCGCCAGACGGTTATTCATCGGCACATTGCCAAACAGCGTCATCAGGAAAACCGACGGAATATAGATGGCCGGTGCGAGGAAGAGCGCGGCGAGCACCGGGCCCTCGACGGCCGAGACGCCATAGACCGCAAACAGGATCGACAGCACCGGGATCAACAGAATGCCGGCCACGAACTGGGTCCGGATCACCGTCTTGTTGATCTGCTGCATCGCCTGGATTCCCGCTGACGGTTGGGCGCGAAGCAAGCCGGCCATGATGAATTCGGAGAAGGCGGAAAAGACACCGCCGGTGACAGCGCTCCAGAGCGCCAGGAAAACGCAGGCATAGAGGGGCCATTCAAAGGTCATATTTTAAGTCCCGTGTTGAGTTTTGCAGACAGGGGAGGATCAGACGATGACGCCGTCGAAATCATCCTCGGTAAAGCCTCGCTGTTTCCGTGATGGCGAGGCGAGCCAGAGGGCTGAAAGCGTGGCTGCGATGCCCAGCTCGATCACCATGGCGGCGATGAGGGAGTCCGGCGGCAGGCCGTGAAGCATAAGGCTGATCAGGCGCCCCGCGCCATAGCTGCCATAGACGATGGCTCCGACGGCAAGCGCCAGACCGGCGAAGCGGATCCTCACGGCTCCCGACAGCATGATTGCGCTCGAAATCAGCAGAACGCCGCCGGGTGCCGCCAGTTCGGACATCAGTCCGGGATCGTTTTCGATGACAACATGGCTCATCGCCAGAAAGTCCTGCGGGACCAGGATCAGCGCGCCGCCAATCCCGCCCAGAAGCGCACCGGCAGTGGCCAGAGCGGATCGTGTGAGAAGCCGGTTCATTGGGTCGTCTCCCACACACCCGTCGCCGCAACGTCTCGGGCATAGTCCGCAAAATCTTTCGGAGCACGGCCCAGAGCACGCTGGACACCGTCAGTCAGATGCGCATTGCGGCCATCCAGAACGGTCGAGAACAGATAGTCCAGCATCCAGACAACATCTTTTGGCGCGCGGGATTTTTCGACTTCGGCGACAAATCCGTCATGCGGCACGTTCACATAAGCAATCTCGCGCCCGGTCGCCCGCGACAGGTCTGCGGCCACATCGGCGAGGCTCATCAATCGCGGGCCGCTGATTTCGTAGATCTCGCCATTGTGGTGGTTTTCTGTAAAAGCGGCGACCGCGACATCGGCAATATCATCAACATCGACAAAGGGTTCGACCTGATCTCCGGCCGGCAGCGTGATCGTGCCGTTCTGCACCATGTCGATGAAGGCGCCTTCGGAGAAATTCTGGTTGAACCAGCTGGCGCGGACAATGGTCCATTCGAGACCGGATGACTGGACGATCCGCTCGCACGCTTGCGCCTCTTTCTCGCCGCGGCCCGAAAGCAGGACCAGCCGCTTGACGCCGGTGCGTTTGGCGAGATCGACGAAGGCTGCAATCGCGTCGGCCGCGCCTGGCATGGCCAAGTCCGGCGCATAGGTGATGTAGACAGCGGTGACGCCGTCAAGACAGGCGTCCCAGCCTTGCTCTTTGTGCCAGTCAAAAGACGGCACGGCTGCGCGTGATCCGATGCGGACTTCATGGCCAGCAGCGCTCAGACGGTCGGCGACGCGCCGTCCGGTCTTTCCGGTGCCGCCCAGTACGAGGGTGAGGTCCTGCTTTGTGGTTTGGGTGTTCATTGACTTGCTCCATGTCGGGTTTGCAAGTCGAGGCTTAAGGACCGGTGCCTCCAGTCTCTTGCCCGCACGCGTCAAACATTTGACCGATCGCGTCAAAGCCGGTTTTTCAGTGTTGGGCGGACCCCAATCGGTAGGACCGCGGGGTTTCGCCTGCCCATCGTTTGAAGGCGCGGGTGAAAGCGCTCTGCTCTGAAAATCCCGTCAGGAAGGCCACTTCGGCCAGACTGTAGCCGGTCTCGCGTAGCAATCGCCGCGCCAGCTCCTTACGCGCCATATCCACGACTCCCTGGAATGAGTGCCCCTGTTCCGAAAGCCGTCTTTGAAGCGTACGCGATCCGAGGCCCAGTTTCGACGCAATTCGCGACAGATTCGGCACGCCATCGCTGAGTTCTTCGGTCACCGCCCGCCGGACTTGCGGTTCGAGCGCGTCATCGACGGTCAGCGAGGCCAGCTCTTTCTCCAGATGCCGATCAAAGAAACTGGCAATCGTTTCATCGCCGAGCCGGTTGGGCGCATCGATCTGCGCCTTACTCACCTGCAGGGCATCGCGGCCGGATTCGAAATGAACCGGACATCCGAAATGGCGCTCATAGGCTGCAACGGGGCCTCTGGGCGAATGCTTGAATTGGACAGAAAGCGGCTGGAAATCGACAGTTGTCACTTCCCGGCAGATCACATCCACCGCCGAAAGACTGGCCTCATTGGACAACAGCATTCCAGCGCGGCCGTCGCCGGCTTTCTCGAGGCAAAAATACAAACCCTCTCCGGATTTTTCGAGGCCATAGGTCTCAGCGCTCCCCAGGACACGGCCATAACGTTCAGACCGCCAGAAGGAATCCCTTAGACTCGGCGCGGATTTCCAGGCGAGGCCGAAAGCACCATACTCATCCGTTCGCATCGATGCTCCGATACGCCACGGCAATGAAAGTCCGTTCGGATCCCGATCTGCAAGCGCTTCGAAGAAATCATAATAGTCTGCCGACGCGATCAGATGCGCCGGATCAATAGCCCCGTCAGGGTCCAGCCCCAGCGCCTCCAGCAAATCTTGCGTTTCAACGCCCGGCGATGCCTGGCTGATGACCTTGTAGACATAGAGAGATGTAATCTTCGACATGTCCAAAGCTATAGGGCATTTTTCGCATCGTCCGAAGCAAATCCGGGTCGAGCCGCTATTTCGTCATTGTTATACCGGTCTCGGCTGACCCTGCGGCAGTGCGCCCCTTTCGCGTTCAGCCAACCCGTATAAAGTCATGCGCCATGACAACGTCTTTCGATAGTGATGTGATTGTGCTCGGCGGCGGGCTGGCAGGCCAGACCCTGGCGCTGGCGCTGGATCAGGCCGGCGTGTCGGTGACGCTGGTCGATGCCGCTCCGCTGGATGATATGCTGGCACCGGAATTCGATGGCCGCGCTTCGGCGCTGGCCTACACCTCTTTCCGCATGCTGGAAGTGATCGGCGCAGCAGACCGCATGCGCGAGCATGTCCAGCGGATCGAGCATATTCTGGTCTGCGATGGCCGCCCTTATGGCGGACCAAGGCCCGGCGGTCCGGGGCCGCACACCCTTCATTTTGACCGCCGCGAAATCCATCCGGAGGATGAAGGTGAACCTTTGGGCTGGATGTGTGAAAACCGCCATACCCGCCATGCGCTGACCGCCTGTCTGAAAGCGCGCAAGGACATCCGGCTGGTCGCGCCGGTCAAGGCTGATCGCTGGGCGCATATTCCCGGCGGAATCGAATTGTATCTGGACGATGGCCGTGTCCTGCGCGCGCGCCTTCTCTGCGCCAGTGATGGCAAATTCTCCCGCTCGCGTCAGCAGGCTGGCACCCGCACCGCCGGCTGGGGCTATAACCAGACCGGCATTGTCGCCACCGTCGAGCATGAACAGCCGCATAATGGCGTGGCGTATGAATACTTCCTGCCGGGCGGCCCCTTTGCCATCCTGCCGCTGCCGGGCCATCGGTCCTCGCTTGTCTGGACCGAGCGCACAGACATCGCCAACGCCACTCTGAAACTGGATGCGGACGGCTTTCGGGCCGAGCTCGACAAGCGTTTCGGAGATTTTCTCGGCGCGGTGAAGGAGACCGGCCCGCGCTGGGGGTATCCCCTGTCGGTGAAATTCGCCGAGCGGTTTTACGAGGACCGCATCGCCTATGTCGGCGATGCCGCGCGCGGCATTCACCCGCTGGCCGGGCAGGGCTTCAATCTGGGTATTCGCGATGCGGCCGCCCTGGCCGAGGTTCTGGCCGATGCCAAATCCCTGGGGCTGGAGCTCGGCTCACCGGTCACGCTGCAGCGCTATGCCAAATGGCGCAAGCTCGATTCCATGGGCCTGGTCGCGGCCACCGACATGTTCAACCGGCTGTTTTCAAACGATATCGGCCCGCTGCGCCTGGCGCGCGGGCTGGGTCTTTCACTGGTCGACAGAATTCCCGCCGCCCGGCAATTCTTCATGCGTGAGGCGGGCGGCGAGACCGGTGATCTTCCGAAACTATTGCGCGGCGAAAGTCTCGCGGCCTAGGTCAGGCGACGCCGATCCTCGGTTCGCCGCCATCCTGTGCCTCGGACGGCCCAAACGCCCGGTCCAGCACATTTGTGGAATCCTGCGCCAGCTCGATGGCGGCGGTCAGGTGTTCCAGCACCTTCATGTTGTTGGACAACACTTTCAGTGCCTCCGGACGGTGGTCCCCGGCAATCTTGGTACAGCGGATCAGAACGTCCGACCGCAATTCCATCAATATTTCTTCCAGCTTGTGACCAGCCGGATTAGAGTCTGATTTTAGAAAACGGGTCATTTCCGTCTCCTTTCCATCCACAGAATGCAGCATTAGAGCAGAAACGCGTTAATTTTCGGCTGACAGCAATCGGATACGATTCGAATTGATACTGACTCTAGCCATTCTGGGCGGTGCGATCTGTCTTTTTCTGATCGCCATCCTTGCTGCCAAACGTCCTTTCGGGGCGGCGGATGGCGGACTGTTGTTCTGGTTGGCCGCACAAGGCGGCGCATTCGGGACAATAGCGGTCAGTACAGGTCTTCCCGAATTCTGGCCGATTGTCTGGCTGTCGCTGGGACAATTCCTGCTGTTCTGTCTAGGGCCTGCCCAGCTGATCTATGCACGCGCGCGCCAGTCCCGGCAACTGGAAATCTGGCCACAGATCGGGGCCATGGCCGGTGTCGCAATGGTGCTGGCGCTCCTGCCGCTCATCGTGCAGCTGGAAACGCGCTCGGGCGCTATCATTGCCAATTCCGCGCCGCGCTGGCTGATCTTTCTGCCCCTCGTGGCGCTTCTTGTTTCAGCCGCATGGCCGGTCATGGTGCTGCACATGGCCCGGCAGATGCGGCGCAAACTGAAGGACCGGTATTCCAATCTGGCAGAACTGGATCCCGGCTGGATGGAAGTCTGGGCGATCTCCTCCCTGATTGTCATCCTGGCTGCGCTTCTGGCCGTGCCCAATTCCATTCTCGGCATACTGCCCGTCAGCGTGCATGTAGGTGCCTTGCTCGGCTTCCAGATCCTGCAAGTCGCCTATGTCGCCCATCGGGGCCTGACACGGCCCGGTATATTTCTGTCGGCACCCGCCAGCGCGCCCCGGCCAGCGATTGATCTTGCCGCGGCCCGGGCCGACTTCGAAGCCGTAACGTGCCGCCTGGCGGAAAGCCGGATATATCTCGATCCAGAACTTACGGCGCCACGATTGTCAGACGAAATGGGCTGGGCGCCGGAGCGTCTGACCCAGGCCTTTCGCGCGGGTGGCGACACCAATTTCCACGATGCGGTTCTGCAAGCCCGCCTTCAGGAGATGGAGCGGCTGGCCCGGGATCCTGCCAATGCGCGCGTGACAACACTGGCCCTCGGCCTGGATGCCGGATTTGGTTCAAAATCTGCCATGTATGAGGCCTTCCGGCGTGAGTTGAACACCTCTCCGGCTGCCTGGCGGCGGCTTTTTATGCATAAATAAAGCACTGAATATTCTAATTAAAAACGTCCGGTTTGTCTTTCTATAGCCTTCCGGACGACGCGCTGGCGTTAAGCGGCTTGTCTACGCTCCGACATCTTCAACCGGTCATCACGGAGCCAGAACATGACATCACCTCACACCGCATTCGAACCCCCCAATCGTAAATTCAAGATCATTCCGGCATTTGTTGGCGGGCTGGAAGTCGTCCTGCTGATCGGCGCGTCCACCGGCGCGGCGGTCATGGCACAGTCCCTGTTCACACCCTCGCTGGGCGAAGCATTGGGGCTCGCAGGCAATGAACAGAACCTTCTGGGCGGCGCCTGGACGATGTTGCGGATTTTCGCTGTCCAGTATGGCGTACTGATCGGCCTGGCGGCGCTGTTCGGTCTTCTGCGCGGACGCCATAGCTTGAAAAGTCATGCGCTGGGCAAGGGCAATCTCTCGACGCTTGGCATCATCAAATGGGGCGTTGCACTGGGCCTCGTGGCCGGCGCGCCGGCCACGCTCGTCCTTTTCCTGCAGGATGTGGCCCCGTTCGGGCAGGACACGCCCGTCTGGGCGGCCTTGCGTGAAACGCCATGGGATATGCGCTTCTGGACATTTCTCTTTGTCGGCAGTTTCGGTCTGGTGCCACTGCTAGAGGAAGTGACATGGCGGGGTTATGCGCTGGGCCGGATGACGGAAGTTATCGCGCCGGGTGCGGCCATCCTCTTTACGTCCGTGCCCTTTGCCCTGTTGCACGTGCAATATGCCTCTACCGATCCGGCCATGATCGCCACCAGCGTTTCGGTCATGGTTGCCAGTCTCGCTTTCGCCTTTACCACCTTGCGCACCGGCACAATCTGGCCGGCTGTTATCGGACACGCCATCATCAACTTACCGGCGGATAGCTGGCTGGGCGCGGTTCAGCTCGGCCTGGCCGTTCTCGTTTTGATTGCCTTTTTCCGGCCGATCACGGCGGAAATCGGCAAATGGATCGAGCTCCTCTTCCGCTGGACCACCCTGCAGGCCTTTGTCGCACTGGTGCCGGTGATCCTGCTCGCGGGACTTGCCATGGCCTTTCAGGCCTATGCCTTTTGGATCGCGCTTGCGGTCTTCGTTCTGACGCTGGGCCTCGGCCTGATCTATCGCTCGGCCTGGCGGCACAAGCCCGCTTGATCCGGGGCGCGCAATCGGCATGCTGCCTCCTGCACAAGTAACGGGAGGCAGTCATGGCTGAAAAGATCGGCGCACAGAAAGCGGTTTCGGACCTGTCCGGATGGGACGTGGTCGACGGCCGCGATGCCATCCGCAAGGTTTTCCGCTTCGCGGACTTCAATGAAGCTTTCGGTTTCATGTCGCGCGTGGCGCTGAAAGCCGACCAGATGGACCACCATCCCGAATGGTTCAATGTCTACAACAAGGTGGATGTCTTGCTGTCGACGCACGACGCCGATGGCGTGACTACGCTCGACCTCGACCTCGCCCGCTTCATGGACGGCATTGCCTAGCGCCGCCCCGGCGGCAAATGCTAGTTTTCGTGTATGATCACCATGCCGAGCAGGACATCGGCTTCTCCGGCTCCCAGCACATCATCCGTGGCCTGCTGCAGAAGCGCGGCAATCCGGTCGGCATCCGGCACATCGCCATAGCGGTAATTGGCGCCGGTATACATGGCGAGTGCCGACGTATAGCGGTCGCGCAGGCGCGGCATCATCTGCGACGCCCGGCTGCGCTGGCGGCTGTCGCGAATTTCCAGCCCGGCCTCGATATGCAGGATACCGCGCAAGCGGAAGTCGGAATGCACCGTCGCCGTCAGCGGCGTCAGCGGCACATAGGCTTCCGACGAGGTGATCGGCCGGTGCTGGCGGCTGCTGCCGGATTGCGCCGGAGCTTCAGCCCCGTGGGCTTCGGCCTGACCGCCGCCACCCCCGCCGCCAATGGCAAGGGCGGGCGCGGCCGGGAGCAGCGCAAGGGCTGCAAGAAGGGGAAGGACATGTTTCATAAGCCGCTCTTTACCAGAAGAGCGTAAAAAACCGGTTCCGAAGTCATCCGGATTTGTCCGGTTCTCGTAAGTATTTGCAAACCATAACCGGAGTGAGCCCATGTTACGCCTTGCCGCCCTTGCCAGCCTGTTGATGGCCAGCCCCGTTCTGGCCCAGGAAGAATCGGGCGGTGCCCCGAATTTCGTGGCCGGCGGTATTGCTGCGCTGCCGGAGTCTCCCGGTGCCGACAGTTATCGCTTCATTCCGTTTGCGGCCGGACGGGCGACGCTCGGCGGTGTGGTCTACCAGGTCGAGGGGCCGGGCGTTTCCGCCAGCTTCTACAATGAAGGCAATGTCGAGGCCGGAGCGTATTTCCGTGTCTATGGCGGCCGTGACGAGGACACGGGTGATGTGGTTGTGGATCTGCTGCCGGAAGTCGATGGCGGCGTTGTGGCGGGCGGGTTTGTCCGCGTCCAGGTCGCAAACGGGGTGCTCAATCAATATGACCGGCTCTATATCAGCGGCCGCGCCGGCGGCGATGTGACCGGTGAGTTCGGCGGCGCGTTCTGGTCGGCTTCCGCCGCTTATGCCACGCCCTTGTCGCGGACCACGCTGTTTATCGCCAACCTCTCGGTCTCCGGCTCACCGGACGATTATGCTGACCGGCTGTTTTCGGTCGACGCGGCTGGCGCAACGGCCAGCGGCCTGCCGGTCTATGCCGCCAGCAGCGGAATACAGGATATCGGCCTCACCCTTTTCCTTGATCAACAGGTAACGGACAGCTGGTCTGTCACCGGCATTTTCGGTGCCAGCCGCCTGCAGAGCGATTATGCTGACAGCCCGATCGTCACCCTGCGGGGCGACGACATGCAATACTTTGCCGGCCTGGGGATCGGCCGGCGATTCTAGGCCGCAGCATGAAGAGCAACGCCGCGCCTTGTCCGGCGCGGCAGAATTTGCTCGAACGATGTGCTGGCTTGCCGGGCCCTGCTGCGCAAAAAGCTTCGCAGGGCACCTCTTCGCCTGTGCCGCCTTCGGGCGGGCGAAGCCACCCGAAGCCGGAGGCGAAGGGTGGTGGAGCTAGTCGGAATCGAACCGACGACCTCTTGCATGCCATGCAAGCGCTCTCCCAACTGAGCTATAGCCCCGAAAACTGTTTGCACCCATGGGACGGTGCGAGGCGCGGAAACTAGTCAAAGCCCCCGCGCCAATCAAGCGGCTTTAGCGCCTAGATATCATCCTCGTCTTCTTCGTCGATTTCGAAGTCGTCCTCGTCTTCTTCATCGTCGAGAAGCACGTCATCATCATCATCGTCATCCAGGTCGAGATCGGCGTCAGCATCGATGTCGATGGCATCCTCGTCATCATCATCGTCGTCGTCATCATCGTCCTCGGCATCCGTCAGCGGAACCACGGTATCATCGTCGAGTTCGGGGATGTCATCCTCGTCCTCTTCGTCGTCCTCGTCGGTCTCGTCCTCGGCCTTGTCGTCCTTTTCATTGGACTTTTCCGGCACAGGCGCTTTGATCACGGGCGGCAGAACGGCCTCCGGCGTGAATTCGTGGTCGCATTTCGGGCAATGGGCAGGATCCTTGTTCAGATCGTAGAATTTCGATCCGCATTCCGGACAAATCTGCTTCTCGCCGAGATCGGGTTTGGCCATGACGATCCCCATTGACAGATGTTTTCGGCGCGCGTCGTTGCCACGATAGCCGCCTCCTGTCAAAAGCCTATGTCTGCTGACCCGTAAAAAGTTCATTACCCCCATGACCCCCATCTCCCGGCCTGCTCCCCGAGCCGCCAGATCACAGCCTCTCAAGCCCTTGCGGGGACAGTTGATTACGCCCGGCGACAAGTCGGTTTCGCACCGCGCGCTCATTCTCGGCGCGCTCGCAAACGGCACGACACGGATTTCCGGATTGCTGGAATCCGATGACGTTCTGGCGACCGCAGAAGCGGTGAGTCGGCTGGGCGCCTCTGTCGTCCAAACCGGGCCAGGAAACTGGACCGTGACCGGCCGGTGCGGCCGCTTCCGGAGTCCGGACACGCCGCTCGATTTCGGCAATTCGGGAACAGGGGTGCGGCTGATGATGGGGGCCGTGGCCGGTGCGGGGGCGAGCGCACACTTTATCGGCGATCCCAGCCTGTCATCCCGCCCGATGGGAAGAGTGACAGAACCCCTGATGCAGATGGGCGCGGACATAACGGCTAACGGTGGACGCCTGCCTGTGCAGCTCAACGCCTCCATCCTGAATGCCATTGATTATCGCCCGCCGGTCGCCTCCGCCCAGGTCAAGTCCGCCATTCTGCTCGCCGCCCTTGGCGCGTCCGGTGAAACCATTGTGCGCGAAGATCACGCCACCCGGGATCACACAGAGACCATGCTGAAACTGTTCGGTGCCGGACTCACGGTGGAGCCTGAAGGCGGTGCCCGGATCATCCGGCTCGGCGGCCCGCAATGCCTCACAGCCTGCGATGTCGAAGTGCCCGGTGATCCGTCGTCCGGTGCCTTTGCCACAATCGCCGCGCTGATCATCCCGGGATCAGACCTGACGCTCTCCCGTGTCATGACCAATCCGGCCCGCACCGGCCTTTATGAAGCGCTGTGCCGCATGGGCGCGGACCTGTCTTTCACGCCCGCGGGGCAGGCGTCCGGAGAGCACATCGCCGATCTGCGTGTGCGCGCCAGCCAATTGTCCGCCATTGATCTCGAGGCGGATATCGCCCCGTCCATGATCGACGAATACCCGGTCCTGGCGGTGGCTTGCGCCTTTGCGAAAGGCACGTCCCGCCTGCGCGGTCTGGCCGAATTGCGGGCCAAGGAGAGCGACCGCCTGGCCGCCACCTGTGCGATGTTGACGGCCAATGGTGCGGCAGCGCGGATTGACGGCGATGATCTGGTAATTACCGGTGGTGTGGTCCCCGGGGGCGGTGAGGTGATCACTCACGGGGATCACCGCATGGCCATGTCGGCTCTGGTTCTGGGCATGGCCGCCCGCGGCGGCGCTGCGGTCGATGACATCGCGATGATTGCCACCAGCTATCCGTCATTCATCGAGGACATGTCGGCGCTCGGCGCCAGAATAGAGGTGAGACAATGATCATTGCGGTAGATGGCACTCTGGCATCCGGCAAGGGCACCGTCGCCCGGGGCCTGGCCCGGACATTCGGCCTCGCTCATCTCGACACCGGTGCGCTCTACCGCGCTGTTGCGGTTGAACTCCTGAAGGCCGGGGCGGACCCCGGCGATACCGAAGCCGCCGCAGACGCCGCAAAAACGCTGGACCCGCAACGCATTGATCAGGCCGCGATCCGCACGGCAGAAGCCGGTGCGGCCGCATCAGTGGTGGCGGCCCAGCCCGCCGTGCGCGCCGCCCTGTTTGATTTGCAGCGCCGCTTTGCCGAACAGCCGGGTGGTGCCGTGCTGGATGGGCGGGATATCGGCACGGTCGTATGTCCCGACGCGGATGTGAAATTCTATATCGATGCCGAACCCCGTGTCCGGGCCGAGCGCCGGTGGCGCGAACTGGTGGCCAGTGGTGACACGGTTCAGCTCGAGGATATTGCCCGTCAGCTGGCCGAACGGGACCAGCGCGACGCCTCGCGCGAAACCGCCCCACTGATGCGGGCAGAGGATGCTGTCTTGCTGGATACGACTCATTTGAGTATAGACGCCACGCTCGCTGAGGCCGTCCGCATTATCCAGAACAAGACGGGCGCCGCACCGCGCACCTAGCCGGACCTTTTTGAGGAACAGGCCCGCCGCATGAGGGACTCTCCTCCCTTTGGCACCTGACCCCTTGAAAAGGCCCATTGTTTAACCTCCCGCCAACTGGCGGCACAACGCGTATGAAATTGGCCCATTGCGGCAAGACCGCCGGAGACAACCGGCTGGCCGGAATATCGTTTCATACCGGAGTTCACTTCCAATCATGTCCGATACCCAAACCCAAACCCCGTCCCGCGATGATTTCGCGAGCATGCTTGAAGCAAGCTTTGCGGGTCAGGACCTCGCTGAAGGTTCTGTAATCAAGGGCCGCGTCACCGCGGTCGAAAACGATTTCGTCACCGTCGATATCGGTCTCAAGACCGAAGGCCGCATCCCGCTCCGTGAATTCACGGGTCCGGGCTCGAAAGCGCCCGTGGTCGGCGATGATGTCGAGGTTTATCTGGAGCGCATTGAAAACGCGCTCGGCGATGCTGTTATTTCGCGCGACAAGGCCCGCCGCGAAGAAAGCTGGGACCGCCTCGAGAAAGCCTTCGAGAAGAAAGAACCGACGAATGGCGCCATTGTCGGCCGCGTGAAGGGCGGCTTTACCGTCGATCTCGGCGGCGCATCCGCCTTCCTGCCAGGCTCGCAGGTTGATATCCGCCCCGTCCGCGATGTCGGCCCGCTGATGAATATCGAACAGCCTTTCGCCATCCTGAAAATGGATCGCCCGCGCGGCAATATCGTGGTCTCGCGCCGCGCTGTGCTGGAAGAATCCCGTGCCGAACAGCGTGCGGAACTCGTCGGCCAGCTGGCCGAGGGTGAAGCCCGCGAAGGCATCGTCAAGAACATCACCGATTACGGTGCCTTCGTCGATCTCGGCGGCATTGACGGCCTGTTGCACGTCACCGACATGAGCTGGAGCCGCGTGGGTCACCCGTCCGAAGTGGTCGAGGTCGGCCAGACGGTCAACGTCCAGATCATCCGCATCAACCCGGAAACCCAGCGCATCTCGCTCGGCATGAAGCAGCTGATGTCCGACCCGTGGGAAGGCATTGCCGCGAAATATCCGGTCGGCGCGACCTTCAAGGGCCGTGTCACCAATATCGCCGAATACGGTGCCTTCGTGGAACTGGAATCCGGTGTCGAAGGTCTGGTGCACGTCTCCGAAATGTCGTGGACGAAGAAGAACATCCATCCCGGAAAGATCGTGTCCACCTCGGAAGAAGTGGATGTCATGGTGCTCGACGTCGATTCCGACAAGCGCCGCATCTCGCTCGGCATCAAGCAGACCCAGCGCAATCCCTGGGATGTGCTGGCCGAGAAGCACCCGATCGGTTCCACCGTGGAAGGTGAAGTCAAGAACATCACCGAATTCGGCCTCTTCGTCGGAATCGATGACGAGATTGACGGCATGGTCCACCTTTCCGACATCGACTGGAACAAGTCCGGCGATGAAGCGGTCAAGGATTACAGCAAGGGTGACATTGTTCACGCCAAGGTGCTGGACATCGATATCGAGAAGGAGCGCGTCTCCCTCGGCATCAAGCAACTGGCCAGCGATCCGATGGACGAGGGCGGCTATCGCCGCAACGAGACCATCACCGTGACCGTCAGCGAGATCACTTCCGGTGGTATCGAGGTCACCTTCGGTGAAGGCAATAATATGAAGTCCTTCATCCGCAAGTCCGACCTGTCGCGCGATCGTGATGAGCAGCGCCCCGAGCGTTTTGCCGTCGGCGACAAGATCGATGCCCGCGTCACAAATATCGACAAGGGTTCGCGCCGTGTGTCGCTCTCCATCAAGGCGCTGGAAATCGCCGAGGAGAAGGAAGCCGTTCAGCAATATGGTTCGTCGGACTCCGGCGCGTCGCTGGGGGATATCCTCGGTGCCGCTCTGAAGGACGCCGCTCCGGCCAAGGAAGATGCCAAACCGGCGGCCAAGAAAGCCGCGTCCAAGGAAAAAACCTCCGATGAGGCGGGCGACGACTTCGACGCCATGACCAAGACCCAGCTGGTAGAATATGCTGAGGCCAATGGCATCGAGATCGTGAAATCGGCGAAAGTCGCCGAGGTGCGTGACGCTGTGAAATCGGCAGCCGGGAAGTAATCCGGCTCCGCAGACTATGGAAAATCTGGCCGGGCGCACTGCGTCCGGCCTTTTTCTTGATATATTTCATTGACTCACCGGCCCCGGCTGGCGCAACGTAAAACCGTGACGCGCGCAGGGAGATATTCATGATCAAGTCGGAACTCATTGCCAAGCTCGCCGAAGAGAATCCGAACCTGTTCCAGAGGGATGTCGAACGCGTCGTCAATGCCATCTTTGACGAGATCGGCGACGCCTTGGCCCGGGGCGACCGGGTGGAATTGCGCGGTTTCGGAGCGTTTTCGGTCCGCCACCGCAAATCCCGCGAAGGCCGCAATCCGCGCACCGGGGAATCGGTCTCGGTGAAGGACAAATACGTGCCCTTCTTCAAGACCGGCAAGGAATTGCGCGAGCGGGTCGACGCCTCCGCAAAATAGGCTATCTGCCCTTTCATGACGGACATCAAATTCTGCGGCTTGCGGACGCGCGATGATGTGCGGGCTGCGATCGCCCGGCGCGTGCGCTGGGCGGGCTTTGTGCATTTTGCGCCCTCACCGCGCCATATCGATCCGGCCGCGGCCGCGGACGCCTTCCGGCCCGCAATGAATAAGCTGGAAGCGGTCTCGGTCACTGTGGAGGCCGGCAATGCCCTGCTGGACGAAATCATGGACGTCTTCGCGCCGGACTGGATCCAGCTTCACGGCCAGGAAACACCGGCGCGCGCCGCGGAAATCCGCGAACGCACGGGCCGGAAGATCATCAAGGCGCTGCCCGTCGCCACGGCCGCCGATCTGGACGCCGCGTCCGCCTATGACGGCATCGCCGACATGATCCTTTTTGATGCCAAACCACCCAAAGGCGCCACGCGTCCGGGTGGCTGGGGCGCGGCCTATGATTATGCACTGCTGAAATCGCTGAACATCACCACGCCCTGGCTCTTGTCCGGCGGGCTCGATGCCGCCAATGTCCGCGCCGCGGTCGAGGCGTCCGGCGCAAGCGCGGTCGATGTCTCCTCAGGGATCGAGGCGGCCCCGGGTGAAAAGTCGGCGGAAAAGATGGCGGCCTTCGCAAAGGCGTTGAGGGACTAGTTTGAATACCGATATTGCACCGTCTTCCTCCGATATAATCGGAGGACCCCGAGATCATCCGGTCAGGCCGGATGAAGCCGCAGGTAATTGCTCATGACCGTTAAACCCAACGCCTTTTCGCAATATCCGGACGCTCAGGGCCGTTTCGGCGAGTTCGGCGGGCGCTATGTCGCCGAAACCCTGATGCCGAACATTCTCGCGCTGGAAAAGGCCTATGAGGATGCAAGGGCCGATCCGGCCTTTACCGCCGAGTTCGAGGACTTCCTCAAACATTATGTCGGCCGTCCCAGCCCCCTGTATTTTGCCGAGCGCCTGACCGGACATTTCGGCGGCGCGCAGATCTGGCTCAAGCGCGACGAGCTCAATCATACCGGCGCGCACAAGATCAATAACTGTCTGGGTCAGGTCCTGCTGGCCAAACGGATGGGCAAGACCCGCATCATTGCCGAGACCGGCGCCGGCCAGCACGGCGTCGCCACCGCCACCGTCGCGGCGCGCTTCGGCCTGCCTTGCGAGGTTTTCATGGGCGCCACCGACGTCAAACGTCAGGCCCCGAATGTCTTCCGCATGAAGCTGCTGGGCGCGAAGGTGCATGCCGTCACTTCCGGGCGCGGCACGTTGAAGGATGCGATGAACGAGGCGTTACGCGACTGGGTGACCTATCCGGACGAGACCTTCTATGTCATCGGCACGGTCGCCGGCCCGCACCCCTATCCGATGATGGTCCGCGATTTCCAGTCCGTGATCGGGCGCGAGGCCCGCGAACAGATGCTGGAGCGGATCGGCAGATTGCCGGATGCGGCGGTCGCCTGCATCGGTGGCGGCTCAAACGCTATGGGGCTTTTTCACCCCTTTCTGGAGGACGAGGATGTCCGCCTGATCGGTGTCGAGGCCGCTGGCAAGGGACTCGATACGCCCGATCATGCCGCCAGCCTCAATGGCGGCGAGCCGGGCATCCTCCACGGCAATCGCACCTATCTGTTGCAGGATGCGGACGGCCAGATCATCGAGGGCCACTCCATTTCCGCCGGGCTGGACTATCCCGGCATAGGCCCGGAACACGCCTTCCTGCACGACGTCAAGCGTGCCGAATATGTCTCGGCCACCGACGACGAGGCGCTGGAGATGTTCCAGCTCTGCTCGAAGCTGGAAGGCATCATTCCGGCGCTCGAACCCGCCCATTCGCTCGCTCGAGTGCGCGATCTGGCCATGGAGCTGGGTCCGGACGGCATCATCCTGATGAATATGTGCGGCCGCGGCGACAAGGATGTGCCCCAGGTCGCGCGGATGTTGGGGGTTGAAGTATGATCCCCCTCACCCTCGGGCACTCACCCTTGCGGGTTCGCACCCTTTCCCTCTCCCTTGAGGGAGAGGGAAGAGCATCCGGCTTCCGCAGAGGAAGACGGATACGAGGCGTGAGGGGGTTGTTTGCTGCTCTGGCAGCGATAGCCTTTGTAACACCTGCTCTGGCGGACGATCAGGCGATACTCGAACGCGAGCTCGGCTTTGAGCTGCCGGAGCCCTACCGCTTTGTCCCGACGCATGAGACCCCGCTCTACATCCACTGCAATGAACTGCCGCGTTCGGGGTGCCCGCATGGTGATCGCGGCCATTGGGATGTTTCCGGTACAGTGGGGCAGGCTTTATATCTCACCGAACGCTGGCAAAATGCGCCGCGATTCCATGACTTGCTGATCGCCAATGGCTGGGAAGTCGAAACATCGACAATCTTTCCGGTCGGTGACCCGTTGTTCGCCGAAGATATCTCCGACGCTGACCAGCGCCCGGTCTTTGAGCGGCCTGATACATACATTCGTCCTACGAGTGATGACATCAGCGCCTGTTTGCGTCGGCTAGAACGAAACTACGGCTATCCCGATGCAATCGGGATGACGCTTCACATTTATCCGTGCGAGCCCGATCAATGAACCGCCTCACCACGACATTTGCGCGTTTGAAAGCCGATAACCGCGCCGGGTTTGTCACCTATATCATGGCGGGTGACGGCGAGACGGCAGACTTGCTCGACGCGCTTCCCGCTGCCGGGGCCGACGTGATCGAGCTCGGCATGCCCTTTACCGACCCCATGGCCGATGGCCCCGCGATCCAGGCCGCCGCCCTGCGCGCCCTCGACAATGGCATGACGCTCAGGGGCACGCTCGCCCTCGCCAATCAATTCCGCGCGAAGCATCCGGACACGCCGCTGGTTTTGATGGGATATGCCAATCCGGTCCACCATTTCGGCTATGCGAATTTCGCGAAAGCCGCCGCCAAAGCCGGGGTCGACGGGCTCATCTGTGTCGATCTGCCGCCCGAGGAAGACACGGAGCTTCGTGAAGCGCTGGCCGCCGTGAACATTTCCATCATCCGGCTGGCGACCCCGACGACAAATGATGACCGCCTGAAAACCGTGGCCGAGGGATCGAGCGGCTTTGTCTATTATGTCTCCACCACCGGCGTCACCGGCATGGGCAAGGGGGCGGTCACCGATGTCGCTGAGGCGGTCAAGCGCGTGCAGACGGCGACGGGCCTGCCCGTAGCAGTCGGTTTTGGCGTCAGAACGCCCGAAGAAGCCGCTGAAATTGCCTCTGGCGGTGCCGATGCGGTTGTGGTGGGTAGCGCCATTGTGAGCGCAAACCATGACGGCGGCACGAAAACTGCGTTAGAACTGGTTTCCAGGATTTCGGCAGCGGTGCGCGCTGCGTCGTAAACAGGATTGTCATGAGCTGGCTGGAACGACTGACCCCTCCCGGTGTCTCGAAAATGTTCTCCAAGCGGGACACGCCGGAAAATCTCTGGGTGAAATGCCCGGTGTCCGGCGAGATGGTCTTCCACAAGGATCTGGAAGCCGGCATGTTCGTGACTCCTGCCGGGCATCACATGCGGATCGGGCCGGATCACCGCTTCAAATTCACCTTTGACGGGGAATGGACGACTCTGGCCATGCCGGAGGTGCCCAAGGATCCTCTGAAGTTCAAGGACGACAAGCCCTATACCTCACGTCTGTCCGCCGCCCGCAAGAAAACCGGCCGCGAGGATGTCATGTCCATCGGCCAGGGCGCAATTGGCGGCGTGCCATCAACGGTTCTGGTGCAGGATTTTGCTTTCATGGGCGGGTCCCTGGGCATGGCCGCAGGCGAAGCCTTCATCACGGCCGCCAATGCCGCGGTGAAAGACCGCACACCCCTGATTGCCTTTACCGCCGCCGGCGGGGCGCGCATGCAGGAGGGCTGCCTCTCCCTGATGCAGATGCCGCGCACCACGCTGGCGGTGCAGGACCTCAACGAGGCGGGTCTGCCCTATATCGTCGTTCTCACCGACCCGACCACGGGTGGAGTGACAGCCTCCTATGCCATGCTGGGCGATATCCACATCTCCGAACCCGGCGCCATGATCGGTTTTGCCGGCCGCCGCGTGATCGAACAGACCATCCGCGAGAAATTGCCCGAACGCTTCCAGACCTCCGAATACGTGCTTGAAAAAGGCATGATCGACCGCGTCGTCCACCGCCATGTAATGCGTGAAACGCTGGGCCGTATGCTGCGCACGCTGATGAAGCGCGGTGGCTCCAACGTCCCGGCGCTCAAACGCCCCGCTCAGCCCGCCGACCATGCCGGCGGCTGACACGCTTCAGCCGGTGCTGGACCGGCTGGCTTCCCTTCACCCGAAAAAGATCGACCTGTCGCTGGACCGGCTCGAAACCCTTCTGGAAAAGCTCGGTAATCCGCATCTGCGTTTGCCGCCGGTCATTCATGTCGCGGGCACAAACGGCAAGGGCTCGGTCTGTGCCTATCTGACGGCGATTGCTGAAGCGGCGGGCGAGCGCGTCCACGTCTATACTTCGCCGCATCTGGTGCGTTTCAACGAGCGGATCGTACTGGCCGGGAAACCGGTGGACGATGCCCGCCTGATGGAGGCCTTTGCGCGCTGTGAAGCGGCCAATGACGGTGCGCCCATCACCTTCTTCGAGATCACCACGGCCGCCGCCTTTCTGCTCTTTTTTGAAACCGCTGCCGATCGCCTGATTCTTGAAGTCGGACTCGGGGGCCGGTTTGACGCCACCAATGTCATCGGCAAGCCGCAGGTCAGCGTCATCACCCCCGTCAGTCTCGACCATACAGAGTTCCTGGGCCCGGACATTGCCGGGATTGCCGGTGAGAAGGCGGGCATCCTCAAGAAGGGCGTCCCCGCCATCATCGGTCCGCAGCGCGATGAGGCCGAAGACCGCATCGGGGCCATTGGCCACGCCATTGGCGCGCCCTTGCGCCTCTGGGGCCGCGACTATCGTGCCTGGTCCGAACACGACCGCCTCGTCTATGAGGAAGAAAACCTGTTGTGGGATCTGCCGCGCCCGGCCCTTGTCGGCGAACACCAGATCATCAATGCCGGCATAGCTGTCGCGGCCGCACGGGCCGCCGGTTATGATGAGCCCGCCGTGCGCAACGGTCTGGAACACGCTGTCTGGCCCGCCCGCCTGCAACGCCTGACGTCCGGCCCTGTAGCGGAAGCAGCGGGCGAAGCCGAAGTCTGGCTCGATGGCGGCCATAATGAAGCGGCGGGTCAGGCGCTGGCCCGCGCCCTGGCCGATCTGGAAGCCCGCGCTCCGCGTCCGTTGATGCTGATCTGTGCCTTCTCGCCCAACAAGGATGCCGCCGGTTATCTGGCGCATTTCTCCGGTCTTGCCCGCCGTGTGCAGGCGATCAGCTTTTCCGGTGGACGTGGCGGCTCGCAAAGCCCGGCAGACATCGTGGCCGCCGCCCGCAGCGCCGGTCTGGTGGCCGAAGCCAATATCGATCTCTTCTCCGCCATTGCCGACGCGACCCGGGACGAACCCGCACCGCGTATCCTGATCTGCGGCTCGCTCTATCTTGCCGGAGAGGTGCTGGGCCTCAATTCCGGGATGACACCGCATACAACGAGCGGTTAGCTTGTGACTCCTTAGGAGCCGTCAGAGTTTAGTTAGACTATGGTCATCACATTAAAGTGGATGAACCCAAAACATGTATATGCTACAAAGGGCAACATATCGTGAAATCGCATCAAAGTACAAATGACTGAAACCGACCGCCGCCTAAAAGACTGGCTGAATACGAACCAAGTTAAACGGGAGCGGATGTGCCTTGAGGTGTTATCCATTCAGCCTGGGTATTTCGACATACGACCTCGCCTGCCCAAGGGCGGGCCTGACGGTGCTCGGGATATGGAAGGTCGGCACGAAGCGGGACTATGTTTCGGAGCTGTCGGCTTTGTAAACGATGCCACCGATACCGAGGAACATCGCAAACAAATAAAGAAAAAGTTCAGGGAAGATCTAGCCAGCGCGCTGAAAAAACGGAAGTCAGAGGCTCCGAAACCAACATCATTTGTCTTTTTTACCAATGTTGGACTGACACCGGGAATAGTCGAGAATCTTACAAAGCACGCCTATGAGAACAGCATCGAGCACTGTGACGTTTTTGATCGAGAGCGCATCCGGTTGGCGCTCGACTCCAATCGTGGATACGCTATCAGGCTAAGATATTTGGACATTCCGTTGAGCGACGCGGAGCAAAAGGATTTCTTTAGTGCTTGGGGCGATGAGATCGGCGCTGCCATTGGCGCAAAATTTCAAGGTATCGACCAGACGACAAAGCGAATCCAGTTTCTTCTTGAATCTGGAATGCCACTGGATCATTTGAGCACACGCGTGAAACTCAACGCTTCGATATGGGAAGTATGTCAGGGCGAGTTCTTCTTCCAAACATCACTATCGTTACGGCTTCACTCCGAAGGGCTTATGGGATTGACCTATGGGGGGGGCACAAAAGAAATTAAAGAACCTCCTGAGAAATCAAACGCTCAAAAGACGAATTTCAGACAAAACTCGCAGTATGGTTTTGGTTTTAGCTGGATCTTGCCAGGAACGCCTTTCTATGAGCGTTTCGTGGAAGGCGTTGAAGGCATCGAGCGTCCTAAGAATCATGAAAAGAATGGCACGGGTGATGAAATCCGCACTTTGAGCTCCTCGGGCATTTTAGAAGTTGAACAAGAAAACCTCTTCTTCCAAACCCTCTCGGAGCCATTCATTTTCCGTTTTAGCCCAACCTGCAATTTATTGGAGTTGAACGGGTGCTTGATTTTATTTGACTGCAATCAAGAGATTGCTGAACATATAGAAGAGATTTCGATCTTCGCGAATGGCTATGAATTGTTGACTATACCCAAAGAAAAAATTCGAATTGAAGATGGAAGCTTTGACCGTCTTCGCATTCCTTCCGAAGGGAAGCAGCAATCTGACAGCCACAGTTGGGTTACGCTGCGTCCATCTGAAATCGCTTCGTGTTTTACGATTGATCTGACGGGGAAAACGCCAAAGCGTTATGATTGGCAATAGCAAGCGTGCTCCAAGCTGCGGCTTTGCCTTCTCCTTCGGAACCGCGCAGTTTGAACTTTCTATCTGGGCGCGGCGCGCTATGACTGGACGCATGAAATCCCGGCGCGAAAGAGCGACCTTATTGCCGGGCACTGTATTCCACGACAGCGGCGGCTGTGGCTGACATTCCGGACAGTGATCCCGCATTAGAAAAAGGGCCCGCCAATTGGCGAGCCCCTTGTCACGTTCAGGAAAAGCCGGATCAGGCCGCGGCGGCGACCAGCGTTTCCTTGATCCATTCCTCGATCTTGGTCTTGGCCATGGCGCCGATCTTGGTCGAGGCCACTTCACCATTCCGGAAAATCATCAGGGTCGGGATGCCGCGGACGCCGTATTTGCCCGGTGTCATGGGATTGTCGTCGATATTGACCTTGGCAATCGTGATGTCGCTCGACATGTCTGCCGCGAGCTCTTCCAGCGCAGGGCCGATCTGCTTGCACGGACCGCACCACTCTGCCCAGAAGTCCACCAGGACGGGCTTGTCGGCTTTCAGAACGTCGTTTTCAAACGAGTCATCGCTGACCGCTATGGTCGACATCGCAACTCTCCTCTTGACTGGCGAATCCCGAAGGGCGGAATCCGTTCAGCCGTCACCTAGGAATTGCCGCTTGCCGCGTCAAGCTTTCACACCTGAGGCGAGCGCTTTTTCCAGCGCAGAATCCTCCAGCTCCATCAGTCTTGGACCATCGGTCCAGAGCAGCAGGCAACGCACCGCCTTGTCCGGGTGAATCGCCTGCAGAAGCGCCTGGTAGGCCGCCATCTGCGCCAGGTAGAGGCGCGGCACATCCTTCGCTTCGGCCGGCGGTGGCCGGTTGGTTTTATAGTCCACGATCAGAACTTCGTGATCGGTCACGACCAGTCGGTCGACCTGCCCGTTCAGGATGATGCCGTCCGGAAGCCCGGGGGCGGAGCCGGTCAGAGACACTTCGGCGAGACTGTCCCGCCCAAAGAGAGGCGCAAATTCGGAATGGCTCAACACCGCCAGAGTCTCGGCGGCAATCTGATCACGCTGACCCTCATCCAGATCGGACTGCGCCGCCAGATAGGCCCGTGCCGACTCCTCGCGCCGCCCGGCATCCAGGTCGGGCAGGGTTTCCAGCAATTTGTGGATCAGAGATCCGCGCCGGAAGCGCCGGCCCCCGTCATCCGCCAGCGGCGAAAGCACGGGGCTCTCGAGACCGTCGGCAAGATGGGACGGTGCCACCATCCGCGCCTTGCGGCTTTCCTCCGGTGCAGGCCGCAACGCCCAATCGGGCAGGGAAAGGGAGATTGAGGATGTCACTGACTTGCCAAGCTTGTCCGGCACTTTCCCCGACCGTTTGCCGGTCAGGGCATTCCCGTCCTCGTCTGTGACGGGGCTGTCGAAACCGGTCCAGCCTTCACCATCCCATAAAGTTTCCAGCCGCTCATACCAGCTTCGGGGATCAACCCGCCCGGGCGCCGCATAACGCTTCCAGCCACAGACCAGCAGCCGGTCACTCGCCCGCGTCAGCGCGACATAGAGCAGGCGGGCACTTTCCCCGTCTGCACTCGCCGCGTCGGCCTCACTCAGGCGCTCGATAATCTCGGGCCGGACCGGCCCGCCCGGCCCCCAGACAATCCCGTATTCAGGGGTGAAATAGAGGCTCCGGTCCGCCCGCGATTGCGGCTTCTGCGTGGTATCCGGCAGGATCACGATGGGCGCTTCAAGGCCTTTCGCGCCGTGGACCGTCATCACCCTCACCTCACCGCGTCCTTTGTCCATTTCACGCTTGATCTGGCCTTCTCCGGCTTTCAGCTCGGCGATGAAACCCCGCAGGGAGGCCGTGCTCTGCTGTTCGAACGCGATGGCGCGGGCAAGAAACTCTTCCATCGGGTCGCGTGCCTCCTCGCCCAGCCGGGCAAACAGGCGTTTCTGGCGCGTCTCTCCGGTGGCCGAACGCTCATTCAGGAAATCGGCGAAGAAGCCATAGACGCCGGCCGTCTCGATCCGGCTTCGGGCCCGCATCAGCGCCTCTCGCGCTTCGGTCAGTAGAGGATCATCACTGCCGCGCAATGCCTGCCAGAGCGAACCCTTTCGGCCATGCGCCAGTCTGAACAGCACGTCTTCATCAATGGGCGGTGGCGCGCCGGCCGGGTCGAAGAAAGGCGTCTTCAGGAATTCGGCCAGTTTCAGATCATCCAGCGGATTAAGCGCACTCTCGGCCAGATTGATCAGGTCCTGAACCGCCAGCTCCTCGGTCAGCACCATGCGGTCAGCCCCGGCGACCGGCACGGCCAGTTGCTTCAGACGCCGGATCAATTCGCGGAAAAACCCGCCGCGCCGAGCAACGAGCACCAGGATATCCTTCGGCTCGGCCGCGCGGATTACTCCCGTACTGCTGTCATGAATGGCATCACCGTCATCCAGTATCCGGCGGATTTCGGCGGCTACGAGCCCGGCCAGCCTGTGACTGGGGCTGGCCTGGCTTTCCCGGTCAACGGGTTCTGCCGGATCGGGGTGATCGGCTTTCTTCTCCCTTGGCAGTGAGGGCCATAATTCAACCAGCCCCGGCCGGTCATGAAACGCTGCCCGATGCGGCTGATAGCGCTCGAAAGCCTCCTGTGAGGGCATATAGGCGGCGCGGGTGATATCAGCAGAATCACGCTCTGGCGGCAGGAATTTCGTTTCCGGCGCTGCCGTCAGGGCCTTCCTCTCCCCCAGCAGGCGCTCGGGTTCGAACGCCTGATCCACGGCTGACAGAATGACCGGTGAAGAGCGGAAGGAGACGGACAGGGACGGGGTCTCGAATTTCTGCCGGGCCGCATCGGCTTCGCGGCGGACGCGCTCCCCCCAGGCCAGAAACTGCCGCGGCTCCGCGCCCTGGAAGGAATAGATGGATTGCTTCTCGTCACCGACGGTGAAGACCGTCTTCGGCGTGGCATGTGCAATCCCGGTGCCGGAAAAATACTCCTCCACCAGTGCGCCGATCACCAGCCATTGCTCGGGGGCATTGTCCTGCGCCTCATCGACGAGCACATGATCAATACCCGCATCCAGCTTGTAGCGCACCCAGTCGCGCG